>JAZSJG010000017.1:0-8167 GCA_045534215.1 Eubacteriales bacterium
TGCGCCATCGGATATACCTATAGTAATATTCATTTTGTCGCCTGCACGTGTTGCCTTTGTAGTTACCTCAAATACAGTGCCAAGAAACACACCCGGTGCTCTGACTTTTTCTATATCCGAAAGAGGAAATGGCTCTGATACATTGAACTCATCTCCGAATATATGTTCTCTTTCCGAAAAATCATAGGTTGTGGGCCCCATTTTGTACAATGTTTCGCCAAGGGCTTCATTTTTACCCGTTGCAGAAGAGATTCCCTGCTTTTTCTCGAAGTCATAATACGGGTTATTTTCTCTTGCGGCCTCTTCTCTTTGTCTTATGTAATTTTCTCTGCTTTCTTTTTCTGCATCTTCGAGCATTTTTTCTCTTTTAAGCTCCCACTGCTTCTGGTATTCCTGAGCATTTGATGCAGATGTTATAGAAAATTTACGCGCGACACCGTATCTGCTTTTAAGGATATTAGAAAGTATCTGCTCGGTTTTTGCATCTTTTACAAAGCTTACACCAAAAAATGAAAACGGAAGCTCTACATTGATAGTTTCACCGTCGTCAAAATATTGCGCGTTCGTGAAAAATCCATTAGTAACAGCACCGCAAAGCGCTGCTTCTGCCGTGATTTCATTCATTCTCGACATATTGAATTCACTCGGTGGAAAATGCGGTAAAATCTTGACAGATTCCGCCCCGTAAAACTCGCGTAATTCGTCTTCTATTTCATATATCAGTACCGCATTCTCATGAGAGTCAAAAGAGAGCTCTACCTCAATACGCATAGGGTCCTTCATGTATCTAAAGGAAGCGCTGTGTCCTCTTTCAAGCAGAGCGCGTTTTTGCTCAGAGGGAGTATATCGGGTGAAGACTTCTAAAAATTTACGCTCTGTCATTTGCCGCACCTTTCATTTCTTTTATCTCTTTGATAAGCTCTTGTGTGAGGTTGTCCTCTCTTATTTTTCGTATAATTTTGCCTTTTTTGAATAGCAAGCCCTCTTTTTCTCCGCCTGCTATTCCAATGTCTGCCTCTCTTGCCTCACCGGGACCGTTAACTGCACATCCCATGAGAGCGACCTTTATTCCGAAATCAAGAAGGCCCTCCTCTCGTGCTGCATTCTCGAAATCTTCAACCAGCTTTATCAGGTTGATTTTAGTTCTTGAGCAGGTTGGACATGACACAATATCCATTTTATCTACCCTGCCAAGATGAATAGCGGAAAGGATTTGCTCTGCCGCATATATTTCCTCTGTCGGCTTGTCCGTAAGGGATACGCGAACAGTATCACCTATTCCCAAAGATAGAAGTGTACCTATTCCTATGCTGCTCTTAACTATCGCACTTGTTCTTGCACCGGCTTCTGTCACACCAAGATGCAACGGATACTCGGTTTTTTGCGCAAGAATCCTGTTTGCCTCTATCATGGTCGGAACATTAGATGCTTTAACCGATATTACGATATCATAAAAATCAGCATTTTCGAGAATTTTAGCATGGTTTATAGCACTTTCCGCAAGTGCCATTGCGGAAGGTCCTCCGTATTTTTGTAGCAATGACGGTTCAACCGAACCGGAATTTACACCGATACGAATCGGTATACCTCTTCTCTTGCATGCTTTAACAACCTCCCTTACATTTTCGCTACTGCCGATATTACCGGGATTAATTCTGATTTTATCTACTCCCATAGCGGCTGCTTCTAGCGCAATCTTATAATTAAAATGTATGTCTGCGACTATAGGAATCTCAAGTCCCTTTTCCTTTACAGCGGCAATGGTTTTAACTGCTTGCATATCGGGTATTGCAAATCTGACAATATCGCACCCACAATTTTGCAGCTCTAACGCTTGACGATAGGTCGCTTCTACATCATATATATCGGTATTGGTCATTGACTGTACGGAAATTGGGGCATCGCCTCCAATTTCAACATTACCTACCTTAACTTTTACAGTTTTTCTTCTGAAAGAATTATATTCCATTTTGAAAAATCCTTTCTTTTATCAGATTATTAGCTGAATTACATCCTTCACCATAATTACCGCAGAGAGTCCAAGCAGAATAACAAGACCTACGAAGTTTATCATTCCCTCTACCTTCTTTGGCAATTTTTTACGGCTTACCATTTCGATTAATATCGTTATAAGGCGCCCGCCATCAAGAGCCGGTATAGGCAAAAGATTCATGACACCGAGATTTATGCTTATAAGGGTTGTTATATAAAGTAATGCTGTTTTATCCTCGCTTGCCGCTGCCTCACCTATAACTGCCGAAATTCCTATAGGCCCCGAAACTGCCGCAAATGTATATCTGCCTGTAATTAAATCAAAAATTGACTCCCAGCACATTCTCACGATAAGACAGGATTTGCGCCAGGAAAACTTCATAACATTTCCAAAATTTTTCTCGCTTGCATACACTATAAAATCCATAGCACCAAAGGATTGTCCTTGCTCGGAAATTCCCGGGAATACCACGTCAGGAATTGTAATTACCTCACCGTTTCGTCTTACGGTTACGTCAATGGGCTTTGTTCCTCTACGCATTATTTCGTAGGAAAGCTCATCAAGGATAACTACCTTTTTACCATCTACTGCAATAACTTCATCTCCAACCATTAGTCCCGATTCCGACGAGGAGATGTCCATACCTGTCTGCTCTTTATCTCTAAAGGAGTGAATTGTTGTGCCTCCGAAGTCAATAATAGAGGTAAGAATTATCATTGCAATAAATCCTGCAACGATATTAACTGCCGCACCTGCAAACGTGATTATAAATCTCTGCCATGCGGGCTTTTTATCAAACGAATTAGGGTCATCGCTTTCATCATCCTCACCCGCCATTGCCACATATCCGCCTATAGGAAACATGGATAACGCATATCGGATTCCTGTTTTTTTAGAATCATACCATACAAGCTTTGGCCCCATACCGATTGAGAATTCATTAATTTTTACTTTAAAAATTCTGGCAAAAATGTAATGACCGAATTCGTGAATAAAAATCAAAAATCCAAAGACAAGCAAAGCAACAACGACTGTTACTAAAGTACCCAAAGTGATTCTCCTTAAAAATTCTTTGCTGTATTGAGGGCTACTTCACGCGCCTCTTTATCTATCGCCAATATTCCCTCAAGTGTATTTATATCCTTAGCATATGAAAGCTTATCAAAGGTTTTGGCTACTACCTCAGATATTTCTACAAAAGAAATTCTTTCCGCCAAAAATTCCGCGACTGCAACCTCATCGGCTGCATTAAGGACAGCAGGCATAGCCCCACCAATTTCTATCGATTTCTTTGCCAAATCAAGAAGCGGAAATGCCTGATAATCCGGCTTGTTAAATGTAAGCGAACCGATTTTTACAAGGTCGAGCTCATCTGAATTCGAAATCTCTCTTTTCGGATAATCAACGGCATACTGAATGCACATACGCATATCCGGGACTGAAAATTCGCCTATAACGGCATTATCAATATATTCTATAGCAGAATGCAATATACTCTCCCTGTGAACCAAAATCTCGATTTTTTTCGCATCAACAGAGAAGAGGTGCGCTGCTTCAATGACCTCGAAGCCCTTATTCATAAGAGTAGCGGAATCCACTGTTATTTTTTTGCCCATTTTCCAGGTTGGGTGATTTAAGGTGTCTGAAATTGTAACGTGCTTAAGCTCTTCCCTGCTTTTTCCGTAAAAAGGTCCACCCGATGCAGTAAGGAGTAGGCGTTTGATTTCTTCTTTCCTACCGGATTTCAAGGACTGAAAGATTGCGGAATGTTCGCTGTCAACAGGCAGAATTTCCACTCCGCTCTTGTTAGCGCAAGCCATTACTATTGAGCCGGCAATAACAAGTGACTCCTTGTTGGCAAGAGCAAGGCGCTTTCCTGACTTTATGACAGCAAGAGTCGGTATAAGGCCTGCTTTACCTATTATTGAGTTTACCACAGTCTGACTGCTTGAAAGAGAAATTCCCTCGCATATTCCCTCTTCGCCAAAAAGAACCTTTACACTTGTATCTGCAAGACGAGTCTTTAAATCCTTTGCCGATTTATAATCTGCCATTGCAGCATATTTCGGACTGAATCTTCGGCAAACCTCTTCCATCATTGAAGTGTTATTGTTAGCACTCATAAAATCTATTTCATATCCTCGGATTTTTGCGACATCAAGTGCCTGCAATCCTACCGAGCCCGTTGCTCCGAGAACAGCTATTTTTTTATTCATAAAATCTCCTTTAGGAAATCTTTAATAAATATTTTACTTAAATAAAATGAAATGCCGCAAAAGCGGCATATTCTGTGGAGTATCAATGATTTATACAAGAGGCGGAAAAAGCATAAATATAATAAGCTGTGCGCCTGCGATAGAAAGAACAGAATCAAATCTATCCATAACTCCACCGTGACCGGGAAGTATATTACTGTAATCCTTTACTCCGTACTCGCGCTTGATTAGAGAAGCCACAAGGTCTCCGATTTGAGATATAGCTGATAAAACAAAGCCGGAAATTGCAAGAACAATATAGTTAGGTGTAAGAGCGGTCGCCATATCGGCACAAAGACCTATAACAACGTAAATAAGGGTTGCTCCGATTACACCGCCAATTGAGCCCTCTACCGTTTTCTTTGGGCTAACCTCGGGGATAAGCTTATGCTTTCCGAAAAAATAGCCACTGAAGTATGCACATACATCGCTTCCCCAAGCTGCTGCAAATACAAGACCAAGATACCAAACGCCGTTTGGCAAAAGACGTATTGCGGACAACGCGGAAAAAGACACAATAACGTATAAAAGGGATGAAAATGTTTCTGCAACCTTAGAATACTTAATTGTCTTGTGTGCAAATACAGCAACAAAGAACAGATAAATCAGATAAACAAAAACAACAGCAGATAAAACTATTATAGCCGAAATCAGTCTTTCATACCCTGCGAAATACGCACCGAGAGGGGCTAATGCTGCAATTATATATGCCGGAATCGACACAAAGAGATTTTTGTGAACCCCCAAAACCCTCAATATTTCAAATGTGGCAATCGCCGCAAGTATTGAAAGGAACAGGGGGTAAACTATATACTGTGAAAAAAAGAGTATTGGCAAACCTACTGCCGCTATACCGCAAGAAGTTATAACTCTGACTTTCATTTTTACTGTTCTTCCTTATCAAGTCCGCCGTATCTTCTCTTTCTTGAATAAAATTCTTTAACGGACATCATTATTTCATTTTCTGTGAAATCAGGCCAAAGGGTATCGAGAATCAGCAATTCCGAATACGCACATTGCCAAAGCAAAAAGTTTGAAATTCTCATATCTCCGCCCGTTCTGATAATCAAATCGGGATCGGGTGTTCCGCTTGTATAGAGATATTTTGAAAGTGTTTTTTCATCGAGTGCAGCTTCACCGTTTTTATGAGCTTCGTTTACAGCATGCAATATTTCGGCTCTACCGCCGTAATTAAGCGCTACGTTACAAACGAATGGCTTATCCTTTGCCATGCTTTCAACTTCCCTGCATTTTTTTTGCAGCTTTTCGGGAAGAGCAGATATATCACCTATAAACCGTACACAGAAGTCGTCTATTTCCTTGAGGCGCTTTATAACCACCTCTTCAAGATAGGTATAAACAAGTTGCATTATCGCATCGACCTCTTCTTTAGGTCTTTTCCAATTTTCAGTAGAAAATGCGTATACGGTTATATAGTGAACTCCGATTTTTTTGAAGGTTTCAAGCGCCTCGTATACCCGCTTTGCCCCCTCTATATGACCATCGGTACGCGGACGTCCCCTTTTCTTTGCCCATCTGCCGTTTCCGTCCATAATTATGGCAATAGAATCAAGGCGTTCATCAGTGACGAAAGCTTCCTTTTTACCGAACATTATCTTTTTCATTAAATTTCCATTATTTCCTTTGTTTTTGCTGAGGTAACAACATCAATTTCCTTAACAAATTTATCGGTAAGGTCCTGAACAAGCTTATCGGACTGCTTTGCCTCGTCCTCTGTCATTTCAGAATTTTTCTTCATTGCCTTAACCTTATCGTTTGCGTCACGTCTGATATTACGAACTGCTACCTTGGCATCCTCGCCCATTTTAGATATCTGCTTTGAGAGTTCTTTTCTGCGCTCTTCTGTCATAGGAGGGAAAGTAAGGCGGATACATGAGCCGTCATTCTGAGGATGAATTCCAAGGTCAGAAGTAAGTATTGCCTTCTCAATTCCCTTCATTGCAGACTTATCCCAAGCTGTGATGACAAGAGTACGAGCATCGCTCACTTTGATTTCTGCGATAGAAGAAATTGCGGTGGGAGCTCCGTAATAATCAACTTCAATTTTTTTTAAAACGTCGGGAGTTGCTCTTCCCGCTCTTATTGTAGAAAGATTTTCAGAATAGGACGCGAGTGTTTTTTTCATTTTAAGTTCATAGTCTTTTGTATCAAGTTTCATAACTTTTCTCCTATATTTACTTTTATTTATTCTGCTGTTATTATAGTACCTACCGCAATGCCCTTAACGGCATTCAGTATGTCATTGGGATTTTTTAGCCCGAAAACTCTTATAGGCATTCCGACGGAAAGGCAGAACGCTGTTGCTGTTGCATCTATTGCTTTAAGATTCATTGAAAGAACCTCAGATGCTTTAACCGTTTCAAGCTTCTTTGCGTTGGGGTTTTTCCTAGGGTCGTCTGTGTATATGTAATCTACGTTTTTTGCCATCAGCATAGCATCTGCCGATATTTCAGCTGCCTTGACAGCCCCTGCAGTATCTGTCGAAAGGAATGGGATTCCAAGTCCGCATCCAAAAATAACGATTTTACCATCTTCAAGATACTTTTTCGCAACATCGGAAGAATAATTTTCAGCCATTGGTGCCATTGGAACGGAGGACATTACAACAGCATCGGCACCTGCTCTTGAAAGCGCATCTTTAAGATATATAGAGTTGATAACGGTAGCGAGCATGCCCATTCTATCAGCATTTACTCTGTCCATATCATCTCCCTGTATGCCGCCACATATATTTCTTGCGCCGACGACAATTCCCATTTCATATCCCTCTTTTTGAAGAATACGTAAAACTCCTGCGACCTCATCGACAAATGAGGCATCATATATTTCGTTTGATTTACCTGAAAGTGCTTCACCCGAAAGCTTCAATAAAATACGCTTCATACTCGCAGTACCCCTTTATAACATCTTTCTTATATATTGTACATTATTTTTTTTATTTTGTAAACAGTTTTTTTGAGAAATTTTATTGCTTTTTATCACATTGTGTAAAAAAGGAAAAGAGCCGCTCGGGCGAACGTGTAAACGCCTTGTGATACAGAAAAAGGTGTTCCGCCTGTACACACTCTAAAGCAAAGCAAAAGTCCGACGAGCACAAGCTCATCAGACTTTGATTTGTGAAAGGGCTACGAAAAGGATACAATAATCCTAGTGGGTTCATTTTGCAAAATAGGTTCACTTTTTTCGCAAAAAATGGGTTCAATTTTAACGATTAGATCGAACTATTCTTCAATTAAAGCTTTTGTTTCTTTACCATTATTGACTATGTAAATGAAACAATTTTCAAAATGATTCGAATACTGACCATTCGATTTTAAATTTTCAGGCCAATAATTATATTTAATAATCACTTCAAATTTATCTGCAGATGTTTTAGGAATAACAAAAGGCAAAAAATCAATTGATTGTTCTATGGTCTTAGGTTTTGAACCATCAATAGTTGAATTATATACCTCTATATTTTTTCCACAACACGTACATTTTGCTTGCAGTATTAACTGCTTATTTTTTTTGATGATATAGGGGGCAAGTATTCCTTTTGTTTGCTTTCCTGTATGCGAAAAGACAAATTTGTTGTTTCCACAAGTACAGAAAAAATTTGCGGATATGGAAACGCCGTTATGCTCTTGAATATTATTCAAGAATTCTAATATTCTTAATTTCATAATTAATTCTCCATATTAGATTTTGTAGTGTTAATTGATGAAATCAACATTCTTCTGATAGTACCGCAATCGTGCAAAAGTGCCTTCACAACATCATCGGTAAAAATCTCGGATTTTTGAATAAGTTCAAGCCAATACTCCGTTTCATAACATTCCTTTAACGCAATTTGAAGCTTGGATATAAAATCTGCCTTGCTGTGAGCATATTTTGCTTCGCGAATATTTGCACCAAT
>JAZSJG010000050.1:0-5964 GCA_045534215.1 Eubacteriales bacterium
CATGGCTACGATCCGACTTCGCAGAAGCAATGCGCCCGGTCAGCATGGCGCTGCCCGCAAGAAGATCGAAGAGTATGGCATGCAGCTTCGTGAGAAGCAGAAGGCAAGACGTTACTACGGCGTTCTTGAAGGACAGTTCAAGCACTATTATGATATGGCAGAGAAGATGGAAGGCATCACCGGTGCAAATCTTCTTATCCTTCTTGAAAGACGTCTTGATAACGTTGTATACAGAATGGGTATGGCAGCATCCAGAAAGGAAGCTCGTCAGCTTGTTCTCCACAGCCACTTCACCCTCAACGGAAAGAAGGTTTCTATCCCCTCTATCCTTGTAAAAGCTGGTGATGTTATAGCTGTTAAGGAAGGCAGCAAGGAAAGCACAAAGATTAAGGCACTTGCTGAGCAGATGGCAACAGCAGTTGCTCCCAAATGGCTTGAAAACGATGCAGCTAATCTTGCAACAAAGGTTGTAAACCTTCCTGCAAGAGAAGATATCGATTTCGAGTTTGATGAGCAGCTCATCGTCGAACTCTATTCCAAGTAATCCCTCCGATACGAAGCGAAAGAATACCGAAATGCTATATTTTCGTATTCTTCGCATCATATCAAGTTTATACACGTTTATTTTATAAAACAAAACAGGAGGTAATTAAAAATGGTGAACGCAATAGAGAAATTTAATATAAATATAGTTGATGTTTCCGAAAATGAAAGCGAAGCAACCTTCGTTGTCGACCCCCTTGTAAGAGGTTACGGTATAACACTTGGTAACTCCTTAAGAAGAGTTCTTTTATCGACTCTTCCCGGTTACGCAGCAACAAGCATAAAGATTGACGGTGTTCTTCACGAAATCTCAGCTTGCAATGGCGTAAAAGAGGATGTTCCCGAAATTGTACTTAACGTTAAAGGTATAGTTGCAAAGCTTGAGTGCGAAGGACCTAAGACTGTGGTTATCGACGTGGTCGGACCCTGCAATGTTACCGCCGGCGATATTACACCGGATGCTGACATCGTCCTGCTCAATCCGGAGCATCATATATGCACAGTAAGCGAGAACGCTCGCTTCTATATGGAAATCACGTTTGACGAAGGTCGCGGATATGCTCCCTCCGACGTCAATAAACAGAATTATCTCGCAAGTGTTGGCGCAAATATGGGCGCACCTATAGGACTCATTTTCGTTGATTCTATTTTCACACCTGTTTACAAGGTTGAATATAATGTCGAGAATACCCGTGTAGGTAACAGCATTGATTATGATAAGCTTACAATCAAGGTTCTCACAAACGGAACAATCGCCGCAAAGGAAGCAATTTCACTTGCTGCCAAGGTTCTCAATGAGCACCTCAAGCTCTTTATCGATATGTCTGACGATGCTAAGAATCGTGAGATTATGGTAGAAAGAGCTGAAGTGAAGAAGGAAAAAGTTCTCGAGATGACCATTGAGGAGCTTGACCTGTCTGTACGTAGCTTCAACTGCTTGAAGCGCGCAGGCATTGACACGGTTGAAGATTTGATTGAACGTACCGAAGAGGATATGATGAAGGTTCGTAATCTTGGACGCAAATCACTTGAAGAAGTAATTCAGAAGTTGAATTCTTTAGGCCTTAGCTTGAAGAAAGACGAAGAATAAGAATCAGGAGGAAAACATATAATGAGAAAGCTTGGCAGACCTACCGCACATCGTATGCTTATGCTCAGAGGCATGGTAACTCTTCTCCTTGAAAATGGCAAAATTGTAACCACATACACAAGAGCAAAGGAAGTTGCTGCAAAGGCAGAGGAAATGATTACCCTAGGAAAAAAGGGAGATCTCGCTTCTTATCGCAGAGCTCTTGCATTTATAACCAAGGAAAATGTAGCTAAGAAAGTATTCTCTGTTATAGCACCCGCTTACGCAAACGTAAACGGTGGATACACACAGGTATTCAAGATGGGTCCCCGTCGTGGCGACGGAGCTGAAACTGCTATAGTTAAGCTTGTAGCTGTTAGCAACGCAAACGAAGAGGAATCCGCAAACTAAGATTTTAGCATATAATGAAGGCAAATCCGCCTTTAAAGTGTGCAGCTTTAAAATAAAAAATTCCTGTAAGGTCTTCCTTGACCTTACAGGAATTTTTTATACAATAAAAGACATTTGATTAGTTTTGTGCTTCTAAAATTTAGTATAACCATCTAAAAGACTTGACTTTTTAGCACTTTTGTGATATAATTTTTATTATGAAAACTAAAAAGTCTAAACCGAAGAAAAACAAAAACACATTAGGAAAACGCAAGCTTTATTTCCGAGTTCTTAAGAAAATTATGAAGGTTAGATATAAGGAGCCCACCTTCAGATATCTCGGTGAAGAAATAACAAACAGCGCTTTAATCCTAAGTAACCACGAGGGCACGGACGCTCCAATGGCAATGGAAATTTATTCCAAAAAGCCAATCCGTATGTGGGGCGCAAGCGAAATGAATTCCGGACTTATTCCTCTCTATAAATATCAGACAAAGGTATATTATTGCGAGAAAAAGCACTGGAACATACATTTAGCACGACTTTTCTGTCTTATAGCAAGTCCCCTTACGCTTCTTTTCTATAGCGGTCTTAATCTTATATCTACTTATAGAGATATTAACATAGTTAAAACCGTAAGAGAGAGTATAGAAGCATTAAAAGCGGGTGAAAACATTATAATATATCCTGAGGATTCTACCAAGGGATACTTGGAAGAACTCGAAGGATTCCACGAAGGTTTTACTTTGCTCGCAGATGTTTGTCTTCATAAGGGCATAGACGTTCCGATTTTTGTGTCCTATTATAGAAAAAAGGATAACACCTACATAATCGATAAGCCGGTTCTTTATTCTGAGCTTTCCAGAGGTGGCAAGTCACGCTCGGAAATCGCAAAGCAGCTTTGTACTCGCTGTAACGAGCTCGGAAAAATGCAGTTCGATGAGAACGGAAATGTAATAGACAACAATAAAGATAAAAAAGTCAGCGCTGTTGGCTGATGTGTCAAAAATGCCGATGCATATTATTGCATCGGCATTTTTGCGAATTACTCATGGTATTCATGTTTTTCTTTAAGAATTGCAACGTTTCTTTCGACTTCCCGTTTGTGAAGCGGATACCAGAACCAGAGGATGAGCGCTAAAATCGTAAATCCTAAGGCGGGAACTAAGGTAGATATATTGAATATTCCGTTTAATACCTTAGGGTCAAATGCAGTTTGCTGTGTATATCCGATAAGTGTCAGTAAAAAACCGGACAATCCGGCAGACATCGCTTGTCCAAGCTTTCTTGCAAATGAATAAAGAGCATAAATCGACCCGTCCTCGCGTATGCCGTTCTTGATTTCTGAGTAATCAATAACGTCGGTGATAAGTGCCCACGAAACCATAGCAAAAATTCCAAGACCTACCCAGGACACAAGATTTAGAAGCACGTACATCCATACATTCTCGGGGCGAATGAAAAAGAGTAGTATTGAAATACCTGCAGCAAGCAAATTTGAAGCTACGCTTATTTCCGCTTTTCCAAACCTTCTTGTTAGTGGCTTGGCAACAGTTGCTGCCACAAGCATTCCGACTAACATAGCAACTGTAGATACCGATTGCGCCTCTGCACTGTTATAATAGTTCGGATAAACGTAGTTTGCCATTGATTGCAGGGTTAGTTGTGCTATAAGCATAAATACCGAGGCGAATATTATCGATATAAGAGCTCTGTTTTTAACGGCATTTGCAAGGAGCTTCCCAATACCATTTTTGCGATGCTCGTCTGTATGCTTTGGCATAACTCTTTCTGTAGTAAGAAAATAGCAAAGCAAGTAGCATGCTATCGCCAAAATCGAAAAAATGCCCGCAATTGTAGTAAATTTTTTGCCGTCAAGGAGTGTTTGTCCGTTTACTGTTGAATACGCAAAGAGCGGAACACCGACTCCTATAATAGCACCCGCTAAGGTGCTGCCCATAGTACGATAGGTGGAAAGTGATTGCCTGTCACTCGGCTCCGGTGAAATTGCTGAAGCCATAGACCCGTAAGGAATATTTATTGAGGTGTAAAACACAGAGCCCCATAATATATAAGTGATAAATAACCAAAATATCTTGAATCCCATTGGCTGATTGGCGAGGGAGCTTTGATATATAAGGAAGGAAGAAATTGCCACGGGTCCACACATTCGCAGAATCCACGGCTTAAATTTTCCTCGAGTTGTGGGCTTAGCACGGTCGCATATTCTTCCCATAGCGACGTCAGTAAAAGCGTCAACGAATCTTGCCACCATCATAGCAATACCTACAACAAAAGCTGACACGCCCATAACGTCTGTATAAAATTTTAATAAAAAGCTTGATGAAAGTATAAAGGTAAAATCATTTCCGAAATCGCCGAAAAGATACCCGATTTTATCTTTTATACCAAATGCCGATTTTGACGTCATAACTCAAAACCTTTCTTTTTTTCTTATAGATATATTTTGTAGATTTGTATGAATTTTATTACAACTATCCACAAAGTATTTACAAATTTATTGTTGCAAAGCAGAATTTCGTATGTTAAAATGATGTTGTATATATAAATAATGTAACGAAAGGCGAACATATGAGAACTGTTTTGAATTTTAATGAAAATTGGTTGTTTACCAAAAATTCTGCAATTCCAACCTCAGCTCCCACAGATGCCGTTGCCGTAAATCTTCCTCATAGCTGGAATGCTGAAGATGGTCAGGACGGCGGAAACGATTATTACAGAGGAACCTGTAATTACGTAAAAACTTTCGCAAAATCTATTCTTCCCGAAAACAATGTTTATTATCTCGAAATTCGCGGTGCGAACTCTTCTGCCGAAGTTATTCTTAACGGAAAAAAGCTCGCTCATCACGATGGCGGATATTCAACATGGCGCGTTAATATCACAGATGCACTTGAGGAGGAAAACCTGCTTGTAATTTCTGTTGACAATGCAGCAAACGAAACCGTTTATCCTCAAATGGCGGATTTCACTTTCTATGGCGGCTTGTACCGTGATGTTAATATTATAGCCGTATCCGAATCAAGATTCGACCTTGATTATTACGGTGGCCCCGGTATAGCAGTAACTCCGGAAATAGCGGGAAATTGTGCAAATGTAAAAGTTGATGTATACCTTACAAATGCAAATGAAAACCAGACACTCCTTTATAGAATTATGAATAAGGAGTCAGAGGTCATTCTTGAAAAGAGAACAAGTGCAAGCGAAACCACCGCTAACTTCGAAATTGAAAACGTGCATCTTTGGCACGGATTAAAGGACCCATACCTTTATACAGCCGAGGTAATCCTTTTTTCAGATAAAGAGCCCCTTGATGCTGTTAAGGCAAGATTCGGTTGCCGAACATATGAAATTGACTCCGAACGCGGATTTATCCTTAACGGCGAAGAATATGCGCTTCACGGTGTTTCTCGCCATCAGGACCGTCTTGGCATAGGAAATGCGCTTCTCCCCGAGCATCATAAAGAGGACGCAGATTTTATAAAGGAATTGGGCGCAACAACTATTCGACTTGCTCACTATCAGCACGACCAGTATTTTTACGACCTGTGCGATGAGTACGGATTTGTTCTTTGGGCTGAAATCCCTTATATTTCGCAGCATATGGCTACCGGTAGAGAAAATACCGTGTCACAAATGAAAGAGCTTATAGTTCAAAACTATAACCACCCCTCTATAGTTGTTTGGGGACTTTCTAATGAGATAACCATGAACGGTGCAAAAGATCCCGATTTACTCGAAAACCATCGTATTTTGAACGATCTTGTTCATTCAATGGATAAAACTCGTAAAACAGTTATAGCTTGTATAAGTATGTGCGATATGGACGAGGAGTATGTACATATTCCCGATGTTGTATCTTACAACCACTATTTTGGCTGGTACGGCGGAGATACCTCGATGAACGGACCTTGGTTTGATAAGTTCCACGAGAAGTACCC
>JAZSJG010000093.1:0-9722 GCA_045534215.1 Eubacteriales bacterium
GGCGGAGTAATAAAGCACAAATACTCGTGGAACTGCGACGGAAGAATGAGAGTTACGTCAGAGAAGGACGAGGTTACAGGCGGATACAACGCATCATACGTTTATGACTCTTACGGTCAGCTTACAAGAGAAATAAAAAGAACAGATTTAAGAGAATCTGTTCTTTTTATTTGTTGTTTTTAACACGGGGGCCAACTTTTGATTACCATGTGAAGAATTCTGAACCGAGAAGCTTCAGAATTGCCTCAGTGAAGAAATAATCACCGTATATAATTGATATGTGAACGCCGGCCATGCTCTTAAGCGGATAACGTACTGTTCCGAAGCCGAGCATATGGTCGTTTTCCGGGTCGAAATCGCAGAATTTTTCTTCCATTGCATGAAGCATATTGATAGCGGCACTCATGTATGCACCGCCCTCGTTTTCAGGAAGAATCTTTGCGAGTTCAATAAGTCCGCAGGCCGCACAAGCTCCCGCTGTAGAGTCATAATATACAGGCTCTGAGGGAGCTCGGAAATCTACTCTTGGAAGCCAATCGTCAGAGCAGTTAGCAATAAAGTAGTTAGCAACCTGCTTTGCTGCATCAAGATATCTTTGCTCTCCCGTATGAATATAGGATATAACGAAGCCGTAAAGCGCCCATGCCTGACCTCTTGACCAAGAAGAGCCGACTGCATAACCCTGTCCTGCATACGTAGTAACCACTTCACCGGTTTCTCTGTCATGCTCAACGATATGCACTACCGAGCCATCCTCGCGAAGATGGTCCATAATTGCCATATCTGCATGAGCCATAGCTATTCTCTTAAATCTGTCATCGCCCATTTCGCGTGATGCCCAGTAAAGAAGAGGCAAATTCATAAGGCAGTCTATGATAGTCCAGTTATCAACAACGACTCCGGCTTCCCACTCATTCCAAGCGCGGATAAAACCGCCGTCAAGAACGAATCTTGAAGAAAGGGTTGTTGCGGCATAGAAATTCCTTCTTCTTGAATCCATGTCACCTGTAAGAGCATATCCTGCGCCGGAGAGAATGTGCCACATAAATCCAACGTCATGGTGGAGCTCATCTATTTTTTTGAATGCTTCATCAAGAAGTTCTTCCTGTTTTTTTCCTGTAAGAAGATAATCTTCATTTTTTGTATAGGAATAGAGCATATAGTTAAGTCCGCCCCAGAAACCGCTCGTCCACCAGGTTGCAGGGCGTTCTCTATGGAAGCCGTCCTCGTTTGTTCCATCAACTATTTTATCTCTAGAACGGAGGGTCATCTTAGACATTTTATTATCTATTTTGGCAAAAACCTCTTTTGCCCAAGAAAGATTTTCCGCAAGAAGTTGTTTGTAATTTTTCATTTTACCCACCAATTTTTCGAAAATTTAATTAATTTAGAACAAGGCGCAGTCGCACGCGGCCACGCCTTAAAGATGATTCAATTAGGGCTGCTTGCCTATATAAGCCTGAATACCGCCGTCTACGTAGAGAATTTGTCCGTTAACGAAGTCGGACGCTTCGGAAGCAAGGAATACTGCAGGACCTGCAAGGTCTTCGGGATTACCCCACCTGCCCATAGGAGTTTTTGCAACTATGAAGCTATCGAAAGGATGACGGCTTCCGTCAGGCTGTCTTTCGCGAAGGGGAGCTGTCTGAGGTGTAGCTATGTAACCGGGGCCGATACCGTTACACTGGATATTGTACTCGCCGTATTCGGATGCGATGTTTCTTGTAAGCATCTTAAGTCCGCCCTTTGCGGAAGCATATGCGGAAACGGTTTCACGTCCGAACTCACTCATCATAGAGCAAATATTTATAATCTTACCGCTGCGCTGCTTCATCATAGAGGGAAGAACCGCCTTTGCTACGATGAAGGGTGCGTTAAGGTCAACATCGATAACCTGTCTAAATTCTGATGCTTTCATTTCGTGCATGGGAATTCTCTTAATGATGCCTGCGTTATTAACAAGAATATCAACTACGCCGACCTCCTTTTCAATCTTAGCAACGAGCTCATTTACAGCATCCTCGTCTGTTACGTCACAAACATATCCGTGAGCTTTGATGCCTATTTCGTTGTAAGCTGCAATGCCCTTATCTACGAGCTCCTGCTTAATATCGTTGAAAACAATTGTAGCTCCTGCTTCTGCAAGTCCCTTTGCAATAGCAAAGCCGATTCCGTAGGATGCGCCTGTTACAAGAGCAACCTTTCCTTTAAGACAAAAATTAGTCATTTTCTTTATCTCCTTAAAATTTTATTATAATTTTATCTAAGTTCTTTGGTTTCTATATGGTCCATATCGTCGAATTCCTGATTCTCACCGCACATAGCCCAAATGAAAGAATAATTCTTTGTGCCTACGCCGGAATGAATGGACCAAGAGGGAGAGATTACTGCTTCTTCATTGTGCATAACGATATGTCTTGTTTCCTTGGGCTCACCCATCATATGAAATACTGCATCGTTTGCGCCCATATCGAGATAAAGGTAAACCTCCATACGTCTGTCATGGGTGTGGCAAGGCATTGTGTTCCAGTTAGAGCCAACGTCAAGCTGAGTAAGTCCCATAGCAAGCTGACAGGATTTAATAACATCGGGATGTATGTACTGATTAATTACTCTCTTGTTGCAGTCTTCAACCGAGCCGCAAGGAACCTTACGCGCCTTGGTTATATCGATTTTAACAGTAGGATAAGATGTATGCGCGGGGCAGGATGTTATATAAAATTTAGCAGGATTGGTTTCATCAACGCTCTTGAAAAGGAGCTCTTTGTGTCCGCGGCCGATATATATACCGTCGCGAGCATTCATTTCGTAAACCTCGCCATCAACGGTGATAACGCCCTTGCCGCCTATGTTGATGCAACCCAGCTCACGTCTTTCAAGGAAATACTCTGCTGCAAGCTCTTTGCCGGCTTCAAGCTTAAGCTCGAGCTTAATAGGCATCATTCCTATAACAATGATTCTGTCGGTGTGGCTGTAAACCATTCTTATGTTGTCTTTGGTGAAAAGATTTGCGATGTGAAATTCCTCTCTGAGTCTGTCAGTGGTATAGTACCGTACGTCTTTTGCATTAGAAGCGTCTCTTACTTCCATTCCTTTGTTCTCCTTTTTAAGATATTTTCCAAAAACTTGTATTTGTGAAAGTGCTGCGAATGAAAGCGAACCGTCCTCAAGGCGTTGCTGCTTAAAGCCGGCAAGCTTTACGAATTCTGTCTTTTTAGTATCGAATTCAAATGTCTGTCCTTCGGCAATCCCCTTAAGCTCTATCGGAACTACTGAGCCATCGGAGAAGGAAAGCTCTGCTTCCTTCCAATAGGTGTCGTGCGGAAAATCTGCACGTATAAAAATTGTAACCCGTGAAACCTCTGCTTCACATCCGAACTTAACCTCGTATTCGAGATCCTCACGAAGTCCGCCGCCCCATGAATGATAGGGATACCAACCATGACCTAGGTTTTCGGTAACTCCGTCTATTGCGTTACGTTCAAAAAATGCGGGGTCCTCGCGTGTTACGAAATTGGCTACAGCATGAGGATAGTACTTGGGGATATTGTGACGGTCATGCGAGTTAAGAGAGATTTCTCTTTCGGAATAAATCTCCGCCTCTGTCGGCTCAGAGCAAATTATTCTGTGTGAATTTCCCTCAAATGCCTCAGGGGCATAGCACGCGTGTCTTTCCGTGTCAAAAGGGATTTTGAACTCGAAATTGCCGTCAGGAACGTAAACTATCGATTCCGCCAAGCTCGAATCGAGCTTCATTTTCACAAACTCGGTGTCCGTAAGCTCTATACGCCATTTATCGCCAGGAAGATACTCTTGGTCATAGCGTACGTCTATCTCGCTTCCGTATGCCTTGAACTTACATTCGCCACTATCGTTTATGAGCTTCAAATTCATAAATGACATTTCCTTTCCCGAGATATATCGACAAAAACGCATATATCTGCATTTTATTATCTAACTGTATCATACCATATACGCGTGTGAAAGTCAATAAAAATGTGAGAAGTTTTAACTGATTTCAAGGCAATTTTACGCTTTTTTTCATCCTTCCCGGCGCACTTGACAACAGAAAGTGAAGTATGTTAAAATATAGACAAAAAATGGGGGTAAAAAGGAGGGGGCATATGTTAAAGAGGATGTTTTCCACGCTTCTTAAGACTTTGGCTACAGCCCTTTTCTTTCCTATTCTCTACTCTTTTGTTTTTTCGCTCATTGAGGACGGGTTTTACCCGCTTTTAACCGAAATTTTTCCGAATACCTTTCTTCCCTACTATATTCTGCGTAATTTAGGAGAGCTTGAGAGAGTTGTTCTGAAGCTCAAATTTACAAGCGGATTAATTACTGTGTTCATCCTTAATTTTATTCCCCCGATATACAGCTTTGATAGGTATATGGACGTAGCACAGAAGACAAACGGACTTTTCAGAATAAAAGACATATATCTTTACCATCTTATTTGTACTTTACCTTATGATTTGGCGGCATCTCTTTTCACCCCTCTGATTTTTGGTACTTTGGTGAATATTAACTTCACAAATGAGAAAGTGGGGCTTTTCGTCGCAAAGCAATTAGAGTTCTACACGTTATTTACCAATAAATTCGGTGCTCTTACAGGATTTTTCATTTTTGCCGCAGCAGCACTTCTTTCGAGAGTTTTATCAATTTTCCCCGCCCTGCTGCACTACCGTGCAAAATGGATTTGCAGCTTTAATGACAGGTGACAGCTATGAAGATTTTAATTTTTCTTTTCTCCGCCTTCCTTTGCTTCGAAATTGTAGTTTTTCTCCGACTTGTTATGAAAAGAACTACTCTCATATTACGGCTAAAGCGTCTTCAAAAGGATTCCGGATTAAAAGTCGAATTTTCCAAAAAGCTATTCCTATCACTGTTCAAAACGAGAAAAAATGCTGATATTGCTATTGAAATATGCGACACGGTATACCTTATTCGCTTTTATAACGGCAAGGGACGTTTCACGCAGGTTCACTTTGCAAACGACGAATATACTGCTACATTTTTGCTTTTAAGGGTAAACACCTTCGGGTCCGGCAGATGGATGGGCAGAAGCACAGCAAGGGGCTCTAGGGGAAACATAACTACCGCCATGCGCAGAGTTAAAATAATACCGAAGCTTGAATTATCCGAGCAATACGGGAAAATCTCGGTTAAGGAAAAGAGTATTGTGCCGGTTTTTCTTTTCTCCCCGGCTCCGTCGGCCGTAACCTACGTTACGATAGAGGGCACGTCGATAAAAACCGCATTTGCGGGTGATGATTTGCGCGGGTCATTGATTTTTACCGCGTCTTCTTTCATCGCTTTTCTTGATAGAAAGCTTGAAGAGGAAAGGACATTGCCAGAAGAACGCATTTTTGACGACAGGTCATACGAATAAAAATACGCAAAATAACGAAAGACGAATTTACCAAGATGGCGAATTCGTCTTTTTTGCTATATTTAATTTTACAAAAGATGCAGCCGCAGGTCTTCGACCGTTTCAAAATAATAATCGCAGTTTTTCCTCATAAAGCTCTCTATTTCGGGCACATCATATCCCCAGCCGGCAGCAGCAAATGTTACTCCCGCCAAACGAGCCATATCATATCCCGGCTTCAAGTCGTCCACAACGAGTATTTCATCGGGGGCAACAGAGAACTTTTCCATTATATCAATAAGTGCAAAGGGGCTTGGTTTTCTCTTTTCTGCAGGCAAATCCCAGCCGTATATTACATCCGGAATTGGCAAATTGTTATGCTTATAGTCACGGATAATATAATTTTGGAAGGAATGTGAGGCAACGGCTATGATGCCACCGGAATTTTTGAAATCCTGCATTATTTCTCTTATTCCTTTATAAGATGGGGGAATATGGTTTTTAACATAGTCGGACCAGTATTCCACCTCTCTTTCCATTTCCTCTTCGTCCATCCCCACCTCGTCACGCAAAAGAGCTGTGATTCCGGGGTGAAAATTCTTAATAAGATATGATTTGAGGTCGTAATTATCTTTCATGTGGGGGCGTGTCAAATTCAAATACTCTACAAAGCATGGGAAGTGTATATGCGCGGTGCTGTCTACGACTGTGTCGTCGTGGTCAAGAACAAGACATTTATACTTCATTTTTAACCTTTCTTATACCTTGTTATCGGGAATGTTCAGGAATGAAACCTTAGGTGTAAAAACCGAGAGGTCGCTTTTTTCGATAACTAACGTTTTGCCGTGACAAACAAGCTCCCACCCCTCTTTTGTGCCACCGAATGATATTTCCCGAAGAGAATCGCAACCGGAAAATATATCCGTGTCCTCTATTTCACGAATATCCCTTGGAATCGCTATGCGTTTAAGAGCTGTGCATGCTGCAAAGGCATCAAAACCTATGGTGCTTACTCCTATAGGAATTATCACCGAGCTAAGCGACGAGCACCCCTTGAAAGCTCTTCTCCCTATTCTTGAAAGTCCGCCCGGCATATCTACGTATTTAAGCGAGCGGCAACCCTCAAAAAGAGATTCGTCGATAAGCGCCATGCTTTCCGAAAGCTTCACGGATTCAAGAGAAAAACAGGAAGCAAATGCATTGAACTCAATAAGAATACAGCTATCCGGCACTGTCACGTCCGTTAGGTTAAAGCAATATGCAAAAGCTCCTGCTCCAATCATTTCGACCGATTCGGAAAGCTTAATTCCCGAAAGGGATGCACACGCTTCGAAAGCTCCCTCACCTATTCTCTTTACGCTGTCTGGAATAGCTACGTAATTCAGCGCAGGACAGGATGAAAACGCCTCATCCTGTATTTCGATGATGCCGTATTGCATATTCACCTTTTTGAGATTTTCGCATCCCGAAAAGGCGGACGGACCTATAACCTTAATTGAAGCCGGCAAATTCACAATTTCGAGGTTGCGAAATCCTCGGAAGGTATTCTCAGCTATTTCCTCTATACCCACAGGGATTGTTATTTCTCGGTTTTCGGGCGTATCCTCATAGCTGCCGGAAAAGACTACCTTAAGCTCTTCGTCGGGGCTTTGGCTTTTTGGATTTTCAAATTCAAAATTCATTTGTTCTCCTGTGCCGCGCAATTCAGCGCGCGGCGGATTTATTTGAGCTTTGCGATTGCTACTGTGAGCGCCTCGCGGGTTGCAAGATACTTATTAAGCTTTTCCCTCTCACCGTCTATTACGTTTTTGGGGGCTTTTGAAACGAATCCTTCGTTTGCAAGCTTTCTTTCAAGGCGTTCTATTTCAGCGTTGTTTTTCTTCATTTCAAGAGAAAGACGCGCTCTTTCCTTCTCAAAATCAATAACTTCTGCAAGAGGAATATACATATTTCCTGCATCGGTAGCTATCGTAACCGCATCATCGGACTCATATTTATCGGTGATGACAACCTCGGATGCGGATGCAAGCTTTTCAAGGATTTTAGATGCCTTTTCAAAAGTGTTTTCATATTTTGTTACAACAAAGAGCTTTGCCTTTTTTGAGGGTGGAACGTTCATCTCTGCACGGCGTGCGCGGATAGCGCTTATGCAATTGATTATTCTGTCGACGTCAGCTTCCTCTTGTGCAAAATTCATATTTGCATCGTATTCGGGGTAGCTTGAAATCATTATCGATTCATCGGAATGAGGAAGCGCTTGATAGATTTCCTCTGTTATAAAAGGCATATAAGGATGCAAAAGCTTGAGTATATTTGTAAGGACATAAACGAGAACTCTTTTTGCCGTAAGAGCGCTTTTTGTTCCCGACTCAAAGGTACGGCTTTTTGCCATTTCAATATACCAATCGCAGAACAAATCCCATGTAAATGAATATATTTCACCGAGCGCTACGCCGATTTCGTAATTCTCTATGTTATCATTTACTGTTTTAACGAGTTTATTAAGACGCGAGAGTATCCATTTATCTTCTATGGCAAGCTCACTTTCCTTCGGGAATTCAAGCAACTGCTCGTCCGATTCGGTAAGATTCATGAGAACGAATCTTGATGCATTCCAAAGCTTGTTCGCAAAGTTTCTTGCCGCCTCAATCTTTTCATCTGAAAATCTCATGTCATTTCCGGGAGCGTTACCTGTTGCCAAAGCGAAGCGAAGCGCATCTGCGCCGTACTCATCAATTACCTTGAGCGGATCAATACCGTTGCCGAGTGATTTAGACATCTTTCTACCCTGAGCATCTCTTACAAGACCGTGGATAAAGACCTTTGAGAAGGGCTTTTGACCGATATGCTCGAGTCCTGAAAAAATCATTCTTGAGACCCAGAATGTAATAATATCGTAACCGGTTACAAGAACGCTCGTGGGATAGTAGCGCTTAAGGTCCTCTGTATTCTCCGGCCAACCGAGAGTGGAGAAGGGCCAAAGTGCCGAGGAGAACCATGTATCAAGGACATCCTCCTCCTGTCTTACAGCACCGTTGCACTTCGGGCACTTAGTTATATCCTCCTTAGAAACCTCCATATTTCCGCACTCGTCGCAGTAAAAGGCGGGTATTCTGTGTCCCCACCAGAGCTGACGGGAGATACACCAGTCGAGGATATTGTTCATCCAGTTAAAGTAATTTTTCGAAAATCTTTCAGGAACGAAGCTTATATCCTTATCCATAACCGCTTTAATTGCCGGCTCTGCAAGGGGCTTCATCTTAACAAACCATTGATCTGAGGTCATCGGCTCAACCGTTGTTCCGCAACGGTAGCAAGTACCGACGTTGTGGTCGTGAGGCACGGTTTTTACAAGGTATCCGAGAGAATCAAGCTCGGCGACGAGCGCCTTACGGCATTCATATCTGTCCATACCCTGATACTTGCCTGCGTTTTCATTCATGGTTGCGTCGTCGTTCATGACTTTAATCTGTTCAAGATTATGTCTTTTGCCAACTTCGAAGTCGTTGGGGTCATGTGCAGGGGTTATTTTAACACAACCTGTACCGAAGCCAATTTCAACGTAAGTGTCGGCTATTACAGGGATTTCTCTTTCAACTATAGGCAAAATCAAGGTTTTGCCTATAAGATGCTTCGTATTTTCATCCTCGGGATTTACTGCAACAGCTGTATCACCGAACATCGTTTCAGGTCTTGTGGTTGCTATTTCAACAAAAGCATCCTCACCCTTTATGGGATACTTTATATGCCAAAAATTACCCGGCTGGTCCTTGTATTCGACCTCTGCATCGGAAAGTGCTGTAAGGCAGCGGGGACACCAGTTGATAATTCTGTATCCGCGATATATAAGCCCCTTGTTATAAAGGTTAACAAAAACCTCACGTACCGCTTTCGAGCAGCCCTCATCCATAGTAAATCTTTCACGGCTCCAATCACAAGACGAGCCGAGCTTTTTAAGCTGATTAATTATTCTATCACCATACTGATTTTTCCAATCCCAAACTCTCTCGAGGAATTTCTCTCTGCCGAGGTCGTATCTTGTCAGTCCCTCGTTAACTCTGAGATTTTCTTCTACCTTTATCTGTGTTGCGATTCCTGCGTGGTCTGTGCCGGGGACCCAGAGAGTAGAATATCCCTGCATACGCTTGGTTCTTACAAGTATATCCTGATGTGTTTCGTCAAGTGCGTGTCCCATATGGAGCTGACCTGTTACGTTTGGCGGAGGTATTACTATTGAAAAGGGGCGTCTTCCCTTTTCTTCGTTTGGCTTGAAGTAATTTTTTTCGCACCAATTCGAATATATTCTGTCTTCAAACTCCTGTGGATTATAGTTTTTTGCAAGTTCTTTTCT
>JAZSJG010000054.1:0-5429 GCA_045534215.1 Eubacteriales bacterium
CAGGTTTATCTGTTGGTGCATCTTTTGCTGTAGGAATGGGTGTTGCAGTTGGCGGCTCTGCATTGTTGGGTGCGATTAATAGTTTTGTTAATCAAATAATTGATAAAGATTGGGATATAAAAAAAGTAAATTACGCTCGCATAGGAACAGATGCCGTTGTAGCAGGTATAAAAGGAATATTAAGTTTTTCCGCAGGTCTTTGGACAGGAGGCGCAGGATTGTGGGATATTCCGGAAGGAGCTGCTCCGGGTGCGTTGAATTTTGTAACAAAATTATATTTGAACACTGTTATTGGTACATTACCGAGATTATCGGTAGATGTAATTTATGCACTAATATTAGAGGAGGAATGCGGATGGGTAAACGCTCTGAGAACAGTAATGGAATTGATTTTTTAGACATTAAGACAGGTGTTGATATTTATAGATGGTTTGCTTTCCTTGTGTTTGCGATGGCTTTTTTGTGTTCAATTTCTGCCATATCCTTGGATAGAGATAAACTTGAAATTATTATACACATCGTATTGACTTGCATTTTTTTGTTGATGATGATTTTTATGGATAAGATAGTCTACGCATTAAGGTTACCAACGCATCATTTGATAGTTTCCGAAAATGAAGTTATATACAAAAAAGGTAAAAAACGGTTTGTTTATAAAATAAGTGAAATAAGTTATCAATTTTACCCGTGGTATCCAAGCATTGATATTCCTCCACAATTAAAAATTACTTCAAATAAAGATGAGCATTATATACCAATCACAAGAAAGCAATATAAATTATTTAAGCAATTTTTAGAAGATAAAATTCAATTAAGTTAAATTAAAAATAAAAAATATAGTTCTCCCGCTTTGTTTGGCTTGTCCAAGCGAAGCGGGAGTTTTTATTTGCACTTTAAAACAAGCGCATTTTTATAGATAAAAAATTCTTATGCAACTTTAACTATGACATAAGCTGTCGTAGTTAACATTTAGAATGAGTATGCAGCTGCAAAAAATCAAAAATTAAAAAAAGGAAAAAGAAATGAAAGAAATTAATGAAACAAAAGAACATTATGATGGCGAGGAAGAGATAGTACTTGCCCAGAGAAATGATGATCCAACGTCAGAGGAAGAAGAAAAGGAAAAGGAGCTTCCTAAGCAGGAGGAGCAGACTTCGCAAAAGAAAGAAAAAGCGGTCGTAAGAGAGGGAGAAATAAAGGAGCTCCGTCTTGAAAACCGCAAGGTGTTCAGAATGAGCGACGGAAGCGAGCAGGCGGTTTTCTATCCGGAGCCAATACACGTGTATGATGCAAAGACACGGGCATACGAGGATATTGAGGACACAATAATTGAATCGGAGGACAGAAAGAGCTTTACGGTAGGAAAGAACCGATTCAAAGCGAGCTTCTCGAATGATGAAGAAAGCGACGGACTTTTCGATGTAGAAAAGGACGGCTGTAAGATCAGCGTAAGAATGAAGAAGAGCCGAAACAAAATGAACAAGGGTGTAAAGGGACATCTTCAAAGAATAAATAAGGAGGATAAAATTGAGTGCCCAAAGGATAAGCTCAGATTCAGAGACGTCGGAGAAGGAGCAGACTACGAATATACGGTAAACGGTAACGGCGTAAAGGAAAACATAGTAATAAAAGAAAAACGTGACGTATACAGATATTCGTTTATAGTTGAAACCGATAATCTGGAGTATGAGCATGATGAAAAGGAGAGAAGTATAATTTTCAGAAATATCGAGAGCGGAAAGGAGATATTCAGAATACCTACGCCGTTTATGACCGACGCAAACGGAGTGAACTCGACTGCGGTAGAATACGAGGTAAGAAGGATATCTGACGGAAAGCTCAGCCTCGCGGTAATGGCGGACAGCGAATGGATAAACGCAGAAGGCAGAGCCTTTCCCGTAACTATTGACCCACAGGTCATAGTGTCGCAGAACGGAAACATTACTACGTATAGCTGGGAAAACGGACATATGTATACTTCTGCTACCCATATAGTAGGACGTAAGGTAGAAGCAACAGCAGCTGCAGCGGCATTCTCTCTTAGAGGAAGATGCATAACGGACGATTGGCCGGATAACGAAAGCAGCGGCAACACCGGCGGAAGCTGCGGTGGCAACACTAGCGGAAATACTGGCGGTAATACCGGAGGAAGCACAGGCGGAAATAACTGTGACGGTGACGATTGCAGTGATACAGGCTGCAACACAGACGACTGTTCAACCCCCGTCGATGCCATGCGTACGTATATAAATATAAATCTTCCCACACTTCCGAACAATCCGAGAATAAAGAAAGCCGAACTGCACTTTATTCAAAAAGATTTCAATATAGACAGCGGTAACTATCACCGTATCGGTTTGTATAAAGCAAACGGAAGTGTTGGTGACGATATTAATAACAATTTAGCTGTAAACAGCAACTTAATTGATTATGATCAGATGGCTATGGCGGGCGGAAATATCTATAAATTTGATATAACTACGATTTTTGATGAAGCAAATGAAACAAATAATTTAAGCTTTAACCTTGTGCTTAAAACAATAGATGAATCCCAATTAGGTAATGACTATATAGAGATCTACGGTAGCGCGAAAGGCGGTGGATATGAACCGACACTTAACATTACCTATGATAGTGAAAGTCCGGTAAATGCTAATAATAAAGTTCATGCGCATAATATAGGCAGTTTGGGTTTCTCAAGCGTTGATTTGCTTAACGGAAATCTTATGTTTGAATTTGATGACTTTGTGTGGAGCGGAAATAGAATGCCCATAACTATAAAGCATTTATATAATAGCGGACTGTCAAGACAATACTATACAATTACCGGTGATACTGCTCTTACAGAAAGCAACAACGTTTCAATGAACTTTGGAAAAGGCTGGAAGCTAAATGTAATGCAGAGAATTATAACGCAGGAAACTCAGGTTAACGGCCAAGCTGAGATAAAATATATTTATATAAACGATCGTGGAGAGCAAATATATTTTAAGGCAACCAAAAATGAAATGGTAGATTCTCTAACTGGCATTCATTATTATTTATATGAAGACACCGAAGGAAGAAATATGACTTATGATTATGTACTTAGACATCTTCGCGCTGGTATTTTTAATTATTGTTTTGATGTAAACGGAAGACTCGAATGTATAACAAATACAATGAACAATAATAAAATTAGTTATACATATTGTAATGATAAAATTACAGCAATAATCGACGGAGCGGGACGTGAATTTGCATTAGCATATAACGATTCATATAATAAACTTTCGTCAATAACTGCTCCGGATGAAAAAAGTATTAATTACTATTATTCCGATGGCGGAAAACAATTAACACGTATAAAATACTCTGACGGAAGAAGCATTAATTTTACATATGATACCGAAGGTAAGCCTATAGAGGTAATACTTAAAGAGGATACGACGCAAGTATATAAGATTAAGTATGAGTATAAAAATTCAAGAGTCAGTAAGGTAACAGAATGCGGAGTTAATGAAAACGGAAACTTTATTGTCGGGTCATGCTATGAATATAATTATTCAATTGCCTCGAATAGAACAGTTGTTACATCTACCGAACAGAAGGATACAGAATCCGGAAGCACGGAAACAGTTGTAGTAAAAACCGTATATAACTTTGATTACAAAGGAGATATAGTTAAAGAATATTCTTATTCTGACAATATAAACGGTATGACTATTTGTAATGCAGACGGAGAGGTGGTTATAAACCCTGACAGCTTTTTGTTAGATGGCGATTTTGAGGATTTTAATAAATGGATGGTAATTTCAAATAGTTCTCTATTTTCCGCTTCCAAACTATCGCTGCAAGATATGGTAGGAGATACAACAAATAACTCAGCTGAAGAAATAATGAGAAAAAAAACTGTCAAGGAAAGGGATATTAAGTATGGAGTAAGCGTTGTAAGATTGATTTCAAACAGCAACAATAATGTTGCAAGCGGAGTATATCAGACGACATGTGAACTTCCCGCGGGAGAATATACCTTCTCGGCTTACGTTAGAATAGTTGAAAATATAAGCAGCGTAAAGGCATATATAAGAGTAACCGACACGTGTGGAAATATTCTTTCAGAGAGTGGAAAACTTACGGAAGCAGATTCCGAATTTATAAGACTTACAGCATCATTTAGACTTGATTCGGAGCAAGAGGTAGAGGCGCATATCCTTATGGACGGAGAAGGAACTGTTTACGCTGACGCTGCTCAGCTTGAAAACAATCCTTACGCAAGCAATTTCAATATGCTGGATAACGGCGGTTTTGAATACGGAACATACGGCTGGATAATTTCCCCCACAGGTAGCGTTAACTATGGTGAACAAGATAAATTTTCAATGAATAAATCACTTTACGAAAAAGGCGGACTTACAACGTTTTGTAATGCAAAACAAACCGTAAACGTAAAGAGTGCTGTAGGCACGAGAGAAACCTTTACCTTGTCCGGCTGGGCAAAAGCAAACGCGCTTCCAATAGGATATAAAGAGGAAGAAACAGCTCCGGTATTCAGACTCAGAGCAGAAATATTCTATAAGGGCGGAGAAAGAGAAAGCTACGAAGCGGAATTTTCACCGGGAACAGAGGACTGGCAATATACGTCGGTGCAGTTCGCAAAGGAGCAGTATCTTGAGGTTGTAAATATTCAAGTATTCTGCGATTACGGATATAATACCGGCAATGCTTACTTTGACAATATTCGTCTTGTAAGAAATAGTATTGAGACAAATCTCACAGCGAACGATTTTGAAGATATAACACAGGAGGAAGAGACAACACAGTCAGATTTTACTGAAGCTAAAGATGAGTATGGAAATTATATAACGCAAACTATATTTACGAAGGATAAACCTGACACAATATACCGTTCGTTTGAATACAGCAAGGGAGAAGGAGAGCTAATTGCCGAGGGAAACAATCTTTTCAGAGATACAGACCCGAGAGGAAACAAAACCTGGTATCATGTTAACGAGGAAACGTCAAGATATGAAATGATAGTTGACAGATGCGGTAAAGAAACTTCTTACGTATATGATAATTCCGGCAGAGTGGAAAAGCTTACTGACAGTATAACCGAACTCGACGAAAATAACGAAGAGGAAAAAATTGAGTTTGGAAATGCGTCATACAGCTACGATGCTTTTGATAACCTCACTAATATAACTCGAGGAGACGGAATGGAGTATTTGTTTAAATACAATGAGTTCCATAACCTTGAGTCAGTCGGTATAAAGAATTTCCCTAATTCTCTTGTAAATTATACCTATAAAAACGGCAACGGAAGACTTAAAGAAATTTCCTACGCAAACGGTCATAAAATGACAGTAAGCTACAACAGTATAGGTCAGATAATTAGCGAAAAATGGATAAATCACGTAGATGATGTAGAAGCAAATTATAAATATACC
>JAZSJG010000047.1:0-6090 GCA_045534215.1 Eubacteriales bacterium
ATTGTGATACCCCTCTCCTGCTCCTGCGCCATCCAGTCCATCGTAGCGGCACCGTCGTGTGTTTCTCCTATACGGTGTGTTTTACCGGTATAAAAAAGGATTCTTTCGGTCGTTGTTGTTTTACCGGCATCGATGTGAGCCATGATACCGATATTTCTTGTATGTTCAAGCGAAAACTCTCTTGGCATCGAATTATCTCCTTAATTATAACGATTAGAATCTGTAGTGAGCAAACGCCTTGTTTGCCTCTGCCATCTTGTGGGTATCTTCTTTCTTCTTGAAAGCTCCACCCATGCTTGCCTTAGCGTCCATTATTTCGTTGGCAAGCCTCTCCGCCATGGTCTTCTCGGAACGCTGTCTGGAATAATTGATGATCCAGCGAAGTCCGAGAGTCTGTCTGCGCTCTGCGCGAACCTCCATGGGTACCTGATAGTTGGATCCGCCGACACGGCGAGCCTTAACCTCGAGCACGGGCATTACGTTTTCAAGAGCTGCAACAAATACGTCAAGCGCATTTTCACCGCTCTTTGCCTCGATCATTGCGAACGCGTCGTAAACGATCTTCTGAGCAACGCCTTTCTTTCCGTCGTACATAATATTGTTAACAAGCTTTGTAACAAGCTTTGAATTGTAGAGCGGATCAGGCAATACGTCTCTCTTGGAAATTTGACCTCTTCTAGGCACTGTACTTCCCTCCTTCATTAAATTATGATATCATAGGTACTCGAATATTATTAAATTCGTTAGTGCTCGTCTTGCGATTTATATAAAGAAAATCTATACCATCACAGCACGTGAGCACATTATCGTCCGGAAATGTACCTTGCTTATTTCTTCGGACGTTTTGCTCCGTACTAGGAGCGGCCCTGCTTACGGTTAGCAACACCCTGAGTATCAAGTGTACCGCGAATTACGTGGTAACGTACACCGGGCAAGTCACGAACACGTCCGCCGCGGATAAGAACAACAGAGTGCTCCTGAAGGTTGTGTCCGATACCGGGAATATAGGAAGTAGCTTCCATTCCGTTGGTAAGTCTAACTCTGGCAATTTTACGAAGAGCCGAGTTGGGCTTCTTAGGTGTTACGGTTGTTACCTTTGTGCAAACGCCTCTTTTCTGCGGTGCGCTATGATCTGTGGGCTTATTCTTAAGAGCATTGAATCCTCTTTGGAGAACCGGTGTCTTAGACTTATACGCCTTATCAGAGCGGCCTTTCTTAACGAGCTGGTTAAAGGTTGGCATAGTTTTCCTCCTTCTTCTAAGATTACAATGTCACAAAAAGGGCATAACTATCCCTTTTTATAGACCTGCTTCCCTATTTTAACACTTCATTATCTGTTTGTCAATATAATTTACAAATTTTTTAATATTAGATGTTTTATCTTAGATTTTACATATTTTAGTTTCTTTATGTACTGTTATATATTTTAGTGAATAATTTAACTGCTGAATATTAAAAAGCGTGCAGTCCTTAGCGGACTGCACGCTTTAATCGTTCTTTTTGTTTTATGCTTGGAATTCCTCTTTAACCGCATCAAGCGCAGCTCTTACAACCTTGTCCATATCGTAATATTTGTACGTACCGAGACGTCCGCCGAATATAATGTTCTTGTCCTCCTTAGAGCGCTCCTGATATTTTGCATAAAGCTCATTGTTCCTATCGTTATTAATAGGATAGTAGGGCTCGTCGCCGACGCGCCACTCACTGCTGTATTCGCGGCTTATAATGGTCTTTTTGCTCTCGGATTTTTCGAAGTGCTTGTGCTCTATTATTCTTGTGTAAGGAATTTCCGCCTCTGTATAGTTTACAACGGCATTTCCCTGATAATTTTCCATATCAAGAGTTTCATTTTCAAATCTTACAGCTCTCCATTCAAGAGCACCGAACTCATAGTTATAGAATTTATCTATTTCTCCTGTATAAACGGTTTTATCCGCTACATTGGGATTTTCTTTGATGAAATCAAAATAATCCACTGAAAGCATAACGTCCGAGCCCTCGAGCATTTTTTCAACTATAGCAGTATATCCACCAATGGGAATTCCCTGATATCTATCATTGAAATAGTTGTTGTCATAGATAAAACGCAAGGGCAATCTTTTAATTATAAACGACGGAAGCTCAGTGCAGGGTCTTCCCCACTGCTTCTGGGTATATCCCTTTATTAGTTTTTCATACACATCCGTGCCGACAAGACTGAGCGCTTGCTCTTCAAGGTTCTTTGGCTCGGTTATGCAGAGCTTTGCCTTCTGTGACTCAATTATGGCCATAGCTTCAGCGGGCGTCTTAATATTCCACATCTTGCTGAAGGTGTTCATGTTAAAGGGCAGATTGTATAATTCGTCCTTGTAAACGGCAACGGGAGAGTTTATGTAGTTGTTAAACTCGCAAAACTCGTTCATGTAATCCCAGACTTCCTTGTCAGATGTATGGAAAATATGAGCGCCGTATTTATGCACATTTATATTTTCCTTTCTTTCGGTATAAATATTTCCTGCCACATTAGGTCTTTTATCTATAACAAGACAAGTTTTCCCGCGTTTTGTTGCTTCATTTGCGAAAACTGCGCCGAAGAGTCCGGCTCCTACAATTAAATAATCGTATTTTTTCATAAATCCTCCATTTTGCATTATGAATTACAGATGCATGTTATTAGATAGGAAGGCGTGTCGCCTGTTTACAAATTCGCCAAGCAGTCTGAATACGCCGGCAGCCGAGCCGGCAAGAGTGCGGTCTACAGCACTGTTTATTTGGCAAATCAATTCAAAGGTTTTGCTCTGCGAGTTTTCTCCGTTCGGATACATTTCCGATGGCATGAGATAAGGGTTTGTCGCATTCAGTACAAGCTGTGCTGTTTTATCGCTGTTAAGCTCGTCTATTACAGCAATATGTCCTGTGCTGTCCTTTGCCTCCGAGGTAATATTCAAAAGCTTTACGTATCCTTCGAGAATTGCATTGGCATCATCGGTATAAACCCAGTCTCTGCGCCAAACACTTCTCAACCTAAAGAGCTCCGCATCTTCTTCAGAAGTTGCCACCTTACCTGCTTTATATACTGCCTGTGCGGTAAATATGCGGGTTGTAAGTGAGCTGTAATTTTCAAATTTTATTTCGTTATCGATAAGGAACTGCTTTTTGAACATAAAGCTATAGAGCTTCAACTCATTTAAACTTCCGCCCGAAGCGAATGCTGTTGTTGCGCAGGATACATCCGCCCCATCTTTTACAAGTGCTTGATAATGCGAGCTTAGAGCGCTCTGTGATGAAAGAACATCGTGAGCATCACAAAATACAACCGCATCTCCCTCTGCAAGATAAAGCGCCTGATTGAACGTATCTGCAAGAGAGCTGTATGCCTGATTCACTACACGAACGCGACAGTCGGACGTAAGCCATTTATGCAAATGAATATACGTTCCGTTATCGGCAGCGTTGTTTATAAAGATAATTTCGATATTTTTTTCTTTTTGATCAATAATGCTCTTTTTGAACTCGCTGAAATAATCCTTGCTGTTATAAAGGTTGACTATCAGAGAAACGTCAACCGTTGCGGGTTCGGGAGAATTCGCGATAAAGTGAAAATACCTGAACATATCGTTGATATGAGGAGCAAAGGAATTGTGGAAATTCCAATATCCGAATACGCGCCAGCTGTCTACAAGCTTTTTGGCGATTCTGAAGCGGTCCTTGTAGGAGAGCTTTATGAAGTCGTCAAAAAGAAGCTCAACCGCCCAAAGCAGAATTTCCTTACGCATATCCGAATCGGTAGGATTTCTCTTAATTTCGTCCATTACGTGTGTGCAAAGGTTGACATGTGCGTCGACTTTTCTTACGATTTTTCTGTTCAGCTCGGTGTTCATTATAGAGCCGGGTCTGTACCAGCAGTAGTGATAAAGCTTATCCGAGATAAAGGTAATTCCCTTTGCCTTTGGATAAACCTTGAACTGAAACGCCTGGTCCTCACCGAGAACGATATCCTCTTTAAGACGGATGTTTTCTCTTTCAATCAGCTCTCTTTTTACAAGATTGCGCCAGAGAAACGGTCTTGATTTTTCCTTAAAGAGCACGTCTGTGGTGAATTTGGGATAATGGCAGTCTCTCGGAGAGAGAACCTCTCTTAACCACGCTGACGGAGCAGGAGATTCGGGAAAAATTTCCGCACCGCAAACCACGACCTCCGAATTGCGTTTTTTCGCTGCCTTGTAGAGCAATTCAAACATGGTGGGCTCGACGTAATCGTCAGAATCCACAAAGCCGAGATACTCTCCTCTTGCATTATCGATGCCGGCATTTCTTGCAGAGGGCAAGCCGCCGTTTTTCTTGTTAACGATTATGACACGGGGGTCCTTTGCTCTGTATTCTTCAAGTATTTCAAGGGAGTTGTCGGTAGAGCCGTCGTTTACACAGATAATTTCTATTTCTTTAAGAGTCTGATTTGTTAAGGTATCTAAGCATTTTCTCAAATACTCTGATGTGTTGTATACCGGAACAAGTATCGAAACTAAAATGTTATCCATCATTCTTACCTCCCCGAAAGCTTTTCAAAGAACCTTTTAACAGTTGCCTTGAAGCCAAAATTTCTGTAGTACGCCCTTGCTTTTTTTAACATGCTCTCTTTGTAAGGTGCAGGTGCTGTGACCTTATGAGAGTTCATTATTATCTGGTCTGAATCAAGCTGCTTGACGGCAACCGAGCAGTCAAGGTCAAAGGTGACCGGCTTCGTAATTGATGCAACGGTGTTCCACCAGAAGTTCGAGTAAACCGCCTGAATATTTACGGCAGGGTGAGTTTTTTCATTGTAACAAATTATAGGATGCCAAAGCGCGTCATTTTGCAAATCTCCTCTTCTTCTTTCCCGAGGAATAAGAAGTGCGCTTTCATCAGCATTTACCCAGAACCAATCGGCATATACGGAGAACTGGTCCTTGCATATTTTTTCAATAATTTCGGTTGCATTCTTGCAGCTCTTATAAACCTCTTTAAACGAATCGGCAACTCCGTGGTCAACAAAGCGTCTGGTGTTTATAATGCAAGATGTTCCAAGCCATTTAAAAGAGTCCTTCTCGACAACTCCCGTACCTGCTATCCAGAAATCGTCAACGCTGCAAAGACGGAAGAATTCTTCCACGTCCTTCATTACCAGAACGTTGCGTGTTACATACAGACACTTTCCTATTTTAGGCAAAACTCCGCCTATGATAAACGGGTAATAATCTACACGGCCTATTACGTCTTCCATTCCGTTTTCTTTGCAATATCCGCTTATATCGACAAAGCTGATTTTGAAATCCTCTCTGTCCTCAACGATAGATGTAAATTCATTCCTTGTCTGTTCGGAAATCGCATCGTGCAGAATATAAAAATCGAGATGAGTAGCTTCGTCGGCATTGTTAATGAACGACTGAAGAGTTACGGCTGTTTCAAATACTCTGCCCTCCTCAAACGGAAGAACGACGGGAATTCTATATTCGGTTTTTACAAAGCTTGAAGCTAAGGAAACCGTCTTTTTACCCTCGGCAATTTTCTTTGCTATAAATATTCCCGTAAGACGCTCGGATATGAAGAAACGCTTTTCGGACATATCCACCTTGTTGAAGAAGGCATCTAAAATCGGGAAGAGCCACTCGCAATACTCAAAGAACATCTCCTTTGAGAAAATCGCCATGTTGCAGAAGCAGCCGGTATCACCTCTGACGTATGCTTTTGCAACCGAGGAATACTCGGGCGACATTTCGTCAATCAGCTTAAGAGCAAGGTCGAGGTCTTCCTTCTTGTGATTTTCGCAGTAGTGCTTATATATGTTGGCAACCTGTCCTTTGTAGTAAACGATATCGTTGCCGTGAAGAAGCTTCTCAACGTTTTCTCTTGTGTAGTTAATGGATTCTGCGTAATACTCATTCATTCCGTCGTATTCAATAACGCCCATTTCCTTTGAGGCATCGAATATGAAATGACGTCTGTAATGCATAAGTCCGATGTAATCGGGATTGCCGAGCTCCCCATAGTTTTTCCATGCCCAATAAGGTGCTGTAAGCTCATTATAGCAATAATTTTTGAGAGAGATATTATCTCCGGTATCATCGCCTATCA
>JAZSJG010000034.1:0-2280 GCA_045534215.1 Eubacteriales bacterium
ATAATAATGATAAAAACGAGTTCTGTCCTTTAGAGATAGGACGTCACACCTTTACCGACCATCCGCTAACCTTTTCTGCTTCTGGAGCGGGTTTGTGCGGCACTGCCGAAGACTATAACATTTTTATGGAAATGCTTTTAAACAAAGGAACCTATAACGGTGTACGTGTTTTGAAAGAAAGCTCTGTAAATAAATTAAATAGGAAAATATGCGAAAATTGGGGATTAGGCGTGAATGTACGTGACGGAAAGTCGTCACTTCCCGTAAATTCATACGGTTGGAGTGGTGCATACGGTACGCATTTTTGGGTTGATGATAAAAACCAAATCACAGCACTAATGTTAAAAAATCACAGAGCTTTAACAGACAATTTTTGGGACGAAAGTATTCATAAATTCGAAAATAGCGTTATGAATTCTTTTGACTCATAAAATATTCAGGCAATTATTATATTAATAAATTTTAAGCAAAAGCCGTAGGGTGTCTTTTGCGGAAAGGGAGTTAACAATATGAAAGAATTAAAATTTGAAGAGCTTTCCATTAAACAAAAGCTTGGAATGGTATTTACCCCATTTCTGAATAGCTGGGCTAAATCCGTGCCGGATGAAGAGTTCGTTTTGGAGCTTATAAAGGAACGTGCTCTCGGTTCGGTTTGGATTCAGCAAGGATATAGAGATGCTGAGCAAATGCTCAAGAGAGTTAAAGAACTTGCAGACTATCCCATAATTATAATGACCGATGCAGAAAGCGGTATTGAAAGCAGCGAGGGAAGATATATCGTCGGAAGACACAGCGCTATAAGTAGTACGGGTGATCCTAAATATGCATACGCCTTCGGTAAGGTGCTTGGAACAAAGGCTCACCAAATGGGCTATAATATGTTATGTAATCCTATTGTTGATATTCTTCCCGGAAAAATCCGTTCTTTAGGCGGTGACAAAGAGACCGTTACCGAGTATGCACTTGCTATGGCACGCGGTATGCACGACGGTGGCGTTATGACTATTGCGAAGCACTATCCAGGCGGAAGCAATCCAAATAAGATTGACTCGCATATGACAGAAAGTATTTCTTATGATACTAAAGAAGAACTTATTGAACAGTATCTTTATCCTTACAAGAAGCTTTTGGACGAGGGCCTCCTTGACGGTATTATGACAGGTCACAATAGAATGGTGAATATTGATAATACCCGTCCTGCTTCACTATCCAAACCTGTTATCGACATTATAAGAGAAATGGGGTTTGAAGGTGTTGCAATAACCGACGCTCTTTGTATGATGGGTATTCGTGCAAAATATAATGATGTTGAGGCTAAAGGTTATGCTATTGCCGCAGGTAACGACCTTGTTCTTCCCTTTACCCAAGATAATCGTGTTAAGTTTGGAAAGCTTGTTGAGGCATACGAGCAAGGACTTATCCCTGACGATATGCTTGACGCCGCTGTTAAGCGTGTACTTGCGACTCAGCATAAAACTACCCTGCTTACAAACGATGCTGAAGTTTCAGACGAGGAGTTAAAACTTTTCTTTGATATTAATAAGGATAACATCTGTGCGATAACCGACGAAGGATTGACACCAAACATTTCAAAAGACGGAAAACACTTCTTTGCAATGCTTGTACGTAATGAAATGAGCGTAGGTAAAGACGGAAGAATAGACGTTGACACCTTCTCGTCAAACTGGCTCTATCCCGAAAAGGTCAGAGAAAAAATTCTTAAGCTTTTCCCGAATTCAAAGGTAGAATATATATACGAGTTTCCAACACAGTATCAAAATACGAAAATACTCTCCGATTCGCTCGGTTGTGATGAGCTTGTATTCCTTACCTTTACCGAACCGCTGTCCTTTGTGGGCGAGGAAAGGCTTACCCACAGATTTGTAACGCTTGTTAATGCGCTTCAATACACAGACAGAGTATCAACCGTTGTGCATTTTGGAAATCCTTTTGTGCTTGAGGAGCTGCCTCACATTCCAAGATATATCATCGGAAGCCTGTCCGCCGAAAACGTGGACTCCTGCCTTGAGGTGCTTGCCGGCAATTATCCCGCCAAGGGCGTTCTTAACTGTTCGCCTAAATTTGAATAAAAACCAGAAAAAGACCACACGCAAGGCTAAGTCCTTTGGTGTGGCCTTTGATTTGTTGCGAGATTTAGTGAACGATACCAACAAAAGCTAAAGAGAAAACCCGACTATTAGAATGTGGCTGTTCAAAATAGTCAGGTTTGGTCGGAATGTTCATAACAGATATAAAAAATGTGAGTGCCCTTATGGACAC
>JAZSJG010000075.1:0-17392 GCA_045534215.1 Eubacteriales bacterium
TTAAGTCCGGATATGCAAAATCCGAAACATTCCCAATATGGAACATTCCTCTAAATCATCCGGTAAACCTCGCATATGAGGCAGCGTCGGCAGATTTGAATGACGTGAATATGATTGACCCCTTCCATCTTGATGCGTATGGAACTACTACTGTAAATTACAACAGAGATGTCGAGGTGTTTCCTGTTCTTCGCGCCATGTTTGAAGGAATTTTGGGTGAATGTCCATATAAGTCTCCGACGGATATGGGCGTAAATATGGCAGGGTTCTGTATTTATGACGACGATGCTGTGTGCTCTGCTGCAAGACAGGAGATAATCCGTCGTTATTATAACGCTCTTTGTGACCAAAGAAAAGGTGCGAGTAATGAGGTAGAGGTTCAAAAAATAGAACTGATAATGCGAAAGCTCGCAATCGATGTGGAAACGGAACGCAAATGTGTAGCTGCAGCAATAGAAAAATCTCGCCTGACAGGAGCGCCGGCTGCAGCAATTGAGCTTAATGACGGAAGAATAGTAACGGGTAAAACATCTTCCTTGCTTGGTGCTTCAAGTGCGGCACTTTTGAATGCTCTTAAAGCAATAGCGGGAATTGATCCTGACAAGGATATAATTTCTCCGGAAATATTAGAACCGATTCAGTATTTGAAAACAAAACATCTGGGTAACCATAACCCGAGATTACATACTGATGAGTTGCTTATTGCATTGTCGGTTTCTGCCGCCAACAGTCCGGATGTAGCACTTGTTCTAGCCGCAATAGACAAGCTTAAAAATGCAGAGGTACATTCAACAGTTATATTGTCGCAGGTGGATGCAAATACATTTAGAAAGCTTGGAGTAAATCTTTCTTGCGAGCCACAGTATCAGACTAAAAAGCTATATCACAGATAAGAGGTGTTGTATGAAGTTCAGTGTTAACCATCCAATACTGTTTGTGATTGTCGGTATTATTATTGCCGCAGTTGTCGGACAGTCAGTATATTTTCTTATTAAATCCCTCAGAAGAGCAAAATCTATCGGTATGGATATGAAAAAGTTGAGGGGTACTATTATAACAGCAGCAGTATTTACAATTGCTCCCGCTGTTTCAATAGTTATAACCATACTTGCCTTGTCGGATTCCTTAGGAATTGTACTCCCTTGGCTCCGTCTTTCAGTTGTCGGCTCCCTCTCATATGAAGCAATTGCGGCGGCAAACGCTGCTTCGGGCCTTGGTAAAACGCTTGCAGACCTGGCAGCTAACATGACAGCTTCCGATTACGTAACAATAGCTTCTGTAATGACGATTTCAATTATGGTTGGAATATGGCTTGTTCCTGTTATCGGAAAGAAAATGCAAAACGGACTTATTTCTTTTGAAAAAAGAGATAAAAAATGGTCAGATATTCTTCAAAACGCTCTCTTTATAGGTATGATTTCGGCATTCCTTGGATACGTTTTTTCAGATGTATCTCGCCTTTGGCTCTCAGAGGATGGCATATTCACAACAGTAACCGAAAAGGACGGAGCTCAGATTGTAACAGAATACACGGCGACGTCGGGCTTAGTCCCCGTTCTTGTAATGCTTATAAGTGCTGTTTGCATGTGCCTTTGCGGTGTACTTATGAAGAAGCTTAAATGGAAATGGCTCAACGATTACGCTCTTCCTATATGTATGGTAGTGGGCATGGCATCCGCAATTCCGATTACTAATATTCTAGGAGGTGTTATATCATGAAAAAGAATGTTTCGTATATGGATTCCGTACATCGCGACGGAAGAATATGGAACATCATTATGATGATGATTCTCCTTATGTTTCCCGTGGTTGTAGGTATTATTTTCCAAGCGGTTCCCAATTGGGCAGGACTTGGAAAGGGACTTCTTGCTACAGCACCTATGTATTGGGCTGTTGGAATTGTTGAAACTATAACATTTATTCCAATGTTGGGTGCGGGCGGCTCTTACCTTTCTTTCGTAACAGGAAACATATCAAATCTTAAGCTTCCTTGTGCGTTGAATGCTCTTGAATCGCACGGCGTAAAAGCACAAAGCGAGGAAGGCGAAATAGTTTCTACAATAGCGATAGCGGTAAGTTCTATTGTAACCACCCTTATAATCGTTCTCGGCGTTGTTCTTATTATTCCGTTATCCCCGATTTTTGAAAATCCCGCGCTTAAGCCGGCATTCGACCAGCTTTTGCCCGCACTTTTCGGTGCTCTGGGAGTTGTTTTTGTATCTAAAAATTGGAAACTGGCAATAGCACCGATTATTCTCATGCTGGTTTTATTTATATTTGTCCCCGCAATAAATACTTCTACTGTCGGAATTATGGTTCCCGTAGGTGTTGTGTTCACCATCGTAGTTTCAAGAATTCTGTATAAACGCGGAATACTTTGATGAAAGGATGTTTTTATGATAGCCGGATTTAGTATTTCTGGAGCTTTTTTACTGTTGTTTTTAGTTTTGCTTGTAAGAGCATTTTTATTCAAGCCGCAAACAGAAGAAAAAAGAGTGTGTGAGCCCGTGACAGTGGATGCGGATAAAGCTGTTTTCACACTTGCTGAAATGATTAAATGCAAGACGGTGTCTGACAGAGATAAAAAGCTTGAGGACGAGGCGGAGTTTGAAAAGTTTAAAAATCTGCTTCCTAAGCTTTTTCCCAATGTTTATAAGACCTGTGTATACGAGGATGTATCCGACAGAGCTATTCTTTTAAGATGGCGAGGAAAAGCTTCCAATGAACCCACAGTTCTCATGGCGCACTATGACGTTGTGAGCGTGGTAGAGGAAAAGTGGGATAAGCCCGCATTTGATGCTGTTATAGAAGACGGAGTACTGTGGGGTAGGGGAACACTCGATACAAAAGGAACACTTAACGGTGCGCTTTTTGCAGCAGAAACGCTTATTGAAGAGGGTTTTGTTCCGGAAAGAGACATATATTTCGCATTTGGCGGTGATGAAGAAATCAATGGTCACGGTGCCAAGGATATAGTAGAGCTTTTCAAGGAAAGGGGAATCATCCCCGGAATCGTTGTTGACGAGGGCGGAGCTGTTGTTGAGAATGTTTTTCCGGGAGTTAAGAAGCCCTGCGCCCTTATCGGAATTGCCGAAAAGGGAATGTTAAATGTTGAATATTCGGTAAGTGGTGGCGGCGGACATTCCTCTTCTCCTGCTCCGCACACACCCGTGGGTCGTCTTTCAAGGGCTTGTGTAAGAATGGAAAATAAGCCGTTTAAATTCAAAATTACTGCACCCGCGCGAAAGATGTTTAATATACTTGCAAGACATTCAAGCTTTTCCTACAGACTTATTTTTGCTAACTTGTGGTTCTTTTCACCTATACTCAACATCATAACCAAGATTTCAGGCGGAGAGCTTAATGCTCTTGTAAGAACAACCACCGCATTTACGCAGATGGAGGGCTCAAAGGGAGTAAATGTTATTCCACCGTATGCACGTATCGTTTCAAATCACCGTATAATGGCGGGCGAAACAATGGAAAGCGTTACGGAAAGAATAAAGAAAACCGTAAATGACAATGATGTGGATATACGCATAATAGACGGTATGAATCCCTCTCGAATTTCCACTACGGATTCTGAAGCTTGGGATAGAATTAAAGGGGCAGTGCTCGATACATGGCAGGACGCAATAGCTTCTCCGTATCTTATGCTTGCTTGCTCTGATTCGCGCCATTGGGGTGAAATTTCAGATAAGGTATACAGATTTTCCGCTATGGCACTCTCTAAAGAGGAGAGAGGAACTATTCACGGAAACAATGAGCGAGTACCTGTCTCTAAAGTAGCAAAAACTGTAGAATTTTACATCAGATTGATTAAAAAGAGTTGAAAAGACGGGAGCTGAAAGAGACGTATTCTTAAGGACAGTTTTGGAAAGCTAATAGGAGACGAAACCTAACGACAGCAAAGGGACGAAGAACTTTTTGGGTTCTTCGTCCTTCTTTATAGAAATATTTCTGTTGGCATACCTATGCTCAAATGCCTAAATAACGCCTCAAATGTGTATTCTAAAAACAGTAACACATAAATATACGGTGATAATTTGCTAAAATTTATATTGTCTGAGATTTTCTTTGCTTTTTATGATTTTTTTAAAAGTCAAAAAAGGACCAATATAAACACAGAAGAACGCCCATATTATAAACCGTATCATTCCTCCCAAAAATCCAAACAGGCACCCTTTATTGTCCGTTGTGGAGGATACTCTGTAGTTGTTTCCATATTCATGTGTAACCTGAATGTGTGTCGTTTCAAATTTTTCTCCTACTTCAAATCCTGTTTTTCCTGCCTTAAAAACGCTCTTTACAATCTCTGGAAAATATGTAATAAGAGTAGCATATCCCCAGTTTGTGAGCAACAGATATGGAGGAATAAGGATAAAGCCGAGAATTTGAGGAATGTCAAATAATGGCAACAATAGATAAACGAGCGGTATTCCCAATAGTGCTAATATTGTAAAAACAATATATAGAGTAGATACTTTTTTTACCCATTTTTTTACATATCTATAATCACGTACAGTTTCAATTTCTTGTGGCGTTGAATACTTAACAAAAAGATCTTTGAGAAAATTTTTTATTATATCAATTAAATTATCCATAGTTACTTCTTTATCCTACAAAGCGTTCCTTATAGTATTTAACCAATATTACGAAAATTGCAACTATAATTAGTGGAGGAAAAACTATTCCTAATAGCATCCACGGCGCACAACCTATTTTTTTAAGAAAATTCTTTTCGTCGGAACCTATTTCTGTCGGTTCAATGATGATATATTCCAAACCGTCTTGCTCATAAAGATAACCGATTGTACACATATCACCTTTATCGTTATATCTTGCTAAAATAGGTCTGATGGGATAACTTTTCGGCCCCTTTGTTATGTGAACGTTATACCTATTTAATCTGTGGTCGGTCAATCTGAAATTCAAATCCCTAAAATTTTGTGAGTGTAACTCAAACCCACGTCTTTTTGCTATTTTGACAATATCGTTTTTTGAATAATATTGGGTGGTTTCTCCTGGTTTTAATACGAAAATGCTTAGCCCCTTTTCTCCCGCACCAATATGACCGTCTACAAATAAATGCTCATTTGTAGTATAATCAAGAGATACTGTTCTTTGGGTTTTTGTTCCTTCAAAACTGCTTTCTCCAACGCCAGTGGAATTACATTCTATATAAGCATTATAATATTTAACATCCTCACCTATAATAATGTCTTCGTCGGTAATGTCTTTCAGGTAATCCAACAGTTTTTTTGTTTTGGTATTGGTCTCGGCTTTAGTTTCAATGTACTTTTGCAAATGTGTTATAATTTCTTTGTTGTTCATAAGTTCTCCTGTAGTATAAAATAAAAAGTGCGCCAACCGAAGTCAGCGCACCGAAAAACGCAAACTCCAATTGTCGCCAAACAAATTTAAATAGAATTAGAGTATCTCTACCATAACCATTTAAAAGGAATTTGCGTTTTTACCAAATTCTAAAAATGATTATGGCGAAAAAAGGGTATAATTATCCCATAAAGAAAAAGATACCGCTAATTCTACTATTAAATTTGTTTGGCATCTCCATTATATCACAGTTTTTGCGATTTGTAAACATATTTAGCGAAATTTTAGCCTATTACATTCCGGGGGAGGCAGGAAAAACCTCTTTACACAAGGGAGCCTTTTTTATGTTCATCTATGACTTGTCAATTTTCCTGACAAGCACTGCATTTGTGTCCACTAATGCAAAAATACGGCATACCTCTTTCGAGATATACCGTATTCTTGAAAACTGTCCTTTAGAGTGACGACCTAAGTCGCTCCCGTTTTTTTAATACATATCTTTATTTGCGGGGTTGTCAATAACCTTGCCGTTTGAGTTAAATCTCGAACCGTGACAGGAGCATTCCCATGTTTTTTCGGTGTCATTCCACTTCAATTTGCACTTTAGGTGCGGGCACCTCTTCCCAATACCGATGAGACCTAGCGCACTCTCTTTAAGGTTGCATAAAAGCTGCTTATGAAGTATACTTCTATTCGGAGAAAACAACTTGCTGTACTCGTTCTTTCTCGATAATACTGCATCACAGAGCATTTTGGCAGCGATAAGCGAAGAACTCATCCCCCACTTATTAAAGCCGGTAGCGACAAACAGATTTTCTGAAAAATTTGAATATTTTCCTATATACGGCATACCGTCAAGGGTCATGCAGTCTTGGGTCGCCCATTTATAAACGGAGACTGAGTCCGGATAAAGATTTGAGGCGGCTTTTTTTAGATTTTCCCACTGGCAAGATTTCTTTGCTGTTCTATGGGAAAATCCCCCAAGAAGCAATAAATTTTTGTAAGGCCTAAAAGATAGACCACCGCTTTCTGCTTCAATATAATTGCCGTTTAATTCATCTGCGCCCCTCAATGCGATTACGTAAGAGCGTTCTTGATACATCTTCATGAAATATAACCCATACCGATTTATGAACGGAAAATGCGTCGCAACTATGATTTTTTTTGCATTTATTTGTCGGCTTTTTGTGAATGCCTTTTGACCGCTTATTTTTACTATAGCTGTATGCTCGTAAATTTCAAGCTCCCGTGCTATTTCACAGACAAACTTGAGAGGATTGAACTGAGCTTGATTTTTGAATGTCAAAGCATCGCAAACCTCGAACGGCAACTCGGTTTTTTTTGAATATTCTACTGGAATATTAAGCTGTCTTAATACAGATAACTCTTTCTTTATCTCGTTGCTTTCTTTTCTTGAAAAAACCGTGGAGCTTATTCTTTCAAAATCGCAGTCAAGGTTTTTGCAAAGCTTTGCATACTCCTCTATAGCATCCCTATTTGCTTCATAGTATAGTTTAGCACTGTTAGGTCCAAAAAGCGAAAGAAGCTTATCATAAATAATACCGTGCTGAGCGGTAATTTTAGCTGTAGTATTTTTAGTAGTTCTTTGACATATTTTACCCCCCTCAACAAGTATAGCGTTAACACCGTTTTGTTTTAGATAATGCGCAGTAAGAATGCCGCATATTCCACCCCCTATTATCAGAACATCTGTGTTTATATCTTTGTCAAGAGTTTTGAACTCGGGTAATTTTATACCCTTTTCCCATATAGATTCCATTTCAAATTCACCACCTAATATAAGTATTTCCCAAAAATATGGAAATATTAAACGAAGATAGGATGCTCGTTGACATTTTTTTCAGTCAGGTGTATAATTAAAGCATCCCAAAATTTTCGGAGGTTTTGCCGTGTTATATCCAAGAAGTAACAAATATCGAGATGTATATAATCTTAACGGAATTTGGAATTTTTCTACTGTTAAAGATGATTATGTTCCCAAAGAGGCGATAAGAGATTATAAGCTTATGCCTGTACCATCAAGCTACAACGATTTGGTTACGGATAAAGGGTTGCGCGACTATGAAGGCATGGTCCTGTATGAGAGAGAGTTTTCAATTCCCAAAAGAGAGGGATGCCTATACAGATTGCGTATAGGAGCTACAAGTCATAAATGCCGTGTGTATCTAAACGGGAAGCTCATAGGGCAGGGAATTAACGGATTTTATCCGATAGATTTGCCGCTTGATAATTTGATGGAAAATAACCGTCTTTCCGTTGTAATAGACAATCGCGTAACAGATGATAATCTGCCTGTCGGAGAATTTGTAAAGGGAAGGCAGGTTTATCACTATGATTTCTATAATTATACAGGTATACACCGTGATACATTGATATATACGGTACCAAAGCTTCATATAGAAGATATTACTGTAAAAACCGTTCTCGGAGGGGATTATTCGAGGGTCGGTGCATCTGTTAAAACGAATTGTAAGAGCATAAAATTTACTGTCAAGGACATGGACGGAAAAGTAATTCTTGAAACCGACAAGCCGGAATTTAAAATAGAAAATCCTGTTTTGTGGGATATTGGAAGTCCTTATCTTTACACCTTGAGAGTTGAAACCGAAACGGATATGTACGAAGAAAAATTCGGTATTAGAAAGCTAGAGGTTGTAGGTAGTAAATTTCTTCTCAACGATAAGCCGGTGTATTTCAAGGGCTTTGGTATGCATGAGGACTTTTTCATAATAGGAAAGGGTGCAAGCGATGCGGTAAATATACGTAACTTCGAGTGTCTCAAATGGATTAACGCCAACTCCTTCCGAACCAGTCACTATCCATACAGTGAACAAATAATGGACCTTGCCGACAGATATGGCTTTTTGGTCATAGACGAAGTACCTGCAGTGGGAATGTACAGATTTGGCGGTGCTGCCGCTTTTGGAGATGGCGGATTGGTCACAGACAAAACCAAAGCGGTTCATAAGGAATTGATTAAGCAATTAATTGAGAGGGATAAAAATCACCCTTCTGTTGTTATGCTCAGTGTTGCAAACGAGCCGGCAACTCATGAGTCGCTTGCCCGTGAATATTTCGAGGACATAGTTTCATACACTAAAAGCATCTCTGACTTGCCGATTACTCTTGTTCATTGCAATGACTTCAAGGATGATAAGTGCTCGGACCTTGTGGATGTAATTTGTCTTAACAGATATTACGGATGGTATCACGACCACGGAAATATAGATGACGTAAGAGCCACTATGCCCCAAGAGCTTGACAGATTTAATAATGCTTATCATAAGCCGATAATTATCACAGAGTTTGGAGCAGATACCGTCGAAGGAATACATTCGCTCCCGGATGAAACATTTTCAGAAGAATATCAAAAGGAGCTTATAGAAGAGCATTGCGAGGTCTTTGATGAGCTTGATTACGTAATCGGAGAGCATATATGGAATTTTGCCGATTTCAAAACCAAGCAGGGATTAAGGCGTGTCAGAGGAAACAGAAAGGGCGTTTTCACAAAAGAAAGACAGCCTAAATTTGTAGCTCATTGGTTGAAGCAGAGATGGGAAAATATATAATTTGAAGATGTTCAGAGGCATAGAAAAGGCGGTTTTTGATAAAACCGCCTTTTTCTTTTTTGTATTTAATTTTCGTCGCAGTTTTGATTAACCGGCAGTATCAGTTCTGCACGGTCCTTAATTTTCGCTTCGCTAAAATAGTTGTTCTCAAGAGGTATCCACTCTTCGAAGAAGCGCTTTGCAAATCTTTCACTGTTGCGGGCTAAAATACGGCTTTTTTGAAGAGTGCGGTCAATATCCAAAAACACGGAAATGTCGTAGTATTTCGAAAATTCCGGGTGCATTGAATAAACCCCCTCTATAACAGTAAGCCTTTTCGGATAAACCGTTATCGGTTCACTTAAGGTTTGGGTTTGACAATTAAACTTTCTGTAATGAACAAATTCTCCCTTGCAAAGCGGTGTTAAAACCTCTTCATAAAAGCGCTCCTTGTCAATGTTGCCGCCAACCTCGTTTAAGCGCTCGGGAGTACGTTGTTCAGGGCGTAAGAAAAAGTCATCCATATGTAAAACATTGCAATCGTATATTTCTTCCAAGATGCCTGAAAGAGTGCTTTTTCCGCTTGCGCTTCCGCCCTCAATCGAGATAATCGCTGAGCCTTTTGAAATTGTTTTATCTATTTCTGTGAAAAGCCGTATGAAATCAGCATATCTGTTAGCTATCACTCGGTATGCGGGGCGGTATGTTATTCTGAATTGCTCGGAATGATGGATTGGGGGATAATTGCAAGATTTCCACTTGTCAAGCATTATGTAAAATTCTTCACGGTTAATTTTCAGTGCGTTTTCATCAATAAGTTCTTTCAAAACTTCTATTTTATTTTCAAGCGACTCTATGCCGTTTTCCTCTTTTTTCGCAGAGAGACAGAATATTTTTGCAAGAGTTTCTGCCGTAAGTCCTGCGTTTATGCAAGAAAGATGGACACGACTGTAATTTCCGTCGAGCTCTTCTGTTTTGGGAGATTCATTTTTGGGTACCGATTCATATTCGCGCTTAATGTATTCCAGCACTGCATTTTCATTGGAAACCAAATGTTCGCAGCCAAACGAGCTTTGAAAAATATATTTGAATAAATCTTCAACTCGAAGCTGCGGATAGTTTTTACAGTGTTGTATCAAAAGTTTTTTTGTTACATCATTTTGTTTCATTGCATTTTCGTCCGCATAAATAATAATTTTGTCGCTGTACGGTTTTATCATGTTGTGATTTTATCATAAATTATCACATATGTCAATTAAATGGGATGCTTGAAATTTAATTACTGCGAGTTTATAGCCTTTCTTATCTTTCTTCTGACTCTGTTGATGTGTCTTTCAAAATCCCCGTTGTTTATTAACTCGGTAAGCACATATTGCATATAGGTTGGTACTGTACATGAGTAAAAGCCGAGCTTTTCATCATACAGTTTTATAAGATGTTTTGGAAGCACCATATAACCGATGCGTAAGGACGGGGATATTGTTTTTGAAAAGGTGTTTAAATAAATAACATTGTCTTTATGCGAGAGGGAAAAGAGCGTTTCGGTGGGTTTGGTGGAAACAGAAAATTCCGATTCGAAATCATCTTCTATAATATAACGCTCCTTTTCGCTTGCCCAACGAATATATTCGTGGCGTTTCGATGCTGTGGCAGTTACGCCGCTGGGATAACTTCTGTAGGGCGTGGTATGAAGAATATCGGCGCAAGTTTCAGAAAGTGCATTGCTGTCTATACCCTCATTAGTTAAAGGCAGAAGCTGATACTTTATTTCGGTTGCCTTGTAGATTTGCTCGATTTTTCTATAAGAGGGAGATTCAATGCCAAATATGCGGTGCCTGCCCAACAATTCTACAATGAGCCGGTAAAGATATTCGGAGCCTGAGCCGATTATTATTTGCTCGGTATCAAGCATGATACCTTTGTTGCGTGCCAAATAATTTTTAATTGCTTCTCGAAGCTCGGTACACCCAAGATTAGGAGATTTTTCCAGCAAAAGATCTGAATGCTCCGTTAAGACCTTGCGCATTGTTTTAGTCAGTACGGAAATAGGAAATTCAGCATAGATATGCTTTTCGTTAGATTTTGTTTTGTATTTAGACAAAAGATGAGTTGAACCTGCGAATCCATCCGATTCACGAAAGATTACACAAAAACCGCTTCGTTCCTTAGATTCTATGTAACCCTCGTCGCACAAAAGCGAATATGCGTGTTCCACCGTTATGGTGCTGACACCGGTTTTTTCCGCAAGACATCGAATAGAGGGGAGTTTGCTGTTGTATTTATATATTTTTTTCACGATAGCATCTTTAATTTGGCTGTATATCCTTAAGTACATAGCTTCTTTTTCTTTATTTGAAATATGCTTCATCTGTATATATAATATTCTCCCCAACTGATTATTTTAATATCTACAAAACAATTATATAATAGGGTTGTTGATTTGTCAACAGTGGTATAGAGTATTCTGATAATTATTAATATTGCGAGGATCTAATGAAGAGAAAAAGAATAAAGCTAATGTGTATCTCGGGGATGCTAACGGCTTTGGTTTTTGTACTTACTGCTTACCTACATATTCCCACTAACAACGGCTATGTGCACGTGGGTGACGGATTAATCTATTTTGCGGCATGTATGTTGCCTTTGCCATATGCTATGGCAGTGGGGGCAGTGGGCGCACTTCTTGCGGATTGTCTGACCGGATACGCAATATGGGCTCCGGCGAGTGTCGTGATTAAAGCTGTTACAGTTCTTCTTTTTTCAAGCCGCACAGAAAAAGTAATGTCTTTGCGTAATTGGTTGGCTTTATTTCCTGCAGCTCTTGTATGTGCGTGCGGGTATTACTTGTATGAGTGCTTGATATATGGCAACCTTATTGCACCGCTTTACGGAATACCTGCATCGCTTTTGCAGTCAGTAGCAAGTTCTGTCATTTTCGTAGCAATAGGACTCGCTGTTGATGAAACGAATTACAAATCCAAACTTATGGGAGATTTTTTAAAATGATGACAATTACTTACAGTGCCGAAAAATCTATATACGTAAATATGACAAACCGCTGTCCATGTGCTTGCATATTTTGTTTACGTCATAATAAGGACTATGTTTTCGACTCACCGTCTCTATGGCTTGAAAGAGAACCTACGGTTAAAGAGGTTTGCGACAGTATAGATAAATGGAATTTAAAAAACTTTGATGAAATTGTATTCTGCGGATATGGCGAGCCTACAGAACGTTTGTATGATTTGTTAGAGGTTGCAAGGTATATTCGTTCAAAGAGTTCCATTAAAATACGTATCAATACTAACGGTCTTGCTGATTTAATATGCAACGAACCTACAGCACCGAAGCTTGAGGGTTTGATAGATGTTGTTTCTGTCAGCCTGAATGCGACAAATAAAGAAAAATATCTTGAGGTTGTTCGCCCGAAATTCGGAATAGATTCATACGAATCAATGTTAAATTTCACTAAAAGCTGTACGAAATATGTACCGAATGTTATTATGACGGTTGTTGATGTTGTTACATCGGACGAAGAAAAACAAATTTGTCAGCAAATTTGTGAATCTGTCGGAGCAACACTTCGAGTTCGCCCATACATAGAAGATTGAAAAAACGAAAGTATAATAAAAAATCAAAAAGTCAAGGTATTTTGAAGTGAACCCCATTTAGTTCATATCGCCTTGACTTTTTTGAATATTAAAAGACAGAGTCCCTCTCGAAATTTTGAGTAAATCTTTAAATGTATCAGAAGAGGTCAAAACCGCGTCTGAGACGACTACACTTGCGGAGCCGTCGGAGAACCGTAGGTGAGAGTCCATTCCTCTCCTGCCACTTTTTTAGAAAAATAAAAGCCGAAGTAAAACCTTCGGCTTTTTGCGAAAGAGCAACTAAAAGGTGCGCAAAGTGGGGTAAAAACGCAAAAAAGGTGCGTAGATAATGTGAAAGTCTTACGCTCATAAAATCAAAACGTAATCTCTTGTAGCAGATTTCCTACTAAAGTTTGGTCTGCTTCAAATTCGGACATTAACGAATGTGAAGAAAAAGATGCGCCGAGCTGACCTTTGACAGATAGTTTCCCATTTGTCATAACAAGCTCAATATACCCATCGGTATCTGCTCCAACATCATAGATCCGAAAAGAACCGCTTAATGAAGTATATGTGCCTTCTATCTCGTTAACAATTTTAGAATAAAAATGGTCAAACAAAGTAAAGGTATCACATCCCTTAAAACTCATGTTTTCATAGGAAATACCAAATGTGATGCAGGAGACACCTTCAATGTATTTGTATTGATGTTCGTTTGGTACTTTTAATAAACAAAGCTTATCGATTCCGTTGTCCCACAAAACGATATCATTTTTTACCGTCATTTGAATTCTCCTTTGCAGTTTTACAAGATGCGATCAGCATAACTCGCAAAGAGGTACATTTTGAGGATAATGCTTTGAAAGTCTGCTCATCAATATACTTGGTTCTATAAAGTAATTCGAGCCAATAGCCTGTTTCGCTTGATTCCTTGAGCGCGATTTCAAATTTCGATATAAAATCCTTTGTTCCTTGTTCATACTGCGCTTCGTGAATATTGGCGCCAATCGAGGTGCCACTTCTGCCGATTTGGTTGGCTATAATCGTTTCGTGATTCGCTTTCAGATATTTAACAAGGTTTATGATATCAACGGAGAAATCCATTGAAAGTTCGACGAGTTTGTTTTCTTTCATAATTGCACCTCCTATTATAAATATTGTATCGCATAACCGTTTGTTTGTCAAATGATGTATCGTCTGCGGCGATATGATGTTTTTCGCTTCGCTCAAAATGATATTGCTCCACTTCGTTTGGCAATGATGCGATGTTTGCCATAAAATGTGGCGAAGCCACGCATCATTAGGCGAAGCCGTCATCATTGGCGCAAGCCAACATCATTTGCCGCAGGCAAACATCATTCAAAAAAAGCACCTTTGTCGGTAGACAAAAGTGCTTTTTTTGTTGGCAGGGGCGGAAGGACTCGAACCCACGACCCATGGTTTTGGAGACCAGTACTCTACCAACTGAGCTACACCCCTGTACAACATTTGTAATTATACTAAATCAAACCGCATTTGTCAAGATGTTTCTAAAATTTTATGTTTTACTCTGCAATACATTGTTTTAGGAGAAATAAATGGTGTAACAAAAGCCTCCTTTTTATTGACTTTTCTTGCATCTTGTGATAGAATCTATATGAATGTAAACTCTAATATTACAAGAGAGGTTTATTATGAAATTAAAATATCTTGGTACAGCTGCGGCAGAGGGGATTCCCGCGTTGTTTTGCAATTGTAAGCACTGTGCAAGTGCAAGGGAGCTTAGTGGTAAAAATATACGTACTCGCTCTTAATCACTTGTAAATGATAATTTGCTTATTGATTTTCCTCAAGATACCTATATGCATTTTTTGAATAATGGCATAGAGGCGGATAAAATTGAATATTTGCTTATAACTCATGCACATCAGGACCACTGTTACATAAGAGATCTTTTTGTGAGACGTTCTCCGTATGCACATGAAATGAGAGTTCCTACACTTAAGCTTTTTTGCTCCGAATATGTTTACAAAACATTCGATATGACATTCCCGCAAAATGTTGAAATTACAATTCTCAAAGCATATGAAATGGTGAAATTTGGAGAGTATAAAGTAACAGCATTGCCGGCAAATAACATGAAGGGCTGCGAGCCGTTTATATACATTATAGAGTCGGATAAAACGTTGCTCTATGCTCATGACACCGGATACTTTTTTGAAGAAGTTTTTGAGTATATTGAGAAAAATAAAATTCGTTTTGATATGGTAACCCTTGACTGTACAAACGTTTTAGATTTTGCTCCGAACGATAGCGGACATATGGGATTTCCAAACAATGAAAAGGTTTTAGATAGGCTGGCTTCGATTGGCGCAATAGATGATAACACAATCAAATGCATAAATCATTTCTCACACAACGGAAATCCTATTCATGAAATTGTTGAGGAAAAAGCGGGGCAGAACGGCTGGTTGGCTTCGTATGACGGATTCGAAATAAACATATGATAATACGGGAGGGATTTTAAAGTGAAATTAAATTTCGAACAAATTAACAGTATTACAAACGGTGCTGAATACGTTTCGTATGAAGACGGCTGTTATATTATTCACCGTTTTACAAAAGAGGAAGAAGAGCTTTTTAAGGTGAGAAAAGAGGGGGCGTTTTTGAAAAAAACTTTAGCAACCTCAGGTATTAGATTTGAGTTTAAGACAGATGCAAGAAAAATCAATCTCTCAATGTTTCTTGAAACATCAGGAACAAGATTCTATTACATTTTCGAAGTGTATTCTAACGGTGAGAAAATTAAAGAGATTAGAAATATATCCAAAGAGGATGAAGAGAGTGCATACGCTTCATTTAAGGGAGAGCTTGGCGATTTAGATGCAACAATTGAATTACCGGAGGGTGACAATGAGATTTGTATCATTTTCCCATGGTCGATTATTCCCAGAATAAAGGAAATAGAATTTGTAGGTTCTACTTATTTTGAGCCGGTTAAGCACGAAAAGAAAATGTTGATTTACGGCGATTCTATTACTCAAGGATATGACGCTGCATATCCGTCAAAGTCTTACGCATCGATGCTTACCGATGCTATCGGCGTTGAAGCTATCAACAAGGCTATCGGTGGCGAGATTTTCTTCCCCGAGCTTCCTAAGCAGCAAAGCAGATTAAATCCCGATTACATATCTGTGGCATACGGTACTAACGATTGGTCTAAATGCCGTATGGAAGAATTTGAGTCTAATTGCGAGCAATTCTATAAAGCATTGGCAGAGCATTATCCAAATGCAAAGATTTTTGCTTTAGCTCCTATAAGAAGAACTGTTTTCCACCAGACACAAATCGGAGAATTCAGCCGCATTGCCAATAAGATTAGACAGACAGTAGAAAAGTATCCGAACGTAATCTTTATTGATTGCTTTGATTTCGTGCCGAATGACAATATGTGCTTTGCGGACCGCAGATTGCATCCCAATGACAAAGGATTCAGTCATTACTTTAAAAATCTCTACGAACAAATGGAAAAGCATATATAATTCAAATATAAGTGTGCCTGTTAACGTTTTTTGTGCGCTGATAAAATTTTTGAGTTTTTTTGAAAAATGTATTGACAAACCAAAAATTATTGTGTATAATGGTAGAGCCGTTGCGGGAGTGGCGGAACAGGCAGACGCGCACGTTTGAGGGGCGTGTGGTTTTACCGTACGGGTTCGACCCCCGTTTCCCGCACCACTTAACTCCAAGCTTATGCTTGGAGTTTTTTTATATCTTTTTTAAAAGCGAGGGTGCAAGAGTGCATATAAGAGGGGCTTTAGATAAGGATTTGTCGCAAATAGAGGCGATATATATACACGCAAAAGAGTTTATGAACAAGTGTGGGAATACGAAACAGTGGAAAGACGATTACCCAAGCAGAGAAAGTGCAGCTCGTGATATTGAGAATAAAATGCTTTTCGTTTGTGAAGAGGGGGGGCAAATATTAGCCGTTTTCGCTTTTGCAAAGGGGGAAGAGGAAACTTATTTGAAAATCTATGAGGGCGCATGGAAAAATGATTTGCCTTATGCCTATATACACAGGGTTGCTGTAAAAGAACCGGGGCGAGGTATTATTAACTTCTGTTTTGATTTTTGCTTCGACGCCTTTTCAAATTTGAAAATTGATACTCATAAGGATAATATACCGATGCAAAAAGCACTTATTCGTAACGGATTTGAATATTGCGGTAAGATATATTTGAAAAACGGCGAAGAACGTATTGCCTTCCAAAAAACAAAATAAATAGAAATGAGTTGTATTCTTAAGGACAGTTTTAGAAAAATTCGAATTCGAATATTATAAAAACAGAAACAATATGATCCCTCGTTCTGTTCGGAGTGAGGGGTTTTACCTGTATTCTTGCGCGGCTTATAAAAATGTGATATAATATACTTAAAAAATACCGAGAAACACGAAAACTCAACTAATCATCGAGAATTTTTTTAAAAATCCCCTTGCGTGAGGTATTGCTCGTTACGCTGCGTCATGTTGTATAATGGGCTCTAGGAGGTGATAAGCTATGTCAAAATATACGACGGGAGAAATTGCAAAGCTCTGCGGAGTATCGGTGAGAACGGTTCAATATTATGATGATCGAGGCATTCTCGTGCCGAGCGAGCTTTCTGAGGGTGGTCGCAGGCTCTATACAGAGGACGACTTGAAGCGTATGCACATTATCTGTTTTCTACGTGAAGCCGGACTTCCCATTAACAGTATTTCTGCTTTGTTCGCTGAGGAAAATCCCGAGAATATCATTTCAATACTGCTTGAACAGCAGGAACAGGTTCTGAAAGAAGAACTCTCCGAGCGTCAAGCAAAGCTTGACTTGATTGAGGGGATTAAGCGTGAGTTAAAGGAGCTTGATACTTTCTCCGTTG
>JAZSJG010000035.1:0-7014 GCA_045534215.1 Eubacteriales bacterium
AAAAGGTTATCCGTATGATCTCATAGATCGTCCATCTCGCATCCAACAACTCTGCACAGGAACCGCCCTCATATCTCGATGAGCTTTTCGGCTCCGATAAAATGACCCTTTGCAAAGAATACATACATCGCCTTGAAAGAAATGCTTAAAAGCAAAAGGGTTTAAGGATATAACGCATGAATTATTTAGACGCTTATTACCGCGCGCTGACAGACTATAGAAAGAGCACACTTGCAAACAGAGAATGCTCTTCCTTACGGCAGGCGATTGCCGCATCTAACGCAGAGCGGGACAAAATAACAATAAAAAGAGCCATATGCACGGTAGACGAGGACTGGGTTCTTGCTATCGAGCAGGGTCTTGTGCACGTAGAAAAGGCAATCAAGGAGGAGCGGCAGTTTATTCGCTCCAACGGAGAGGTTGTTTCAATAGAAAAGGTAAAGCACGTTTCTAAGGAAACGGTTGAGCATCTTGCCAAGCACAGCAATCTTATCACAAGATTTGAAGAGGACGAGGACATTGTTCCCGACAAGCTTTTTGCGGTCGAAAGACTAAGCGATTATGCCGTGTATGAAAACCGATTTCTCTTCATGCTCCTGTCATTTCTGCGCGATTTCGTAACGATAAGATACAACAAAATTCTTGACCTTACGAATAAGTATGATGCAACCGTTGATATGACCAAGGAAATTGCAACAGGTAAGCAAAAGGTCAAATACACGATTTCGATGCGTGACGAGCGCCGTGACGACCCGTATCTCAAAGAGCATAATTTGGCAAAGGACACCATTGACAGAATAGACTTAATACATAAGACAATTCTTTCATTTCTTGCAACGCCCCTTATGGAATCGGTTTCAAAGGTTGCTATGATAAAGCCGCCGATAACAAAAACGAACGTCCTGAAAATGAACAACAATTTCAAGGGCGCTGTTGCTCTTTACGATTTTATTATCGCCTATGACAAGCCCGGATATAACATAGAAACAAAAACCATAACCCTTGCTCCGTTCCGTGAGGACCTTGCAGACGAGATGGCGGAGACGGGAGCTTTGGTTTCGTTCCTCGCCTACGAATACGGTCTTGGCATAAAGCAGGACCTAAAGGAATCCTATTTAAGAGAGGAAGAGAGGCGCAAGGCGGAGGAAATAAAGCAGCGTGCTGAGAAAATCAAGGCACTTGAAAGGAAGCTTCGCGCAAACGAGTCAACGCTTGAAGAGTACGTCCTTACACTTGAAAAGCAGCTTAAGGATTTGCAGACGGAATCCGAGCGAGCTGAATCGCTAAGCCAGACGCTTATTACACTTCGCGGAGTTGAAAAGGAAAAGAACGAGAAAATCGCCTCGCTTCTGAAAGAAATTGAAGCTCTCAATGAGAAAATTGAGGAGTTAAAGCGCGAGCACTTTGCCGAAACGGAAGCTCTTAAGGAAGCGCACAGCGAGGAGCTTCACCGACTTGTACTCCGTCATGAAGAAAACGTAAACGAAATCAACCGCCTACACGAAGATGCAATCGAGCAGTTAAACAGAAGCCATGAAGAAAAAACATCTGCACTTAAAGAAGAAATGGCTTCAATGCAAAGCGAACTCGAAGAAAAGCTCGAATCCTTGCGGCTTGATTGCGAGGAAAGAAGGAAAGAAGCCGAAGCTCTTCAAAAAGAGAAAAATACTCTTATGGAAGAAAAGACACTTCTTGAGGCCAGAATCAAGGCACTTGGCGGTGAGGTAGAGGATTTCACCAGCCGTGAAAAATTTGGACAGCTTGAAAAGGAATATCTTGCATTCAAATCGCTTTACAAGGCAGAATGGAAAAAGGCAAAGCAAAAAATACGCAAGGATATTCTTGACATTCAAAAACTCAAAGGACAAAAGGAGCAAGACAAACGCTCCGACTGATTATTATGAAGCGTAAAAGTAAAATTAAGTGGATTTTAATGTTAATAGCGGTAGTTCTCATCGGGGCACTTCTTGCTTTTGCAATAGCCGAGAACAGCGTCAATGATGGGGGTCTGTTGGAAAACGGGCTAGTGCGTTCCGACTCAATGACTGTCATAATTATCCTGATGATACTCATACCCATTTTACTTCTTTCCCTTATAATTACAATTATTTTCGGCAAAGAAAAGGCAGAAACCATAACGGCAACCTTTAACGGCGCAGTCAACGCAACTGTAAGCGGCAAGGGGGGCTCGCCCGAGGAAGAGGACGAGGTGCGCGAAAGATTCTGCATGCTAAGTGAAATTGACAGAAAGAAAACCACTCTCGGACACACAAAGTACGACAAGGGTATTTCCCTTGAGCAGTTCTGCGAGGATTTCAGAAACTATGCGGCATCCCGTCTTAAGCTCTACTACGACATTTCAGACATAAGAAGATTTATTGCGGGAATGGCTGTTTCCCACATCATAATCTTGCAGGGTATGTCCGGTACGGGTAAAACATCTCTTGCTCACGCATTCGGCTCTTTCGTTGACAACACCTCTACCGTTATACCCGTTCAGCCGATGTGGAAGGAAAGAACAGACCTTATCGGCTATTACAACGAATTTACAAAAAGATTTAACGAAACGCTTTTGCTTGAGAAAATGTACGAGGCAAATTACAGCGAGGATATATACATCACCGTACTTGACGAAATGAACATCGCAAGAGTTGAATATTACTTCGCGGAATTCCTCTCTCTTCTTGAGCTTCCCAATCCCGACGAAAGATATCTTGACGTTGTATCTGACAAATGGCCTACAGACCCCGAGCAGCTTAAGGACGGAAGAGTTAAGCTTCCCTCTAATATGTGGTTTATAGGCACAGCTAACAACGACGACTCAACATTCGCTATTTCAGACAAGGTTTACGACAGAGCTATGATTTTGAACCTTGACACCAAGTGTGAAAGATTTGTTGCTCCTCCTACCGCTAAGGTTCGCATTTCGGCAAATCAGTTTACCGAGCTTGTTGAGGGAGCTATCAAGGAGTTTGACGTAAGCTTAAGAAACAGAGGACGTCTTGAGCTTCTTGACAAATACTTAATCGACCATTTCCACATTACCTTTGGTAACCGTATTATGAAGCAGATTAGAGCTTACATTCCCGTATTCGTCAGCTGCGGCGGCGACGAGCTTGATGCGCTTGACGACATCCTTGCAAAAAAGGTTATCCGTAAGCTTGAAACCCAGAATCCCATTTATCTGCGCAACTCTGCGGAGGGCTTGATTTCATATCTCGATGAGCTTTTCGGCTCCGATAAAATGACCCTTTGCAAAGAATACATACATCGCCTTGAAAGAAATGCTTAATTCACATTAACGAAAGTAAAGAAGTACTGATTATGCTTAAGAAATCAAAACTCATTACCCTAATAGGTTCAATGATTATCGGCGCTGTTGCGCTTCTTGCTGTAATGATAGTCCTTATAGCCGAGGGAATTATAAACCCGACGCCGACAACTCTTGTTTTTTCCTCAGGAAGCGTTACGGCAAAATACAGCGGAGAAAAAATATCCTCTTCGGAGTGGGAGCTTCTTTCCGGTAAGGTAAAGGATGACCACAACCTTGAGGTTACGGTCGGCGGAAGCCAACGCAATGTCGGCTCGAGCGACAACCATATCTTCGTTAAAATAACCGATTCAAACGGCGCAGACGTAACAAGCGACTATATTATTGAATTGCATCCGGGAACACTTAAGGTTACTCCGCAAATAATTACGGTCACTGCCGCAAGTGCGTCTAAATTTTACGACGGCAAGCCCTTATCAACACCCGAATACGAAATAGATTCTATATTATATATTGCCAAGGGTGAAAAAATCACCGTTACAGTCGAGGGAAGCATTACCGAGGTCGGTGAAGCGGATAACCTCGTAACAAGCGTTGAAATCAGAGATAAAAAGGGCGCTCTTACGAGCCATAACTACGACATAAAAATAGTAAACGGAAAGCTTGAAATAAAGGGACACGATGAGCTTACCTTTTCTTCCGGGTCCTCTTCTATTTACTATAACGGTTTGCCGCTCAAAAACGGACACTGGAGCTTGGATGAGGGCACACTTGCAACAGGTCACACGGCAAACGTCAGCATCACGGGAGAGCAAACAACAGTCGGCTCAAGCGAAAACAGCTTTACCGTTGCAATAGTCGATAAAGACGGCAATGACGTAACCTCGCTTTATTCTATAAACACAAATCCCGGCACTCTTGAAATAAAAAAGCAGCCGCTCACAATTCGTTCGGAAAGTGACGAAAAGTCTTTTAGCGAAACACCTCTTACCAATCAAAATTACACACTCGTTCCGAATATTGAGGGTGAAAACGGAATATCAGTTCAGGTAGTAATAACGGGAATGCAATTCGAGCCGGGCGAGTCAAGAAATACGATATCGTCCTATACGGTACTGAACTCAAGCAATGTTGACGTAACCGAAAACTACGAAATCACACTTGAGGAAGGCACGCTTCGCGTCGTCGGTTCTCCCGAGGCACTTTCAAACCGACTTGTAATCGAATCACTCGACAAGAAAAAGGTTTATGACGGAGAACCCCTTTGGTCAAACGAATACCATCTTCTCTCCGGTGAGCTTCGCAAAGGACATACGATTGAAATAACATCCCTATCAACGCAAACGAGCGTAGGTCAATGCTCAAACAGGATAGCAGCAGTAATTAAAGACGAATACGGCAACGACGTCACCGACTGGTACACTGTTGAATACAGATTCGGAACTCTTACCGTTACGCCACAGAAGATAACTATTATTTCTGCAAGCGCGTCACAAATTTTTGACGAAAACAAACCTCTTACCAAACCCGAATTTACCGTCACGCCCGGACATGTACAAGAGCACGCTGTAATAAACGTAGAAGTTTACGGAGAACAGTATTACATCGGCTCTTCGCCCAACTGGATTGGCGGATATACTATAACGGACGAGTTCGGCAACGATATTTTGCATAATTTCGAGATTACTATCGTTGAGGGAACGCTCGAGGTTTTTGCAAGTGCAAATCAGGCATCAAACAATCTCATTCTTTCTTCACACGACGCACAAAAGGTTTATGACTCATACCCGTTGACTGACGAGAAATGGAGCTTGCTTTCGGGCAACCTTATGGACGGTCACTACATAGTTCCCGTATTTACAGGCAGCATCACCGATGTGGGAACTACCGAAAACACGTTTTATGCCTACGTTTACGACACAATGGGCAATGACGTCACCTCTCTTTACAATATACAGTATTTCTTCGGACATCTTCGGGTAGACTATGCCGAAATAAAATTCGTCTCGGGAAGCTCGCAAAAGGTTTATGACGGATATCCTCTTTACGACAAAAGCTACACCGTTTCCCCTAGAAGTCTTGAGGAAAACTTCTATTTTGAAGTTGATATATTCGACTCCATAACCGATGTCGGTGAAATCTGGAATAATATTTACGGAGCACGCATTTACACACGAAACGGTGGGCAAGATGTCACAAACAACTTCATTGTTAACTGGGAGTCTGGACTTCTAACCGTCACCTCAAGCGAAGAATACTTCCGCCCGAGTATAACTATTTCCACAGAATCTGCTACGAAAATCTATGACGGAACTCCTTTAAGAAACGAAAAATGGTCACTCGACGGTGAACTTCAGCCGGACCATGAAATAAAGGTAATCTTCCCCTCATACATAACCGACGTGGGCTCGTGTGAAAACACTGCCGAGGTTGCAATCCTCGACTCTTACGGTAATAACATCACCTATTACTACAATATAACCTATTTCACGGGAACTCTTACCGTAACGCCTAGAGCAATTACGATTGTGTCCAAGGACGCAATAAAGGAGTATGACGGGCTTCCTCTTGTGCAGGACAGATTCTCCGTATCCCCCGATGATGCGCTTCTCGTTGGCTCTGAGCTTATTGTAGATATTGTAGGACAGCAAACCGAGATTGGCTCTTCTCCAAATAAAATTTCTTCTTGGGTTATTCTTGACTCTCTTGGAAATGACATTTCAAGAAATTACGAAGCAACTGTAATTGAGGGCTCATTAAGTGTTGTTGAGGAGATTTTGGACTCGGGAATGGGAGGAGAAGGAACGCTGGGTCTTGACGGAAGTGTTGGAGATTTTTCTTCTACATCCGATAACAAATCTGTAATATACACCTTTGTTTCAGACTACACAGGCAGAATTTACCTTAAAATTAAGAGCTACGGAGATTATATCGGAACAAGTCGCCAAACATTCCTTGATGCTCCGATATATTCCTCATTTATCAATAGCACTTATCCTCTTTCCTATCTTGCAAATTTTGCGGTTGTGGGCGAACTAAAGCATATAACCCTGACTCCGCAAATCTACACTAATCTTCCTATTCCATACTACGTATCGGTGAATTGCTCCTCTTATGTCATTCCATATTCGGACACGTACACCGAAAGTATGATTTCTACCCCTGTTGATTTTGAATTTGCGCTCATGAATGGAGCATCTCTTCCCAAAGAGCTCACACAAGCAGAAGCAGCTTACCGAAATTTCGTCTATGAAAATTATCTTGACATCGATTATTACACGAGAAGCTTTATGCTTGGTATTATCGAAGAAAATGATTTCGACATACAGGACAGTGAAATTATTTCCAAGGTAGCAAAGTACATACAGGGTGCGGCAGAATACAATCCCGATTATGACAAATCGCTTGACTTAAGCGATAATGTTGCAACAGATTTTCTTTCAATTCACCGCGAGGGCATTTGCGGTCACTTTGCAAGCGCAGCTACTATGCTTTACCGCGCACTCGGCATACCCGCAAGATACACTGTCGGATACGTTGCTGACAGCGAAGCGGATACCGAATCTGAAATAACCGCTGACAAGGCACACGCATGGGTCGAGGTTTACATTGACGGCATTGGCTGGGTAATGGTAGAAGTGACTGCCGGCTACGGCGACTTCGGTCACGGCGGCTTGGGCGGCGGCTCAGGTGAAGGCGAAGGCGGCTCAGGCGAAGGCGAGGGCGGCTCAGGCGAAGGCGAG
>JAZSJG010000032.1:0-34182 GCA_045534215.1 Eubacteriales bacterium
CCTTGGCCCACAGAACGACATGGCTACGATCCGACTTAACAAGGACAATGTTGTAATTCACGAAAACGAAGAGACCGAGCTTGCTTACGACGAATTTTTTGACGCAATGGGAGCAAACAATCATAACGTTTACGAGGGAACAGCATCCTTTATATTTGAATAATATACACCTGCAACTAAGGAGATACTCATGAACATAAAGCAAAGAAAAAAAGAACTCATAAGGCAATATATACATAAAAATCCCGAGAAACTCATGGGAATGAAAATGACCTCGCGTTTAGTCATTCTGCTCTTTTCGGTTCGCATACTTCTATTTATTTACGAGGCAATATTCTTCGGTGTGTCGAGAGTACCATTTGAAACGGTATCAAATCTTCTGCTTTTACCGTATTTTGTACTGCTTTATATGATTTTTGACGGAAATAAATCTATGGCATCCATAACGTTTTTATCCGCAATAATCAGAGTAATATATTTGTTTTCATCAACATTTAACAAGCTTCCCGAGAACACCGCCTCTTACGTATTCATCGGGGTTGCAATTTTTGTATATTTAATTCAGGCAATTTGCTCTCTAATTATCAACTCATCGAAGGCGTGTGAAATTTACAGCTCCGAAATGAAAAAGATAAACATCAAGCTACAAAGCGAATTTTTATCAAAAAGATAATAAAAAGCATATCCTCGGCTTTACAGCGGGCTTAGGGTATGCTTTTCTTTTTCGTATAATTTAGTTGTATAAAATATTTTACTTGACTTTTTTTAAAAAATCGTGTACTATATAGAATAATTGAGAGTAATTCTCATTTTGGAGGAAGATATGGTATACGATACTTCAAAAAAACGCGCAGTAATTGACTTTCTTTCAAAATCAAGCTTTAGAGCATACACTGTTGAGGAAATATGCTCTTTTATTCTTAAGGATGGAAGGGGAAAAAGCTCGATTTACAGAATAATATCGAAGCTTGTAGACGAAGGTAAAATACGAAGAATATGCGACACAAAGACAAGGAAAGTAACCTATCAAGATGCAAATTCGGGTGAGTGCAACAAGCATCTGCACTTGAAGTGTAACAGCTGCGGCAAGCTTATTCATTTAAGCAATAATGCTTCTTTGCTTCTAAAAAGTGAATTAAGCGATGCTACGGGCTTTGTAATTGACAGCGGTGCTTATCTTTACGGAAAATGTGCCTCTTGTACAGGCGGAAGCGAGGTTAAATAAAATGAGTCCTCTTTTACATGCAGCCGCTTCCGAGAAAAGCTTTTCTGTGTTTTTGAGCGAGGTGCTTTTGCACAGTATTACTGAAATACTTCCTGTATTTCCGTTCCTTTTTATTGCGTATTTATTACTTGAACTTATAGAACACAGAGCATCTGGTAAAACTCTGCGCATTATGGAGAAATCGGGCTTTTGGGGTTCTGTTCTGGGAGGTTTTTTCGGAGCTGTGCCACAGTGCGGCTTTTCTGCTGCGGCATCTAATTTTTATGCAGGAAGAATCATAACATTAGGTACGCTAATATCCATCTTTCTTTCCACCTCAGACGAGATGCTTCTGATTATGATTTCAAAAAGCATTCCGTTTACATCCGTGCTAGCAATTCTTGGCTATAAAATTGCAGTGGGCATATTCGTAGGACTTTTTATTGATTTGGTCATACGTATTATGAAAATACCAAAGAAGGATATAGATATAGATGCTATTTGCGAAGCATCAAACTGCAGATGTGAGGACGGGCTTGTTCGTTCAACGGTACGTCATACTCTTTCCACAACTGCTTTTATATTGCTTGCAACTTTGGCAATCAGGACGCTCATTTTCTTTATCGGCGAGGAGAATATTTCTTTAATCTTATACAATAAGCCCGTCATAAGTCATTTTTTAGCCGCCATTGTCGGCCTTTTACCAAACTGTGTTGTTTCGGTTACGCTGACCGATTTATGCATTGAAAGAGTGATAACTGTCGGAACTATGCTCTCGGGTCTTTTTTCAAATTCAGGAATAGGCCTTCTTGTCCTTTTGCGAATAAATAAGAGTAAAAAAGAAAATATTTTAATTATAGGCATTCTTTTGCTTTCGGGATTTGTTTTCGGACTTATTGCCGACCTTGTCGGATTTTCCGAAATAACGGGATTTTAGAAAAGCATCGAAGTTAACATATCGTTAATTGACTTGTAATTTCTGATTTGATAAAATATACTTGAAATTAAAAGAGGAGGAAACAAAAATGTCAAAATGGCGCATGCGTGCAATAGAGCTTATAACAGGCCTTGCTATTATTGGGAAAAGATACCCGGCAGTTATACCGTATAAACCCGGAAAAACGAAAATTTCCTCCACTGAGAAAAAATATTTTCGCCGCTCTACCCCGGAAAAGCACGGTATCAGTTCAAAGCGGCTTTATGATATGCTATCTGCGCTCGAAGCAGAAAAAGGTGCTAATATACACAATCTTATGGTAATACAGGACGGTGAGGTTATTGCAGAGTGCTCTCACCCCGGATACGGTATAAACATAGCGCATCTGTCACATTCGATGTCAAAAACCGTCACAGGTATGGCAATAGGTTTTCTCTGCGATGAAGGGCTTCTTACTACAGATACAAAATTAGTCAACATTTTTCCTGAATACACACCGGCCGATAAAAAGTTCCGTGATATCACGGTTAAGCATCTTTTGAATATGTCTACAGGTGTAAACTTTTCAGAAGCGGGTTCTGTTACAGAAAGTGATTGGACCGCGGCATTTTTCTCTGCAAAGGTTGATTTTATACCCGGAAGCATGTTTGCTTACAACAGCATGAATTCGTATATCCTCGGAAAAATTGTTACACGCATATCCGGTATGTCCCTCATGGAGTTTTTAAACGAACGACTGTTCGCGCCTCTTGAAATAGAAAACTCATTTTGGGAAATCGGCCCAGAGGGTATAGAAAAAGGTGGCTGGGGACTCTACCTTTCCGCTGAAAGCTGGGCAAAGCTCGGCGTGATGATGCTTAATGGCGGACGGTTTGAAAACAGGCAAATTCTACCTGAATCTTGGGTTAGAGAATCCACAAAAAAACAAAATTCCGTTCCGGAAAGTGCAGGTGCCTTCAACTATGGATATCAAATCTGGGTTGGAAGAAACGGCAAAGAGTTTTTGTTCAATGGAATGTTGGGACAAAACGTGTGGGTTTATCCGGAAAAGAATATTGTTGTAGTTATAAACTCAGAAAATAATGAGCTTTTTCAAAAAAGTCCATCTCTTGCAGTAATTGAAAAATATTTGGGCGACGGATCTGACGCCTTGCAAACAAATCAAGATTACAGCTTCCCCTGGTTTGCAAAGCTAAAAGAGAAAGAACGCAAATTCTTTGAAAACAGACATTGGATACGTCCTAAAACACCTCTTAAGGGCATAACGTATCGTCTCGGACTAAGAAATGCAACTCCTTACGATAAAGCTTGGGATGCAATTCTCGGAACTTATAAATTTGCGCGCAATAACCACGGAATTCTTCCCTTCTTCGTACGTGCTATGCAAAATAATTATAGCGGCGGTATTGATTCATTTAAGTTTGAAAGAGAAAGAGAACACCTGTTCTTTACATCAAAGGAAGGCGGAATAGAATATCGATTTGAAGTGGGTCTTTATGATTTCAAGCAAACCGTGTTGAATTTTAACGGTGAAAAATATATAGTTGCCGCAATGGCTGAGGCGACAGAAAATGAAGACAGAGTTCCTATTTATAAGCTTGAAGTTCTGTTTCCCGAAATGCCCAATTCAAGAAAAATAAAATTCACATTCGGACCTGACGGACAGCTTGTAGTGAAAATGAAAGAGGTGCCTGATGAAAATCTTGCAGCTCCTCTTGTCGATGCTATATATACTACAAACCCCAAGCTTGCATTTGCCGTATCAATGCTTGAAAAGCGCCTTGGAGATAAATTTATAAACAAAAAGCTTGAAAATCTCTTTTCACCTGTTCTCATAGGTGCAAATACGGAGTCTGCGAACTATTACCGAATAATTGATGCTGAAAGAGCAAAGGTTGACGAAGCAAGTAAAACCACAAATACAATCGCTTCTCTTCTGCTAAAATTCACAGGCGAGAGCAAAACCGAAAAAAGCGAATAATCTTGCGCGAAAAAAGCAAGAAGAACGACGCGGGAGGGGAAACCCCTCCCCTACAGATAATTTTAAATTTTGTGCCCGACAACGTAGTATGCGGCAATTTATACGCACAAAGTTTTGGGTAGAAAATTTTAGTAATCCAACACCGCAGGATAAAAAGTGAGGCATTTGTTTTGCCCCTTATTGTAGGGGAGGGGTCGCCCCTCCCGCATGCCAAAGCCACCGTTTTAACCGTAGCAACTCCGTCGCACCTTTCCGTAGGGGAGGGGTTACCCCTCCCGAAAAAACAAAGACAAATTTCGAGCTTCCCAAAAATGCAAGAAGAACGATGTGGGAGGGAAAGACCCCTCCCCTACAGAGAATTTGAAATTTTGCGCCTCTCAACGCGGTATGCGGAAATTTATCCACCCAAAGTTTTGAGTAGGCAATTTTAGCAATCCAACACCGTAGGGGAGGGGTCGCCCCTCCCGTTAGAATTCGCGACAATTTATACATTCAATGCCTTGAGCAGGAGAAATTTCATAAGATAAGGAGCAACCGAGTGATTAGGGCGATGGCATATTCTCATATGTCGAGCCCTATAAGTCGAGGGGCAACGCAGTATTATGGAATTTATCCACGCTGTGAGGTACTCGGGGTAGGAGAAATTTCATAAGACAAGGCAAAGCGAGCGCGAAGCCCGACGGCGTAGTTATCTACGACGAGGGCGACAAGTCGATGCTTTAACTCAGTATTATGGAATTTATCCACCCCGAGTATTGACTTTGATGCCTACATATGTTAAAATATTTTATTGCTAATATAACCTTGGAGGTTTTCTTATATGAAATGGACTTCGCTTAATGATTTACGCGAAAAATTTCTTTCTTATTTTGAAAGTCAAGGGCATTTAAGACTGCCAAGCTTCTCTCTTGTGCCCAATAACGATAAGTCGCTTTTGCTTATAAATTCAGGCATGGCACCTATGAAAAAATACTTTACCGGTGAGGAAGAACCGCCGAGAAGGAGAGTTTGTACCTGTCAGAAGTGCATAAGAACTCCGGACCTTGAAAGAGTTGGACACACGGCACGTCACGGTACTTATTTCGAGATGCTCGGAAACTTCTCGTTTGGGGATTATTTCAAAAGAGAAGCGATAAAATTTGCCTGGGAATTCCTTAACGGTGTTCTTGAAATTCCGAAAGATTTGCTCTGGCCCTCAGTTTACGAGCACGACGACGAGGCATACGCAATTTGGCGTGACGAAATTGGCGTTTCCGAAGACCACATCGTTAAGCTCGGAAAAGCGGATAACTTCTGGGAGCACGGCTCAGGACCTTGCGGTCCTTGCTCTGAAATATATTTTGACAGAGGCGAGGCGGCAGGATGCGGCTCTTCAAATTGCAAGCCCGGTTGCGACTGTGACAGATTTATGGAAATCTGGAACAACGTTTTCTCACAGTTTAACAACGACGGCAACGGCAACTACACTGAGCTTATACAAAAAAACATAGACACAGGCATGGGACTTGAGCGTCTTGCGTGCGTTATGCAGGGTGTCGACAATCTCTTTGAGGTTGACACAGTAAGACGAATTCTCGACACGGTGTGTGAGATTTCGGGCAAAAAGTACGGAGTTGATGACTCGAACGACGTTTCCATACGCGTCGTTACCGACCATATAAGAAGTGCAAGCTTTATGATTTCGGACGGTGTCATTCCCTCAAACGAGGGCAGAGGTTACGTGCTTCGCAGAATACTCCGCCGCGCTTCAAGACACGGAAAGCTTCTTGGAATAAACCGTCTTTTCCTGTGCGAGCTTGCAAATATCGTTATCGAGCAGAACAAGGATGCTTATCCCGAAATAAACGAAAAGCGCGACTATATTCTCAAGGTCGTTCTTCTCGAAGAAGAAAGATTCAACGCTACTATTGACGCGGGACTTGGAATTCTCTCTGACATTATAAAGGAAGCAAAAGAGAAAAAGCTTTCAGCTATATCGGGAGCAGATGCCTTCAAACTTTACGACACCTTCGGATTTCCGCCCGACCTCACAAGAGAAATCGCAGAGGAAAACGGTCTTTCTGTAGACAATGACGCCTTTGCAAAGCTTATGCAAGAGCAAAGACAGCGTGCAAGAAAGGCAAGAGGAAATGTTTCGGGTTGGTCTGACTCCTCTAAAAACCTCATTTCAGCACTCCCAAAAACAGAATTTATCGGTTACACGGAATCCGAGTGCGAAGCAACTGTAATTTCAATTATTAAGGACGGCGAAGCCGTTAATGAAATAAGCGAGGGCGAATGCTCGGTTGTGTTTGACAAAACCGTGTTTTACGGTGAGGGCGGCGGTCAGGTCGGTGACAGCGGTGTTGCTTTTTCCGATACTCACAAGCTTTCTGTCACAGATACAAATAAAACCGACGGCGTGTACATTCATAACGTTACAGTCGAATCCGGATTTCTAAAAAAAGGCGATAAGCTCACGCTTAAAATAGACTCCGAGAGGAGAGCGGCTATCAAGAGAAACCACTCTGCGTGCCATCTTTTGCAGGCGGCATTACGTGAGGTTCTTGGAACTCACGTTGAACAAGCGGGCTCTTACGTTGACGAGTCAAGAGTGCGTTTCGACTTTACACATCTTGCGGCCATGACTCAAGAGGAAATAAGCCGCACAGAGCAGCTTGTTAATGAGAAAATTCTTATGGCTGCCGGCTGTTCCACAACAGAAACCGACATTGACAGCGCAAGAAAAATGGGGGCTATGGCTCTTTTCGGTGAAAAATACGGTAAGGTCGTAAGAGTTGTAAAGATATCCGACTACTCCACTGAGCTTTGCGGAGGAACTCACGTTTCCAACACGGGCGAAATCGGTCTTTTCAAAGTGATTTCGGAATCATCCGTTGCTGCCGGCACAAGAAGAATAGAAGGCACAACAGGTCTTGGCGTTCTTTCTCTTATGAAAGAAAAGGAAGCTCTTATTTCCGACACAGCCAAGGAACTTAAAGTTCCAAATCAAAACAATATTGCTAAAAAAGCAGCTATGCTGCAGAATGAAATAAAGGATGCAAAAAAAGAGCTCGAATCTCTTAACGCACGTCTTTCCGAAATGAAAACAGAATCTCTCATTTCCGGAATAAAGGATGTTGGAAGCTTTAAGCTTCTTTGCGCAAAGGTTAATGTAAAACCCGACGAGGCAAGAGGACTTTGCGACACGGTTAAGGCGAAATATCCCAACTCTGTGGCTGTTTTTGCGGCAGTAAACTCGGGCAAACTCAACTTTGTTGCCGCTGCAGGACAGGAAGCGGTTAAGGCAGGCGCGCACGCAGGAAACATTTTGAAGGAAATTTCCGCTATCTGCGGTGGAAAGGGCGGCGGCAGACCCGATAGCGCCATGAGCGGCGGAAGCGACCTTAGCAAGATTGACGAGGCACTCGAAAGGGTTGAGACAATTCTTCTCTCCTTAATTTGAATTTTTTAGTATTTTGGTGAAATATTCCCGACCCTCTCCTATTTTGAAAGGAAATGGAAATGAACGTAACAAACGAAATGAAACAATATCTTAAGGACAGCAAGGAAGACATCCTATTGCTGATAAGAGAGCTTTGTGCAATTCCCGCACCATCAAACATGGAAGAAAAAAGAGCCGAGTTTTGTAAGAATTGGTTTCTTGCAAACGGCGCAGAGGATGTAGAAATCGACGAGGCACTCAACGTTATTTGCCAGTACGGACTTACAGACGACAACGATGTAACTGTATTTATGGCGCATACAGATACGGTGTTCCCCGACACAGACCCGCTTCCTTTCAAAGAAGAGGACGGAAAATATTTCTGTCCGGGAGTATGTGACGACACATCCAATCTTGCAGTTCTTATGATTTGTGCACGTTATTTCTTAAGGAATAAAATTCCTTCAAAGCACGGACTTGTTTTCGTAGCAAATTCGGGCGAAGAGGGTCTTGGAAACCTAAAGGGCAGCCGCGCAATATGCGAGCGTTACGGCAAACGCCTTAAGGAGCTTATTACAATAGACGGTATCGCTCTTGATAAAATTGTTACACGGGCAGTGGGTTCGCACCGCTACCGTGTGTCCGTAAAGACAGAGGGCGGTCACTCATTTGCAAACTTTGGAAACAGAAACGCAATACACGCTCTTTCCTCTATGATATCAACTCTTTATGCTATAAAGGTACCAAAAGAGCAGGACAGCCACACAACTTATAACGTCGGAGCTATTTCGGGCGGCACTTCCGTAAACACGATAGCAGAAGATGCAGAAATGCTCTATGAATATCGCTCAGACAGTAAAACCTGTCTTGAAAAAATGGAAAAGGCATTTTTTGCAGTAGTAGAAGCTTATCGCGCTATGGGAATTTTCGTCGATGTTAAACTTATTGGCGAGCGCCCCTGCGCTTCCGAAATTGATAAGGAACGCTATGAAGACCTCATTGCACGCGGAGCTGCATCTATAAAAAGAGTGTTGAATACGGAAGCTCTTTTCCGTTCCGGCTCGACAGATTGCAACATTCCCCTCTCGCTCGGCATTCCCTCTATATGCATTAGCGGATGCTCGGGAGGAAGATGTCACACCCGTGACGAATTTTTAGTTCTTGAAAGTCTTGATACCGGAACAGCTCTGTTCATGGATTTTCTTGCATATTACTTCATTTAATTTTGATTTTTATACAAATAAGCGGGGAACTTTAAAATTCCCCGCTTTTAATTATATTGAATTCTTTTGAGAGCTCAGAGCACACGCTCTTCAAAATTCATTCCTTGGTTTAAATAATCCTTGAAAAAATCAAACTCCTTCAAACGCTCCGCTCTGCTCAAGTCCTTCAAGATATCCCTTGTAAAACTCATCCCAGAACTCTTGAGGCAGTGCATATGTAAGAATTGTGAGAATTGCACCTATAACAAATCCGAATATTCCAAGCACAAGACCCGCGATTGACATACCGTCAAAGTATCCGAGGCGTCTTCTTGATAAAACGGCAAATACAACAGCCAAAGCTCCAAGTACAAGACCGCTCCATCCAAAGCAGCAGCACACTGCGCTGAAAATTCCTATTACAAGCGAGGCAACAGACCAACCCTTTGTTTTAGGCATTCCGTTTCTCATTATCGTCTTGTAGGCATAATCGTTCTCATTCCAGAAATCACTCTGATTTGAGCCCTCTGTACGATTGGTGTCAGAGTTAAATCCATTGTTTTCTTGATAGTTGTTGTTTTGATAATCGTTAGTCATTTGCTGTTTCCTCCTGTCCTGAAAAAGCCAACTTGAAAGCACTTATGCCTTGGCAAAGTGCTTTCCGACCTCTTCATGCGCATTTCTAAATTAATTTTAGCACATACTCCATCTTTTTTCAATAGGTATACCAAAATTATATGTATATTATATTTGACTTAGCATTCCTTTTATGATAAAATAAAATAAAATAGCAAAAAGAGAGGGGGTTTTTTATGGATAAAAAAGCTTTGCTGCGCAAAAACATGCTTGTTTTCATAATTATGAACGGAGCTCTTTTGCTTTTTGCGATTTGCTACACAATATATTTCAACATCACCGAGGGAACTCCAAGTCAACCGATGTGTATTTTCAAAGAGCTTTTCGGTTTTTACTGTCCCGGATGCGGCGGCAGCCGCTCGCTTCGCGCCCTTCTTTCATTTAGATTTGTTGACTCCTTTATTCTTTACCCTCCTCTTATTATTTCCGCCGCAGTCGTTCTTTCATATGACGTGCGGCTCGCCCTAAGCATATTCAAAAAAGACACGAGCTACACCGACAATTATAGATTTTATCCGTTTATAATAATAGCTGCCGCTCTCATATTAAACTTCTTTATAAGAAATATATTTCTTCTTTTTGGTGTGGATTTTATTGGCGATATTATTCCATCATTTGCTCTTTTATCTCCCTTTGTATAAAACTTAAAAATCAGGAAAAAATAGCTCCGAAAGATGTAAAAATGTAAACAATTATTCTCTTTTGGAGTTGTTTTTTTGTATGAAAATTGAAAAAAATCAAGATTATCAACTTTTAATAAAGAAACACGCCCCCCGCTCTCCCGTGCTCAAGAACTGTTTTTTTGCATTTCTTTCGGGAGGGCTTTTGTGTTTTTTAGGGCAGTGGCTTGCCTTTCTTTTTATGCGCCTCGGAATAGATGTTGAAAGAGCTTATATTTACGTTACCGCTCTTTATATTCTTCTTGCCTCTCTTGCAACCGCCCTTGGCTTCTTTGACAAAATCGCAAGGCACGCAGGTGCCGGAACGCTTGTCCCTGTAACAGGATTTTCGAACTCTGTAACAAGCGCAGCGATAGACACAAGAAGCGAGGGATTTGTTACCGGTGTCGGTTCTAAGATTTTCACTGTCGCAGGCCCTGTTATTCTCTTCTCCACCCTTGCAGGAACTCTGTACGGGGTGATATATTTCGTTTACACCTCTTTTTTCGTATAAAGGAGTTTTTATGAGAAAAATAATAAGCTTTAAAAAAAATCCGCCAACCTTTCTTTCTTACGCAGCTGTTGGCGGCTACGAGGAGAGGCGGGGTCCGCTTGGCGAAAAATTCGACTTCTGCGATGATACCGACCGCTTCGGCATGCCGACATGGGAGCTTGCCGAGGGGGAAATGGGAAGAATTTCATTAAATCTTGCTATGAATAAAAGACATATGAATCCCGGTGAGCTCGATGCTCTTTTTGCAGGCGACCTTGAAAATCAGTGCGTAGCCTCTTCGGGAGGACTATATTCATTTGGTATTCCGTATGTTGGGCTTTATTCCGCCTGCTCTACCTGCACCGAGGCGCTTTTGCTCCTATCCACCTTTATTTCCTGTACGGATATATCCTGCGGTGCGACGGTAACAACCTCTCACAATTCCGCGGCAGAAAGGCAGTTCAGAACTCCGATAGAATACGGAGGTCAGCGAACCCCGACGGCTCAATGGACTGCCACAGCGGCAGGCGCTTTCATACTCGGACGAGGCGGGCGTGTAAAAATTCTTGACGGTATGATTGGAAAAATAGTCGACGGACTTGTTTCAGATGCCTCTAATATGGGCGCTGCTATGGCAAGAGCAGCATTCGACTCGGTTTATAATTACTTTGCCATTTCGGGAAAATCTCCGAGAGATTTTGACCACATTGTAACAGGAGACCTCGGGAGCGTCGGCTCTCTTCTTTTCGAGGAGCTAATAAAAAAAGAGCTTCCCGCGTGCGAAGGCAGACACCTTGACTGTGGAAACCTTCTTTACGACTCAAAAAACGCCGATATTCATTCCGGTGCGTCCGGGTGCGGCTGCTCTGCATCGGTTCTTGCATCTCATTTTCTTCCGCAGCTTGAATCGGGAAAGCTGAAAAATATTCTTTTTCTTTCTACCGGCGCGCTTATGAGTCCGTCAAGCGTACTTCAGGGAGAAAACATATTGGGCATTGCCCCTGTTATACACATTTCTTCGGAATAAGGAGTTAAAAATGCTTATAAAATCACTTCTTGCCTTTCTCGTTGGTGGAATTTTGTGCGTAATCGCGCAAATTCTTATTGATAAAACTTCCCTTACTCCTGCAAAAATTCTTGTTTCTTACGTTGTTGCAGGCGTCTTTCTTGGCGCGATTGGCTTATACAAGCCGCTTTTCGACATGAGCGGCTGCGGCGCTTCTCTTCCTCTTGTCGGGTTTGGAGCAAACGTAGCCAAGGGTGTAAAGGAAGCTATTGATACAGACGGAGCTTTCGGAATTTTAAGAGGAGCTTTTTCTGCTGCCGCTGTCGGATGTACGACCTCTTTGGTCCTTGGATTTATAATGTCTTTATTCTTCAAGGGAAAACCTAAACGACTTTAATTTTTTTAGAAAAATTCCGATTTTTATGAAAAAGAATTTACGCCCTAATCTTTGTATCGCTATAGTGCGTACCCGTGTATCATTCTATTAAAAAGAGTGCCGCTTCGGCGGCACTCTAAAGTTTTGTTATTTTTGAAACACTAGGAAAAATATAGTTTATAGCACATTATCCTTGCACTCATACGTTCGTTTATTGGATTATCTGTTTAACATGTCAACAATTAGTTTAATTTGTGTGTTAGAGTATCCTGTTTACAATTTTCGCTTTTTTTATCTAAATTTATTAACGATAACAGCTATTAACCATAGAATACCTAATATACCACAGTGTTTCCTGGGTTATAAAGAATAGCCATAACATCTCCGGTGTGGTTCTTGTCGTAATAATATGTTGCTGTATCCGAAGAGTTCGTATAAATTGCACCTACTATCTCCAAGCCCTCGTAAAGAAATTCAAAGTTCCTTATATAATAATTGCCGTTGCTGTAATTCATGGTACGGCTTTCCTTAAGAAGTCTGCCGTTTAAGTCATACTAATAATTGGTAGTAGAAGTGTTTTTTATAAAGAAAAATTCCTTTCTTTTTTTACTTTTTTCTTTGAGTTTTCTTATGTCGGAATTTTATATTTTTCTGTTGACTCCTATTAATATATATGTTATAATAACTATATATATATTAAAAAGCTATACTTATACCCTTTTGAAAGGAGATTCTTATGGGAGAATTGAGAGATATAACCTCTATTGTACTTGAAAGCATAAAGGTTAAAATCCCGTCAGAAACCATCTTTAATCTTTGGTTTGGTAAATTTGACCTTGTTGTTCTTGATGAGGAAAAGGCGGTTTTTTCAACGCCTACAAACCTAAGAAAAAGAATGATTGAAAATAAGTATCTTGATATAATAGAGAGAGCTCTTGAGGAATCTATCGGATTTCCTCTTAAGGTGGAGATAGTTTCTCTTTCGGCTGAGCAGCCCTCTTCAACGGCTGTCGAGGAGGTTCGCGACCACATGACAGAAAGAGAACCGGAGGAGAGTGTAAGAGAGGATTCCGAGGAGAGAGAAAGAATTATAAAGGAATATCTTGATGAGGACGTCTCAAGCGGACCGTCTCCGAAAAAGAGTACTATTTTAGACTATACATTTGATAATTTTATAGAGGGAACTTCCAATAAATTTGCAAAAGCAGCGTGCTTTGCCGTAGCAAACGATTTAACTTATTATAACCCCCTCTTTATACACGGACATTCGGGACTTGGTAAAACACACCTTCTTTACGCGGTTATAAATTACATAAAGGAAAAAAATCCAAAGCTTAAAATTATATACAAAAAGTGCGAGGATTTTATGAATGAGATGATTGAAGCAATTTCAAAGGCGGAAACATCATCATTTAAGGAAAGATACCGTACAGCTGACGTTCTTCTTATTGACGATATTCAGTTTATAGCCGGTAAGGAATCAACTCAAGAGGAATTTTTCCATACATTTTCGGCTCTTTACGAGGCGGACAAGCAAATTATTTTAACAAGTGACCGTCCACCTAAAGAAATAAGACCTCTTGAGGACCGTTTGCGCACAAGATTTGAGGGTGGACTTCTTGCAGATATACAACCTCCGAGCTTTGAGTTAAGAACTGCCATTATAAAGAAAAAAGCTTCGGTTATGAATCTTCTTATATCAAACGAGCTTGTAGACTATATGGCATCATGCTTACAGAATAATATAAGACAGATTGAGGGGGTTCTCAAGCGTCTTTACGCTATTCATTCTCTTTCTGCAACTCCTGTTTCAAAGGAATCCATAGACCAGGCAATTTCTTTTGTAGATCCGGGAAATATTCCGACAGATGCCTTGATTGAAAAAATACTTACTGTTGTTAGTAAAAACTGCAGTGTCCCGATAGAAAGCATGAAATCTAAGAAAAAAACCGCTTCTATTGCTAATGCAAGACATATTGCAATTTACATAATAAGAAATCTTACAAAGCTTTCATTGAAGGAAATAGGAAATATATTCAACAGAGATTATACGACTGTTTTATCTTCTATAGACAAGGTGGAGATGAATATACGTACTGTAAACAAGGCAAGCTCGGAAATAAAGAAGATGATAAAGGAAATAAAGAGTTAATTTTCCACATTTTTATGTTGATAACATACCTAAATGAATGTTGAAAAGTCATTGAATTTTTTGTTGAAATCTCATATTTTTAAATTAAAACGTTTTCAACACCAAAATATTGAAATTTTAATATTCTTTTTCCTTGATAATCAATGGATTTAGGAGTTTTCAACATTTCAACATACCCCTACTACAACTATTACTACAAAACATATATATGTATTAAATCTCCTCTTGCGAGGAGAAAAGAAAGGAAAATAAAATGAAATTTTCGGTTGAAAAATCTACTCTTATGAATGTTTTGACACCAGCCATGGGAACAGTTTCAAATAAAAACACTATTACTTCGATAGAGGGAGTTTTAATAGAAACTCTTGATTCAGGACTTATAAGAATTACAACATATGATATGAATAAGGGTGTAAGAGCTACATTTGAGCCGCTTTCTGTTGAAAGAGAGGGAAAATTTATTATAAATGCTCAGCGTCTTTATCAGACAATAAGAGTTCTTCCTGAGGGAGAGCTTACAATAGATATAAATGAACGTCTTAACTGTGAAATATCCTGCGGAAAGGCGAGCTTCTCTATATTTGCCTTAAGAGGAGAGGAATTCCCCGACCTTCCCGACCTTATATCAGACAGAGCATTTACTCTTGAAACTGCTACTCTTAAGAAAATTATAGGAAAAGTTATTCATTCTGTTTCGCCTCAAGATAACAGAGCTATGCTTATGGGAGCATTCTTTAAGGTTGAGAATGACAATATGGAAGTTGTTTCCTGTGATAGCTATACCCTTTCAAAATGTAATATTAAATGCAAGGCAAGTTCTGTTAAAAATGAAAATGAAAATATAAGCTATTCATTTATAATTCCTGGTCATGCTCTTATGGAAATGATTAAAATTTTGCCTGATAACGAGGATTACAGATGTACGATTTATCTCGCAAGAAAGCACGCTATTATAAAATGTGATGATTTAACCTTCTTTACAAGAACAATAGATTCCGAGTATATAGATTACAACAGAATTATTCCAAAAGAAAACGATATTTTCGTAACTGTTAACAGAGAAAGAATGCTTTCTGGTCTTGAAAGAGCTAATATTATAGCGGAAGAAAAAATTCAAGGAAGCGGAAAAAGCTACGTAAAAATATCTGCAGAAAGAAACTATCTTACTCTTACATCCTCATCGGTTAACGGAAAGGTTGTAGATGAAATGGATTGCTCACATGAGGGAAGCGATATAGAAATCGGCTTTAATTGCCGTTATCTTATAAACAGTATAAAGGTGGCAGAGGGTGAAGAGATAGTAATTTCTCTTAAATCACCTACACAGGCAATTACAATAGAACCTAAACTTCCAAATGACGATTTCAAATATTTCTATATGATTCTTCCTGTAAGAATGAATTAAAAAATGGAAATAAAAAAATTTAAAGCACAAAATTACAGAAATATAGATAATTGTGAAATAGAATTTTTCCCCGGAGTAAATCTTCTTTACGGAGATAATGCTCAAGGAAAAACAAATGCAATAGAAGCCATATATACCTTTGCAAGAGGAAAATCATTCAGAGCTTCTGAGGAAAAGGAAGCTGTAAAATTTGGTGCTGACGGATTTCATATTTCGATAGAATATGAGAACGAAGACGGAAAAAATACGCTTGAATATTCCTTTTTCGGAAGAGAAAAAAGAATAAAGAAAAACGGATATAAAATAGAAAAAGTAAAGGAAATGGTCGGTAATTTCAAGGCCGTTCTCTTTTATCCCGATGATTTATATCTTGTCAAAGGGAGTCCTGAGGAAAGAAGAGCTTTTCTTAATATTGCGGCAAGCCAATGCTACAAGCCATATATAAGCTATTATGCAAATTATAAAAAAGCTCTTGAAAACAGAAATTACATATTAAAAAATGCCTCAAAAGGACTTTATTACGATGAAAACGAGCTTATTTCTTGGTCGTATTATATGGCTGAAAATGCCTCTTTTATTCACTCTATAAGGAGCGAATATATAAAAAAGCTTGAATTATATTCAAAGGAAATAATAAAAGAAATATCAGACGGAAAAGAAGATATAAAATTTATATATAAAAGTGATATTTCAAAGAGTGAAAAAAGAGAAGATAAAGAAAAAGAATATAGAGAAATATTTACAAAAGAATTAAAAAGAGAAAAAAGTGCAGGAGTAAGTCTTTTTGGAATACAAAGAGATGATATGATAATAGAAATAAACGGAAAAAACTCCCGACTTTTTGCTTCGCAGGGACAGCAGCGCTCTATAGTTCTAACATTAAAAATTGCTGAGGGAGAGGTTATACGTGAAATATTCGGAGAATATCCTGTATTTCTATTTGATGACGTTCTCTCAGAGCTTGATGGAAAAAGAAAAAAGTATATAACAGAGAATATGGGAAAAAGGCAGATAATAATTACCTCTTGCGAAAAGGAAATAAAAGATTTTTACGACTGTAAAAAAATAGAGGTAAAAGCCGGAGAATATTCTTATACGAAGGAAAAATAATATGTATTTACACATTGGAAACGGAAAAAGTATAAAATCAAAGGATATAATAGGAATATTTGATTTGGATACTGCAACTGTTTCAAAATTATCAAAAAAGTATATATCGGAAAAGCAAAAGGAAGGTAAGATAGAATATACCGATACAGACCTGCCGCGTTCCTTTATTGTTTGTTATGATAATGGAAAAGAAAAAGTTAAGCTCTCAAGAATTTCAACATCCGGACTTAAAATAAGAATAGAAAATGAAATGAAGGATTACGTATAATCTTTGGAAAGGTAAAAAATGGAAAACGAGAAGAAAATAAACAGTTATGACGACAGTCAAATACAAGTACTTGAAGGACTTGAAGCGGTTAGAAAAAGACCGGGAATGTATATAGGAACAACTTCTATAAAGGGACTGCATCATCTTGTATATGAAATTGTTGATAACTCTATAGACGAAGCTCTTGCCGGTCACTGTTCTACAATAAAAGTAACTCTTCACGATGACGACAGTGTTTCTGTAGAGGATGACGGAAGAGGAATTCCGTCAGGTATGAATGAAAAACTTGGAATACCTACTCTTGAGGTTGTATATACAGTTCTTCACGCCGGAGGAAAATTCGGAGGAGAGGGATATAAAATAGCCGGTGGTCTTCACGGTGTGGGAGCCTCGGTTGTTAATGCTCTTTCTGAGTGGGTAGAGGTAGAAAACTGCCGTGACGGTAAAAGATATACTGAAAGATTTGAAAGAGGAATGGTGAGAAGACCCTTTAAATGTGAGGGTGATTCGGGAGAAAAACACGGTCTTTACGTAAGATTTAAGCCGGACTCTACAATCTTTGAAGAAACTGTTTTTGATTATAATACAATTCTTACAAGAATGAGAGAGCAATCATTTCTTAATGCAGGTGTAAAGATTGTACTTATAGATAAAAGAGAAGGAAAAGAAAGAAAAGAAGAGTTATTGTATGAGGGAGGAATTATTTCCTTTGTAGAATATCTCAATAATGAAAAAAGAGGGACTCCTATACATAAAGATGTAATATATATGAAGGGTGAAAAAAACGGTTCTATTGCAGAAGTTGCTATGCAGTATAACGACAGTTATAATGAAACTCTTATATCATTTGCAAATAATATGTCAACTATTGAAGGAGGAACTCACGAAACCGGCTTCAAAACAGCTCTTACAAGAGTACTTAACAATTATGCTAAAAAAACAGGACTTCTTAAAGGTGAAGAATCTCTTTCAGGAGAGGATGTTAGAGAGGGTCTTGTAGCTATTATATCGGTAAAGCTTACAGATGCGCAATTTGAAAGCCAGACAAAAGCTAAGCTTGGAAACAGTGAAATAAGAACTCTTGTTGATTCAATAGTTTCACAAAAGCTTGAAGAATATCTTGAAGAAAATCCACAGAATGCAAGAACTGTAATAGAAAAGGCACTTTCTGCAAACAGAGCGCGTGAAGCAGCGAGAAAAGCCCGTGAGCTTACAAGAAGAAAAAATGTTCTTGAGGTTTCAACTCTTCCGGGAAAGCTTTCTGACTGTAATGAAAGAGAAGCAAGACTCACAGAGGTTTATCTTGTAGAGGGAGATTCTGCGGGAGGTTCTGCAAAGGATGGAAGGGATAGCCGATTCCAAGCAATACTTCCTTTAAGAGGAAAGGTTCTTAATGTTGAAAAAACGCGTCTTGAGAAGATTTATTCCAACACCTCATTAATTCCTATTATTCAGGCACTCGGATGCGGAATAGGTGAAGAATTTGACATAACAAAGCTTCGTTACGGAAAGATAATAATAATGGCGGATGCTGATGTAGACGGTTCACATATAAGAATACTTCTTTTAACATTCTTCTTCCGTCATATGCGTCCTCTTATAGAAAACGGACATGTATATCTTGCCCAGCCGCCTCTTTATAAGGTTCACAAAGGAAAGCAGCTAAGGTATGCTTTTTCGGATGCGGAAAGAGATAAGTATATAGAGGAGCTTGGCGGTGTAGGTGTAGAAGCTGAAAGATACAAGGGTCTTGGTGAAATGGACCCTGAGCAGCTTTGGGAAACAACCATGGACCCTGAAACGAGAACTCTTTTGAAGGTAGATATAAATGATGCTATTGCGTGTGATGAAATGTTCTCAGTTCTTATGGGAGATATGGTAGAGCCGCGACGCAATTTCATAATAGAAAACGCAAAGTTTGTAGAGAATCTTGACATATAAAGGATAAAAAATATGGAACATAATTATAAAAGCTCTGACCTTGAATTTCCTTTACAAAGAATAGAGCTAAGAGATATGGAAAAGGAAGTTAAAAGCTCTTTTATAGAATATTCTATGAGTGTAATAACATCAAGAGCACTTCCTGATGTAAGAGATGGAATGAAGCCCGGCCAAAGAAGAATTCTCTACGCCATGTATGAAGACCACCTTACATACGACAGACCGTTTAGAAAATCCGCAACAACAGTAGGTAATGTTCTTGGTAGATACCATCCACACGGAGATATGGCTGTTTATCAGGCAATGGTAAGAATGGCGCAAAGCTTTTCTTTAAGATATCCGCTTGTTGAAGGACACGGAAACTTTGGTAATGTAGACGGCGACGGTGCGGCTGCATACCGTTACACAGAGGCAAGAATGAGTAAAATTGCCGACCTTATGATGAGTGATATTGAAAAAAAGGTCGTTCCAATGACTCGAAACTTTGACAATACAAGAGATGAGCCGACAGTTCTTCCCTCAAGATTTCCTAACCTTTTGGTTAACGGCTCAGTTGGTATTGCTGTCGGTATGGCAACAAATATTCCTCCTCATAATTTAAGCGAGGTTGTTGACGGAACAGTATACAGAATAGACAATCCGGAATGTTCTGTTGACGAGCTTATGGAGTACATAAAGGGTCCGGACTTCCCTACTTATGCCATTATTTACGGCTCACGCGGAATAAAAGAGGCATATGAAACAGGTAAAGGAAGAGTTTACGTAAGAGCAAAAGCACAGATACAAGACGAACACAGAAGAATAATTTTCACCGAAATACCGTATATGGTAAATAAGTCTATGCTTATAGCCAATATGGCAGCTCTTGTTAAAGACAGTAAAATAGAGGGAATTTCCGCTTTGCGTGACGAATCCGGCAGAGGCGGAATGAGAATTGTTGTTGAGTACAAGAGGGGCGCAAATCCTGAGGTAATTCTTAATCAGCTTTACAAATACAGTCAGCTCCAGGACACCTGCTCAATAAATATGCTCGTTATAGTAAACGGAGAGCCGAAAACACTCTCTCTTCCCGCTATACTTGACGAATATATTAAATTCCAGAAGAGTGTAATTGTAAAAAGATGCGAATTTGACCTTGAAAAAGCAGAGAGAGAAAAGCATATTCTTGAAGGATACAGAATTGCTACGGAAAATATAGACGAGGTTATTTCAATAATTAAAAAGAGTGAATCGATACCTGTTGCAAAGGAAAATCTTATCGAAAGATTTGCTCTTTCCGAAGCACAGGCACAGGCAATTGTTGAAATGACACTCGGTAAGCTTTCCGGTCTTGAAAGACAAAAGGTTGAGGATAGAATAGCAAAGCTTGAGTTGCTTATAAATGATTTGAAGGATATTCTTTCATCTGAAGAGAGAATAAAGGATATTCTCAAATCTGAGCTTCTTGAAGCAAAGCACAAATTCGGTGACAAAAGACGTACAGAGCTTATCGAATCAAGTGAGGAAATCGACCTTGAGGACCTTATTGAAAGACATACCTGCGTAATAACCGTAAGCCACACAGGATACATAAAACGTCAGAGAGCCGATGTTTATACAGCACAGAACAGAGGCGGTAAGGGTATTATAGGTATGACGACCAAGGAGGACGACTACGTAGAGGACGTTCTTGTTGTAAACAGTCACTCTTACCTGCTCTTCTTTACAAACAAAGGAAGAGTTTACAGTCAGAAAGCATACAGAATTCCCGAGGCATCAAGAACTGCAAAGGGAACTAACCTCGTTAATATAATAGAGCTTGGCGAGGGTGAATTTGTTACAGCTATAATTTCCATAAACGAGTTCAAAGAGGGCGAATATCTCACAATGGTAACAAAGAGGGGTGTAATAAAGAGAACCCTTCTCTCTGAATTTGAATATCGCAGAAAAGGCGGAAAGATTGCAATCAACCTTGATGAAAATGACGAGCTTATATTTGTACGTCATACAACGGGTGAAGAAAGTCTTATTATCGCTACACGGGACGGACTTGCTGTAAGATTTGACGAAAACAATGTCAGATGTATGGGAAGAGGAGCTCACGGTGTAAAGGGTATTTCATTAAGAGAAGAAGATTACGTTGTGGGTGTTGCTGTTGTAGATGATACAAAAACTCTTCTTACCGTAACCGAAAAGGGTATGGGTAAGAGAACTCTGTTCTCCGACTTCAGACAAATGAAAAACAGAGGAGGAAAGGGTGTAAGCTGTCAGAATATAACTGAAAAGACAGGAAAGCTTTCTTCTATTATAACCGTTTCCGATGATGACGATATTATGCTTATAACTAACGAGGGTACTATTATAAGAACCTCTGTTTCAAGTGTAAACGTTTACTCAAGAACAGCAACGGGTGTTATTATAATGCGTCTTTCCAAGGATTCATATATAAATAACGTTGCCAGAATAGAAAAGGCAGAGGAAATAGAAAAGGAAAGCGAGAAAATCGATAACGAAATTTCTACAACCGCACCGACAGAATCTCCTATAAAGGAAAGTTTTGAAGAAGAAAACAGTTTTGGTGAGACAGAAATATGATAAAAAGGATTGTATCTCTTCTTTTAGCTTTGATAACTGTCGCGGGACTTGTTTCCTGCGCAGACAGAAAATACGACGAGGAAGAGATTAAAGAAAACGCAGAGCTTCTCATAGAGAAATCTATAATGCTCAACGACGTATATTGGGGTCGCGGCATCGAGTATGTTGATGATGCCTCGGCCTCTGACGGCGATTATTACGAAGCAAGCTATATTCACTTAAAGTCTCTGGGATTTGAAACTATAGATGAGCTTAAGGAAATGACAAGACAGACATTTTCAAAAAGGTACAGCGAGCAGATTTTTTCAACCGCACTCTCTACTGTCAGTGACGGAAGCTACGTAGAGCTTCTTCCCCGTTATTATCAGAAATACGAGGACGAGGAAATGAAAGTGCCCGAGAGTATAATGGTTAATTCGGAGTATGAGGCGCTTCTTTTAGACGAGGTTGAATATCTTTACGAAACAATAACGGTTTTATATTCCAGAGGAGAAATAGTTTTCTTTGAAATAGACGTTAATGTTACACGGGGTGACAACAAACAGCTTCAAACGCTTGAAATTGGTGTTGTTGAAGAGGATGACGGATGGCGTCTTTACACTCCGACATATACAACCTACAACGAGTATTACGGCGACCCAAGCTACGGAACAGAAGAATAAATATAAGTAAAATGTGAGGACTTTGATATGACGTTCAAAGAGAAAATCGTAAGGTTAAGAAAGATTAAGGGCTTGACGCAGGACGAGTTTGCAAGTGCTGTTGGAGTTTCAAGGCAGGCAGTATACAAATGGGAATCCGGACAGTCTTACCCCGAGGTGTCAAAGCTTCTGGAAATGAAGGTTCTTTTCAACATTTCAATTGACGACCTTCTTGATGAAAATTATGAGGTTCTTCTTCCTGAAAAGAAAAAGAAAAAGAGAGTAAAGAAGGAGAATGAACAGCCCGCACCGGTTGTGGCAGCACCCGCTTTAGAGATTGAGAAGACAGATGCTCCGACAAAAGAAGAGGCGAAGGTCGAAAAAGAGCCGGAAGAGGTAAAGGAAGATCCACAGAAGAAGCCCGGTTTTTTTGGACGCCTTTTCGGAAGAAGATAATAAAAAACAGAAAGTCCACGAAATGAGAAAACAGGGTGTTTTGCGCCCAAAATTCAAAATTAAAAAAATGTAGCTGAATAAAAAGGCACAAATTTGACGATAATCCTCAAAAACAGAAAGAAGGACTTTCTTGTGGCAATGAGGGGTTATCAAAAAAAGGTTATATATATAAAGAATACGGGAAGCGAATATTTCGAAGAGGCATATTTTGTCGTTAAAGGCGAAGATAAAAAGCAAATGCCAAGAGGTAGAATGATTGACGAAGCACACCGCATAATAGAAGAAAACCTCGAACGAAAGAAAAAACGGCTTCCCCCTTTATATTTTGGATATATTGGCTCTTTTATTTTAGGCATAGGAATAGCCACCCTTATATTTTTTATAGCTTTTTAGGGTGGAAATTTACATAAGATAAACCGACGAAACAAGCGAAAAACAAAAATGAAAACAGAAAGGAAAAAGATGGCAAGAAATACAAATACAAGCATAAAAACAAAGACGAAAACTAAAAAATCGCCACTAAAGATATTTTCTCTTGGCGGACTTGATGAAATAGGAAAAAACATGACCGTTTTCGAATATGAAAACGACATAGTAATAATTGATGCGGGAATGGGATTTCCCGACGAGGATATGTTTGGTATAGACCTCGTTATTCCGGATATATCCTATCTTGTAAAGAATAAGAACAAAATAAGGGGTGTGCTTATAACACACGGTCACGAGGACCATATAGGAGCAATTCCCTATCTTTTACGTGAGATAAATGTTCCGATATATGCAACACGTTTATCGCTTGGAATAATAGAGGGAAAGCTTGATGAAATTTCTGTGGGATATGAACCGGACCTTTACACAGTTGAAGCGGGCGACACGGTAAATCTCGGAGTGTTTAAGGCGGAATTTATACATGTTAACCACTCAATAGCGGACGCGTGTGCAATTTCTCTTAAGACCCCGGTGGGCGTTGTTTTCCATTCAGGAGACTTCAAGCTTGACGTTTCCCCTATAGACGGAAGAATTATGGACCTAACCAGAATCGGAGAGATAGGCAAAAACGGTGTTAAGATGCTTTTGTGCGAGTCTACAAATGCTCAAAGAAGCGGATTTACCCCGTCAGAGAGAACGGTTGGAAGCTCACTTGAAAGAATTTTTCTTCAACACGAAGATAAACGCCTTATAATAGCAACATTTTCGTCTAACGTGCACCGCGTTCAGCAAATAATAAACGCAAGCGCAAGACACGGCAGAAAGGTTGCGGTGCTTGGTAGGAGCATGGTAAACGTTATCGGTGCTGCAGCAGAGCTTGGATACGTTGATTTGCCGGACGGCGTTCTTATAGATGTCGGAGAAATAAAAAGATATAGACCGAACGAAATAACGCTCATCACCACAGGAAGCCAGGGAGAGCCAATGTCTGCTCTTTACAGAATTGCTTTTGCGGAGCACGACAGAGTGAAGCTTTCAACAAACGATGTTGTGGTGCTTTCGTCAAGTGCAATACCGGGCAATGAAAAGCTTATTGGGAAAATAATAAATGCTCTTGTCCGAAACGGTGTAAAGGTAGTTAATGACTCTGTGGAGGACGTTCACGTTTCGGGTCACGCGTGCAGCGAAGAGATAAAGCTGCTTATAGCGCTTCTTAAGCCGAAGTACTATATGCCAATTCACGGAGAGGCAAGCCATCTTTACGCAGGAAAAGAAATTGCGGAATTTATGGGTATACCTCCGAGCAACATTTTTGTTTCTGAGATAGGCAAGGTTCTTGAGATTAGCGCGGGCAACGCGAAATTCAACGGTACCGTTCAAGCCGGTCAGGTGCTTATAGACGGCACGGGTGTCGGTGATATAGGAAATACAGTGTTGAGGGACAGACGCATTCTGGCAGAAGAGGGTCTTGTGGCTGTTGTTGCGACAATTGACACGTATGGCGGCTACCTTCTTTCAGGTCCTGACATTGTTTCGCGCGGATTCGTATATGTTAAAGAGTCCGACGAGCTTCTCGATAGAGTTAAAAGAATGGCGGAAAACATCATAATAAGCAATATTACAGGAAGAAAAAAGGGATATGACAGAATGGCTCTCAAATCGGTTATCCGCGATGAGCTCTCAAGGTATATTTACAGAGAAACAAAGCGCAGACCAATGATTGTTCCAATCATCATGGAAACATAAAATGCTACACGGGGCAGCTTTTCTAAAGTTGTCCCCTGTTTTAAGAAGGGGAGAACAATGATTTACATTGCAATATGCGATATTTCGCAGGTAGGCAATTTGGAAGATGATACATACCGAATTTTGCCCCAAAGAGTGCTTGAAAGAACAAGAAAAGTTGCCAACGAAAAACAGAAAAAAGAGAGATTTTTCGCATACCTAACCCTTAAAGAGCTATATGCCAAGCTTTATCCCGAATGCCCCCTGCCCGATATCGCTTACACAAAGAAGGGTAAGCCGTACTTTGTGGCGGAAGAGAAAAACGCGACGGCGGAAAGCGGCGTTCAATTCAATATTTCTCATAGCGGAAATATAGTTGCCGTGGTCTTGTCCGAAAAGAGAGAGGTTGGAATTGATGTTCAGCTTGTGTCCGATACAAAAATTAACAAAGACCGAATAGAAAAGCGCTTGCTTTCGGACATAGAAATTGTGACAGAGGCGCATTTTTCAGAGGAAAAAGGTTACACGCCCCCGCAATTTCAAGCGTTTTTCTTTGAGCCGTGCGCAAAACTTGGCAGAGTTAAGAGCAAAAATGGAGATTTTGATAAATCGAATGGCAAAAAGGACGATGTTAATGTGAAAGAGGGGGCGAGTTCCCAGACGATATCTGAAGAACCAACTTCCGACTGCGAATGTGAGCGAATAGAAGAAATAATAAAGAGCGTTAGAAAAACCATAGAGGAAATATCCCCGAAAAAATCGGTAGCCGAATTCGCTGGAAAATGGACCGTTTTTGAAGCTTCAATCAAGATGTCAGGCGGCGGATTTTCAGATGTAAAAAGGACAAGGGAAATATTAGAAAATTCCAAGATAAACACATTTGTTTTAACAGACAAGGAAAGAAGCAAATACTATTTATCCATTGCATCAAATGAGATATAGTTTAGTGAAAACGTGACACGCCCTAAGGAAAAACACAATACAAATGCGGTGCGCCTTAATGAAGAGCGAGATGTTTCAATTCTTTTTATTATCTTGAGCGCGCAAAAAAGGACGAAGAAGCAACTTTCTTCGTCCTTTTTAATATTAAAGCAGAATCTGAAAATGTGGGATGATAAAATTTAAAGCGGCGAAATTGATTATTCACCGTAGTTAATAATGCTTTCGACAACTTCCTTTGAGCGTCTAAACATTTCCTTTGCCCGTTTGCTGTTCGAGGTAACGGGGAGTGCTCTCAGACAAACAACAGTGTCCTCGGGAAAATCAATTCCCTGAACCTTGTCAAATCCGGTTGAATTAAGATAAACCGCATAATCGGTATACATTTCTACGTTTTGTGTTATTGAAGCATGTTCATTAAGGTTTACGAAAAGAGGCACGCCGTAAAGCGTTTCATAGCTGTCGTAAAGAGACCTTGAAAGAATGCAAACATAATAGTCGCTCTGCACTACAAGGTCGAGGAAAAGCTTGTTGTTTTCTTCAATCAGAGCGTAATTAACCTCGTTTTTTCCGTCCCCGTTCTCTATTTTGTCAATTTCTTCGTTAGAAAGCATATATAGGTCACGAAGCATGACGGAAACCTCGCCATTTTTATCATAATCCTCTGATACGCGTTTCATAGAGGAGACCACGGTTGCATATTCTCCGCCACTGCGCTTTATTTCCTTTGAGCCGGCATATAAAATGTAGGTATCGTATTCAACCCTTTGACACATCTGAAGTGTACAGACGAGAATTGCGACTACAAGAAAAATGGATACAACAGTATGCCATTTGTAGTGATACCAAAAATTATCAAACCATTCGCTTGAAAAGAGCTTCGGCTTTACGTATTTTTCTCCGTTGTTGTTTTCGTTCATTACTACATAGAGCAGCGGAGTAAATTTTTGACCGCTGCTTTAACCTCACAGTTTTTCTCTTTTGTAAGAATAGCGAAAAAGATTTCTTTCACTCTTTACCTTTATAGGAACAGTTTACAATATTTAGGAAAAAAGTCAAGAAAACAGATTGTGAACTGTAAAGAGTAAAAATCTTAAGGAAATTGGGATACACAAGAGGGGGCAATTCATGAATATTTATTCATTCTCACATGGTAATCTGATTCGAAACATTGCTTAGATGCTCGTCGCAAGAATAGTCGATAGGAATAAATTTCTCTCCATCGTAAATTAGTGTTGAATAGGATGCGTTTGAGGGATAATTCGGGGTATTCTCCGCTGCAAGTCCTGAAATTCTTGACCAGAAGGCGCGTATAGCTGCACCGTGGGAAGAAACAAGAATTGTTTTTCCTACATTTTCCTTTGCGATTCTTTCAAGCTCGTTATAGATACGCACAGTGAGGTCGTGAACGCTTTCTCCGCCATCGGGAAAAGCATTCAAAAAGTCGTTTTTCCAAATGTTTCCGTAGCTCTCGGGGTACATTTCGGTAAGTGCGCTTACGGGCTGTTTCTCCCATTTTCCAACAAAAATCTCTCTCAGCGCCCGGCTTTTAATGACCGGCAGACCGCGCAATTCGGCATGAGGGAGGGCTGTATTATAGGTTCTTGAGAGGTCGCTCGAATATATCGCGGAAATATCTGACCCGGCAAGACGTGTCGCTGTTTCGCGTGCCTGCCTGTACCCAAGCTCTGACAAGTCGGTCTCTGATTGACCTACGAATATTCTGTGGAAATTACCAAGACTCTGACCGTGTCTTAGCAAATAAATGCGCGTTTCTTTCTCGGGATTTTTTGTTGCTGATTTGAAATGTTCCATTCCTTTGCACCTTTGATATTTTAAAGATTGTTTTAATATGTTTTAATAAATTTTTTGATAAAAACACGAAAAATGCAAACAATTATTCGCAAAAATTAGCATTTTGTGGCGTTTATGGCTCAGTTTATAAATGAGGTAATTGATTGTTTTGTTTATTTTACGGGACGATTATTCGTTGTAATTAAGCCGGAATTCCCTATCGTTTTTCCTGCAAAAGCAAGAGGTTTTATTGCAAAAGGGAGTGGAGGTGTTTTTGCCGCAAAAACAAGAGGGTTCTTTCTTTGCTATAAAATGAGAGGTTTTTCGTTTAAAGAGGGAGCAGTTATTTGTTAATAAGGGAAACTTAAATTTGTTTGTTATTAAAGCAATTTGAAAGGAGATTTCCTCTGCTTAATTGGCCTTTCTTTTTCTCCTCAGGCAAAAATTTCTTCTGCGGTTTGTAAAACAAAAATCTTTTTAATTGCAGCTGATTTTTGCGGTGGTGCAGCGCCCTTCCCCCTCGTGCTTGTCTTCTGAAATATGCGCGTCTTATGCGTTCCGGCAAGGAGTGCTTCCGACGGGATTTTGCGTGCTATGATTTTTAATATTAATATGTCGTTGGTTACATTTATTGTATCATAAAGAGCGGAATAATTCAATAGATTTTGCGGTAAAAATAAAATTTCGAGAAGCCGGATGGAAGAAAGCACGATTGTGTATATTTATTCAAAGCATCAGAATAAAAATGCGGAAAATGCGTTTTTAAAAAACGTTGAAAAAACAAAAAGAAATAACGAGGAAAGAAGAAACAAAAAACTGCAAGCAAAAAACAATGCCGTAAAAAACACGCGAAGAGGTAAAAAATGGTAAATAATCAAGAGAGTATAAGTGCAAGGTAAAAAAACGACGAAAAAATATAGAAAAAACAGCTAAAAAACAGTCAGGAGTAGCTAAAAAAAACCGCAAAACAGAGCTGTTTTTGACTATTTTTAAAGTAGCACCCAGCAAAAAGCGTTTCTGCCGCAAAATAAATGCCAAAAAACAAGAAAAGAACAACAAATAGAGACACTCTGAAATTTAAAAAAGTGTAAAAAACACCGTATATGAGCGCAAAACACTTTGCGGAAAACTTTTTTAAACAAACGGGGAAAAAGAAAAACGGTTGAGCGCGGAAGTCTGAAAAAGCAAGGAGCAGGTGAATAAGAAGGCGTGGATAATGATAAAAATGCAAAAAAGAGCTGCAAAAAACACAAAGACGTCCAAAAAGAACTTTTTTACATAAAAAACAACAATTCCCTGCTAAAAACTTGTTAAAAGCAAATGATTTTGCTATTTTTATTGTTTCACGTGAAACAATTTTGCGTTTAATAGGCGCATTTTTGCTAGCAAGCATTTGATTTCACAATACAATTATTAATTTATAATTATAAAACTTTTAATTTATGGTTATTTATATTGACAAATTGCTGATATGAATGTTATAATTAATATAGTTTAGGTAATGCTTTTTGAATTAAATTCTCCTGAATTCGCCGACGTAAAGGCGTTTTTTGCTAAATCCTTTTAAAATTGCAAAAAAACTCGTGAAAAAACAACCTTTAAAGCAAAAAAAATGATTTGTTTGGTAAAAAACAAGAGAACAACGGCAAATAAATGAAATAAAGTAAGAAATTAAAGGAGATACCGAAGTAAGCGAAAGCTAAAGGACGAAATAACAAAAGGAATCAAAAATCAGAAATAAAATCAAAAAGCGTCAGGCAAAATATAAAAAGTTGGCAAAAAGAGCAGTGTGGGCGCGTGAAAAACATCTATTTTGTTTCACGTGAAACATTTTTGCTCTTCCCTGCCTGCTTTCCTTTAAGTGATTTTGTTGTCTGACCTGTTTTTGAGTGATTTTATCATTTTCAACTCTGGGTGTGCTGTTTGCTTTGAAAAACAAGCAGTAAGCGGCTTTTTGTACAAATTTTTCTGAAATACACTCAAAAAAACGAAGCTAAGGAGGAAATATGGCTAAAGTTGTATCCTTTTCCAACCAAAAAGGCGGTGTTGGAAAAACTACGTCATGTGTTAATATTGCTGCACAGATAGCAAATAAAGCTAATAAAAAGGTGCTGTTGATAGACATGGACCCACAAGGAAATGCTACAAGCGGACTTGGAATTTCAAAATCAAAGATTAAAAGAACTATTTACGATGTTATAATTGGGCGTTCTGATATAAAAGATGCTATAATTAAGACTAATTTTAAGAATTTGTGGGTAATCCCCGCAAATATAGACCTCGCGGGTGCGGAGCTTGAACTGCACGAGCTTGATGACGGTGTTGGATTGACCGGATTGGCACTTGAGGAAATTAAAAATGAATTTGACTACATATTTATAGACTGCCCTCCATCCCTAGGAATGCTTACTGTTAAGGCGCTTTCAATTTCTGACGGGGTAGTAATACCTATGCAGTGCGAGTTTTACTCACTCGAGGGAATGTCACAGCTGTTCAACACGGTGAAAAAAATACGCCAGCTTTATAATCCCGGTCTGCAAATCGTGGGAATTTTGCTTACGATGTATAATGGACGCCTGACTCTTACCTCTCAAGTGGTTTCAGAACTTAAAAAATACTATTCGGACAAGCTTTTCAAGGTTCCGATTTCTCGTACAGTGCGAATTTCTGAAGCGCCGGGATATGGAGCGCCGATTTGCTATCACGACCCCTACGGAAAGGGCGCACTCGAATACGCTGCAGTAGCTAAAGAGCTCATGCTAAGAATATAGTTATTAATATGCGCGACAGATAATAAAGTACTCGAAAATACACTAAAACGATAAAATTTGACACAAAAACGTATATATTAACCAGAATATCTCTGTTTTTATCATAACAAGATAAATGATGGTAAAATTTGGAAAATAAAAGAAGAAGCTATGTGGCTTCGGGAGGGAATATGCCAAAGAAAAAGAACAGTGGGCTTGGTAGAGGTCTTGATGCTATTTTTCTTGAAAATACACTGGATACTCTACAGCTTGACAAAGAAAACAGAATTTTCAATCTCAAAATCGCCCTTATTGACCCCAAGGGTGACCAGCCGAGAAAATATTTCGATAAAGAGGGGCTGGAGGAGCTTGCCGACTCAATACGCCTGCATGGACTTTTGCAGCCTATAATTGTAAGAGAATACGGCGAGGGAAGATACCAGATTATTGCCGGGGAACGCAGATATCGTGCGTCAAAGCTTGCGCATCTTACCGAGATACCTGCAATTGTGGTTGAGAAGGATGACCTCAAGGCAGCTGAAATTTCACTCATAGAAAATATACAGCGCGAGAATCTTAATCCGATAGAAGAAGCGCTTGCTTTCAGAGCGCTTGCAGAGCAGTACGGACTTACTCAAGAGGATCTTTCGCTTAAAGTAGGGAAGAGCAGAAGCGCAATTGCCAATGCAGTTCGCCTCTTGGATTTACCAAGCGAGGTGTTGGAGCTTGTTGCAGAGAAAAAGCTCTCCGCAGGACACGCAAGAACACTTCTTGGTGTAAAGGATAGAGAAGAAATGATAGCTCTTGCAAAAAGAGCTATTGAGCAGGATCTTTCTGTGCGTACCCTTGAAGAAGAGGTTAAAAGAGCCAACAAGCCCAAAAAGGCAGAAAAAGAAGAGCCCCTTCCCCTTGTCGATTACTTTAAGGAGATTGAAACGCGGGTGCAGTCGCATCTTGGCCGCAGGGTAAAAATAGAGGGCAAAGGCAGAAAAAAGACAATAACCCTTTATTACGAGGACAACGAAGACCTTGATGGAATAATATCACTTCTTTGCGGCGACGATTTTCTTAATGACTTTTAATTAGAGCTCTAAAAAGCCAAAAATGCAAACAATAATTGTCAAAAAATCGAAAAAATTACTTGAAAGGATAAAAAATGGGATTTTTGAAGGAATTTTTCTTCCTTAATTTATCTGATTATGAAAACATAAAAATCAGCTTTCCACTTGGGATTTTTGTGCTTTTGTTAACTGTTGTAATGATTGCTGCAGTTTTTGTTATCACACATCAAAGGATTGGTGTAACCGAGCTTTTGAGACAGCTGATTCGTCGCGAGGCGACAAGCGATGCGTGTGCGAAAACTCTGGATGAGCTTGGAATATCAAACTCTTTAAGTGTAAAATTCGCTTTTCTTTCGGGAGGGCAGATTCGTAAAATGGTTAAAATTGCCGGGCGGGAAGAAAAGACTTACGAGGAGTATGTTGCTGCATCTAAAAAACGAGGATTTAAGGAAGAAAAAATTGATTTTTCAACAGCTCGCTTTTACATAGATGAAGAAATGATTGAAAAAGGAAAAAGAATTGTAAGTGAGGGGGAGAACTCATATATTAAGCCGATAATTATTTCGGTTGTTTTGTTGGCACTCTTCTTCGTGTTTGCTGCGTTTTCAGACGAAATACTTGAGGTTGTGAATTCCTGGCTTAAGCAATGAGGTTATTAAAAGTGAGGAGATTATCAAATGCAAAAAATTCTTTTTATAGGTAACAGCTATACATATTTCAATAAAATGCCGGAGATTTTTGAAAGCATTGCAAGGTCTTGCGGAAAGGAAGTAGAGATTTCTGCAATAACTAAGGGCGGATATACACTTGAAAAGCACGCAAATCCCGAGGAGGAAATAACGGGTGTAAGAGTGGCAGAGGCGCTCTCTTCGAACAACAAGGGCGCGTTTGATGCTGTTGTTCTTCAAGAACAAAGCGTACGTCCGGCAAAAGACCCCGAAAAGTTTTACGAGGCAGCAAAGCTGCTTATAGAAAAAATCAAAAATATTGGCGCTGTTCCGTATCTTTACGCAACTTGGGGCAGAAAGGACGGGTGCCCCCTGCTTGAAGAGATGGGCTGGAATAATGAAATTATGACGGATATGCTTGCGGCGACATACGGAAAGATTGGAGAGGAAACAAACACTTGCGTTGCCTTTGTTGGCCGAGCTTTTCGAGACATCTATACCAACTACCCCGATTTAACCGACCTTTATAACCCGGATAAATCCCACCCCTCTTATTCGGGAAGCTTTCTTGCCGCTCTCGTTTTGGCAGCTAAAATTCTTGGTATAGACCCGCTCTGTGTCGAGTTTTGCGGAGAACTTGATGAGAATGTGGCAAAGGTATTAAAGGAAAGTGCACACCGATTTGCGTGTGTGTAAACAAAGAGCACGCGTGCTTTTACAAAAGCAAAGCCGTGGCACTTTTAACTTGAATTAACAGCTTTACGCAGAATATAAAAAGAGAGAACAACTCGGTTTGATATAATCCCCTTAGAGTAGACACTTGAAAAAACAAAAAGTTTTCAAGACTACACTAAGGGGGTTATTTTTATGTCAAAAAGAGGAAAGCAGAAAAAATATAGCAAAGAATTAAAACTTGAAGCGATACACGCTTATCTCAATGGCGAAGGAAGCTTGCAGAAAATTAGCAAAAAATACGGAATTGTTCGATGCGAGCAACTCAGACGATGGGTTTTGTGGTATAATGGTCATAAAGAAATAAAAGGCGGCAGCAGTGCCAAGGGAGAAATCTATATGACCAAAGGAAGAAAAACAACGCAAGAAGAACGAGCAAAGATAGTAGCGTTTTGTATTGAACACAACTACGATTACGGATTAACAGTAGAAACATACGGCGTTTCATATAACCAAATCTATGCTTGGGTTCGGAAATACAAAGAAGGCGGAATAGATAAGCTAAAGGATAGCCGTGGAAGAACAAAACCGGTCGAGGAAATGACCGAGGTTGAAAAGCTCAAAGAGGAAATGAAGATACTTGAAGCTAAAAACAGACAACTTGAAATAGAGAATGAATTCATAAAAAAATTGCAGGAACTCATAGGGGGTGGTCGCTGACCGGAGTACGCCAAGAGTACGTATACATAGTAATTGAATTTCTTAACACGCATAAACATTATTCCATAAAAGAAATGTGTTTTGCATTGAATTTAAATAGATCTTCCTACTACAAATGGAAGAAGAGAAAGCCGAGCAAAAGCGAGCTTTTAAACAAGCAGATTACAGAATACGTAAAGGAATTTTACGAGGAAAGCAACGGGGTTCTCGGATACAGACAGATGTGTATTAATATTAACCGAGAGAAGATAGATGAGCTTCCACACAGAATTAACGTTAAAAGGGTTCATCGTATTATGCAGATACTCAATCTTAAATCTGTCATTCGCAGAAAACGCCCGGATTACGTTAAGTCTACACCTGAAATTACAGCTGAGAATGTTCTCAACAGAGATTTTAAGGCAAGCGTTCCGTTTGAAAAGTGGCTTACCGACGTTACCGAATTCAAGTATTACATTGGTCCTGAAGTTAAGAAGCTTTATCTTTCTGCAATACTTGACCTTTACGACAGACGTATTATTGCATACAAGATCGGTGACAGCAACAACAACGAATTGGTCTTCACAACATTCGATGAAGCAACAAGTCTTTATCCAAATGCAAAGCCAATCTTCCATAGTGACAGAGGATTTCAGTATACGAACAAGGCGTTTCACCAAAAGCTTGTTGATGCAGGTATGATCCAAAGTATGTCTCGCGTAGGAAGATGCCTTGACAATGCTCCGATGGAGGGCTGGTGGAGCATCTTAAAGTCCGAGATGTACTATCTTAAAAAGTTCACGAGTCGCGAATCTCTTGTTTCCGCCATTGAAAATTACATACACTTTTACAATACTCGCCGCTACCAAAAGCGTCTTAATTGCATGACGCCTTGCGAGTATTATTTCGCCACCGCTGCGTGACGAAAATCTCCCCCTGCTGCGCAGCAGGGGGAGATGAAAGAAACTTATTCAATTAAC
>JAZSJG010000008.1:0-67492 GCA_045534215.1 Eubacteriales bacterium
GGTTTTGTGTGTTTTGTACATTCTTTGTTGTGCGCAACAACGAACTTTTCTTTCTCTTTTCTTGTTATCAATTTTTTCATTGACAATCAAATCGAACATGTGATATACTGCTAATGCTTATTATTTAATATTTTAAGGAGAACCTAAATGAAAGCTTTCAAAAAAATACTTGTACTACTGCTTATGCTTTCAATTTCGTTTACGCTCTTCGCATGTGAGAAGCCCGACAACACGTGCAAAAACCATATTGACGAGGACGGAAACGGAATTTGTGATAACGAAGGATGCGATGCCCCGGTAGAGCCCGCTCCTCAAGGAGACATTGCTCTTATAGAAAACGGAGAGGCAAAATTCCAATTTGTTTTGGCCGGAGATTCTCCGGACGGAGAAATTATCAGTGCCGTAGAGGACCTTGTCAAAGCATTTGACAAGCTTGGAATAGAGGTTAAGCTCGTTTATGAGGATGCCGAGCAGACGGATTGCGAAATCCTTATTGGCGGAGTTATGAACAGAGGCGACCGCTACTACATAGACGGTCATGATTACGGAATGGACGGATACGGAATAACCATGTCCGGCCAAAAGGTAATCGTTACGGGTGGTTCTTTGTATTCTACTGTTAAGGCAATAAATTCCTTGAAAAAGGACATTTTCAAAATCAAATCAACTACAAAAACTCTTGAAAACGTAATTATGAAGCCCGACGATGTTATTCTTGAAATTCAGGACAACTACTACACTGAATCCATAAAGTTCGGTGAGAACGATATCAAGGGTTACGTAATAGTTGTAGATAAAGATAACAAATACCAAAACGAAGCTGCGACCCTTCTTCAGACACGTATGTATGAGGAAGCGGGATATTGGCTTCCAATTGTGAACGAGCCCGTATCCGACGGAAGAATGATTATCTTCTCTTCTGCGGACAAGGATTCAACTCCCGCCGACAGCTTCAGAATTAATCTGGAGAACGGTACACTCAAGGTTGTTTCGGAGTATGAAAATTCCTTCAAAAACGGTGTTGATGATTTCTTCACGAACGTAATCACACGCGGCGAAAGCAACGTAACCGTTGAAAACGGATTCTCGCATAAGATTGACGTTAGCGTTGTTTACTATACTGATTTCGGTGCTGTAGGCGACGGAAAGACAAACGACTTTAAGGCGCTCGTGCTCGCCCACGACTTTGCAAACATATCCGGTCAGACGGTAAAGGGTGCAAAGGCAGGCGAAGGAACTAAAAAGTATTACATAAAGGATACAAGAATTTCCGGCAGAGGTACTACTTCCATAAAGATTATGACGAACGTTGACTGGAACAACACCCACTTCATAATCGACGACACAACTTACGGTGTAAGTGACGGAACAGGTCTTTACGACCACCCAATTTTCCTTGTTGCTTCACCTTATGAAGATGTAATATTCACCGGTGATGACATTAAGGATTTCCAGAACGTAGGTCCTAACACAAAGAAAATAGACCTCGGACTCGGATATCCCGCAATGCTTATCATAACCAATAAGGAACACAGAGTTTACATTCGTTACGGTCCTAATGCTAACAGCGGAAACCCCCAGGAAGAGCTTGTACTGGTTGACGCAGAGGGCAACATAATCGGTAATACAGAGCTGATGCTGAACTATGAAAAGGTAACCTCTATTACCGCAATCAGAACCGACGTTGAACCGATTACCATCAGCGGCGGAACGGTTACAAGATGGGCAACTCGCGTTGATACAAGTAGAAACACTTATTTTGAAAGAAACTTGTGTGTAAGCAGATCTAATACAACAGTTATAGGTCTTAAGCAATATAACGAAAAAGAATTTACCGTGGAAGAGCAGGCAGCCGGAAAAAGAAGTGCTCCCTACAGAGGATTCTTCTATGCGTACAAAGCAAACAACGTAACCTTTGAAGAATGCGTGCTTACCGCTCCTAGATACTACGGCGGAGGAACATACGGATTTTCCGCCGGCTTTTCAAATGACGTTCTCTTACTCAACTGTACCCAATCAAACTTTTATAAAAAGGACTCAAACGGTGAGCTCACAGACATACCAAGTACCGAAGATTCCCCAGTTACAGGAATGAGAGAGTATTGGGGTATCGGCGGCTCAAGCTTCTGCAAAAACCTCGTGTATGACGGTTGTATGCTCACCCGTTATGATGCTCACGCAGGAGTTTATAACGGAAAAATTGTTAACTCCACTATCGTTATGCTTAACCTTATAGGCGGCGGAGATATGATTGTCGAGAACACCACAATCATAATGGAGGGTGCAACTCTTATAAACCTTAGAAACGACTACGGTTCAACCTGGAAAGGAACTATCACCCTCAAGGATTGCAAGCTCAAGCCCTATGATACAAGCAGAAATTCACTCTTCATTATCGGTCAGAAATGGGTAAATCACGATTTCGGATACACCTGCTATATGCCCAGTGTTACAATAGATAACCTTTCATTTGCCACGGGCTCAATGCCGGTTCCGCTATACCTTGTTGGAACATCAACGAGCGGATATGATTCAATCTATTCGGAAACAAGGCTTCATCTTACTACAACCTCAAGTGGTGCAAAGAACATAAATCCTCTTGTTCCCGCTCAGTTCATAAGAGTTATAAATAACAATGCAAATCTTGACTTCCGTGTATATGATGCTCCTATTCTTACAAAGGTTGATATTTCATCGGATTCAACCGCTGAAATCAAACACGAAACCTACGGCAAATAATCAGGATTTTCAAAATCCAAAGATTAAGTATATTCTTTTCCGTGCGCCAATACGGCGCACGGATTTTTTATTTTCAAAGAAAATAAAATTACTTAGAAACTCCGGCAAGACAATGTGCTGTGTTTTGTCGTGTTTTTTTGTGCATATTGACTACAACTTTTTTCTTTTTTGAAAACATGGCGTTGTTTTACGTAAAAGCTGTGGTATAATTCTTATATAAACGTGCGCGCAGGCACACGCAACTTGCTCTGCCGTAAAATCGTTTTTTAATACTTTTTTGCAAAAAATGGAGGTTCACATAATGAAGCTGTTAAGAACTCTTGTGCTTACACTAATTTGTATAGCGTTTTCTGTTTGTTTATTTGCCTGCTCGGACGAAAAATGCACCGAGCACACAGACAACGACGGCGACGGAATTTGCGACACCGAGGGCTGCAATGCTGCGGTAGAGCCAAAGCCGCAGGGAAACAGTCTTGTCCTTATTGAGAACGGCAAGGCAAAATTCCAAATAGTCTTGGCAGGAGAAGCGCCCGAAGAACCGGAAGAAGAGGAAGCAGAGGAGGGCTCAGAAGAGGGCGGCACGGAAAATGAGAGCACCGAAGAGGAATCCGAAGAAATACTCCCGGGACGAGAAATTCTTACCGCAACAGAAGAGCTTGCGCAAGCACTTGCTGCGCTTGGAATAGAGGTTAAAATCGTTTTCGAGGCAGACGCAGCAACAGATTGCGAAATCCTTATCGGTGGTGTTGAATCAAGGGGTTCGGATTACTACATAGACGGCCACGCCTACGGCATGGAGGGATATTGTATAACCCTTGTTGGCACAAAGGTGGTTGTTAACGGCGGTTCTGTTGAATCAACGGTTAAGGCAATAAATTCCTTGAAAAAGGATATTTTGGGTATAAAGTCCTCTACTACACAGCTGGATAATGTGACTATGAGCTCTGAGGATAACGTATCAAAAATTCAGGATAACTACTATATAAAATCCGTCAAGATTGGTGAAAACGACCTCAAGGATTACGTTATTGTCATTGACGAGAGCAGCGAATATCAGAAAGAGGGAGCTCTTTTGCTTCAATCACTCTTTTACGAACAGGTTGGATATTGGCTTCAAATAGTCAACGAGCCAAGCTCGGACGGCAATATGATTCTTTTTGCAAATGCCGAAAAGGATGCAACACCTGCAGACAGCTTTAGAACCACGGTTGAAGGAAGCACACTTAAGGTCGTTTCCGAATACGAAAACTCTTTCAAAAAAGGAATAAACGACTTCTTTGCAAATACAATAACCAGAGGAGAAAACGATATAGTTCTTGACTCTTCCCTCTCTTATACGCTTGACGTAAGCATAGTGTATTATGATGAATTCGGAGCTGTTGCAGATGGAAAGACGAACGACTTTGAAGCTCTTCTCCTTACTCACGAATTTGCTAACATTTCCGGTCAGACAGTCAAGGGCGCAAGAAAGGGCTTAGGCACTAAAACCTACTATATACAGGACACACGTATAAACGGTGAAGTCAAAACAATAGTCATTATGACAAACGTCGATTGGAACAACACTCAATTCATAATTGACGACTCCAAGTACAGCACAAGCGACGGTACGGGAATTCATGCACAGCCTGTATTCAGAGCCGCTTCGCCCTACCCCGAGATAGTTCTTGAAGGCGATATCCTTGCACCCTACCAGAATGCAGGACCCGAGACGAAGAAATTTGACCTCGGTCTTGGTTATCCTGCAATGCTTATCGTTACCAACTCGGAGCACAGGGTTTATATCCGTTACGGTGCAAATGCCAACGAGGGTAACATTCAAGAAGAGGTTGTGCTCATTGATGCAGAGGGAAATGTAGTAGAGGGAACGGAGCTTTTACTCAATTACGAAAAGGTTACCTCTATCACGGTTATAAGAACGGACGTTGAACCGATTACCATCGAGGGAGGTATCGTTACAAGACGGGCAACACACGTTGACACTACAAGACTCACATCATACTTTGTGAGAAACTTTCAGGTAAACAGGTCTAATACGACAATAAAGGGTCTTGAGCAATATAATGAAAATGAATTCACCGTTGAAGAGCAGGCAGCAGGAAAGAACGGAGCGCCCTATAGAGGATTCTTCTATGCATACAGAGCAAATCATATCATCTTTGAAGAATGCGTGCTTACTGCTCCAAGATATTACGGATGCGGAACGTACGGACTGGGAGCCAACTTCTCAAACGACATTCTTTTCTTAAACTGCACTCAATCCAACTTCTACAAGAAGGACTCGGACGGCAACCTTACCGACATTCCAAGCTCTGAAGATTCATCCGTTACGGGCAAAAGAGAATATTGGGGAATCGGCGGCTCTAATTACTGCAAAAACATGGTATACGACGGCTGTTTTCTCACGCGCTACGATGCACACGCAGGAATTTACAACGGAAAAATTCTTAATTCTACCATCGTTATGCTCAACCTCATAGGCGGTGGAGATATGTATATCGAGAATACCACTATCATAATGGAGGGCTCAACGCTTATCAACTTAAGAGATGACTACGGCTCTACGTTCAATGGCACAATCACCTTTAAAAACTGCAAGCTTAAGCCGTATAATTCGAGCAAGACGACTCTTTACCTTATCGGTCAGAAATGGCAAAACCACTACTTCGGTTATCCCTGCCATATGCCGAATATCGTTATAGACAACCTTTCATTTGATGAGGGAATAGAGCCGCGTCCCTTATATATCCTTTCCACCGCAACAAGCGGATATGATTCAATTTATTCGGAAACACGGCTGCACCAGGTTGTAACATCAAGCGGCGCGAAAAATCTCAACCCCTTAACACCCGCCGAATATTTCAAGATAATAAATAACTATTCAAATCTTGACTTCCGAATTTACGATGCACCGATTCTCAACAGCGTGGATATCATTACCGACTCAACCGTTGAAATCAAGCATCAAACATTCGGTCAGTAGCTTGTAATTTTGCGGCTTTAATAAAACCAGTACAGCACAAAAATTTGAAAATCCAATAACGCATCCAATACCTGTGTACTTTTGATATTTAGAGGTAAATTAATGAAATTCAGGCACTTTGTACTAATTTTATTTACATTGACACTGTTTTTCTGTTTGTCCGCTTGCTCGGGTGGAAAATGCACAGAGCACAAGGACGGGAATGCTGACGGTGTCTGCGACACGGCAGGATGTAACGCTCGCGTAGAAGGCGACGCACCGGCACAAAAGCTTGTGCTGATAGAAAATAACGAGGCGAAATTTCAGTTTGTTATAGCAGATGATGCTGCTACCGGGGAAATAATCAGTATCGTAAATACCCTTTCCAAAGGACTAAAGGCGCACGGAATTTTAGCAGATTGGGCATTTGAAAATGATGAGGAAATCGAATGCGAAATACTCATTGGGTCGGTTCATACAAGAGGAGACGAGAATTTTTGCGATGCACACGCCCTCGGCCCCGGCGGATACATCATCAAGCTTTCTGATTCAAAGCTGATAGTAAACGGTGGCTCGCTTTCTTCGCTTATTAAGGTTCTCGGTATTTTGAAGGATGATATTTTCGGACTCTCCGACGGCACGAAGCCGCTTGAGAATTTAATATTCTCCGCCGATATGAATGTAAGATGTGACAATAGCGATTACACCGTAGATTCCATTTCTATATCCGGCAACCCCCTCGAAGATTACGTTATATACGTAGAGAGTGGGAACAAATATCAGAAGGAGGGAGCGCTGCAGCTACAGAACATGCTTTACTCCAACGCAGGATATTGGCTTAATATTGTAAGCGAGCTTCCCGAGGATAAAAAGGCGATAATTTTCAAAACTACAGAGCGTGACGACACCTCTCACGACAGCTTTAAGGTTTATGTTGACGGTGCATCGATGCTTATCGAAGCCGAATACGAAAACGCATTTTTACGAGAGCTTGACGAGTTCGGAATAAGAACTGTTTTTCTCGGTTCCGGGGACTTAAATTTCGCGGGCGAGGTATATGAAAAGGATGTGAGCATTGTATATTACACCGATTTCGGTGCAAGCGCAGACGGGTATTTTGACAATTTTAAGCAGATAAAGGAAGCCCATGATTATGCCAATATTTCAGGGCAGCTGGTAAAAGCGATAAAGCCGGGCGAAAAGGATTTAATCTTCCGTCTTGTCGAAACGACAAAGGACCATTTATACCCGCAAACAATAAAAATTATGACAAACGTCGATTGGACCGGCGCAAAATTCATAATAGATGATGAACTTCTTGCCGAATACGACGACACGGATATGTACTCTGTGCCCATTTTCGAGGTTATATCACCCTACAACAGCATCAAAGTCAAGGTTGACGAAGGTATTGTTAAAGGCACATCGAAGTTGAATTTAAATCTTTCATATCCCGCATACGTGATTATCACGGATGAATCTATAAAAACCTCCATCAAATACGGCAACTCCGAAAGCTACAGTCCCGCACAGGAAATTATACTTGTTGACGATAAGGGTTACGTCGACTCGACTACGCCCATTCTCCTTGACTATACAAACGAGTGTACACTATCAGTTTTCAGAATGGACCTTGACCCTCTTATTATAGACGGCGGTATATTTACAAGATATGCAAGCCGCAAAAACATAATCTCGGAGGGAGAGATTTACACAGATACTTTTAAGAGGGGTATACAAATTACCCGTCCAAATACAACTATCAAAAATTTCGAATATTACATTGAAGGCGAATTTACAACCGAAGAGCAGAAAAAAGGAAAAAACGGCCCTGCTTATTCGGGATTTGTTGAAATTTTGAACACAACCAACGTTGTTGTTGAAAACTGTATTCTTACAGCACCGAGATATTACCGTTCGGGGTCATTTGCCACGAGCGTCACTCTCTCAAACAACGTAGTATACAGAAACTGTACTCAATCGAACTTTTACAAAAAAGATGCAAACGGAAACCTCAGCACAACCTTAAGCACAGAAAAATCTTCTGTTACTAAAAAGCAGGAATATTGGGGTCCGACAGATGCAAATTACTGTAAAAATCTCATATATGACGGATGCTTATTCACAAGAATTGACACGCATAGGGGTGTTTACAACGCAAAACTTACAAATTCCAAGGTTGCGGCAATCAATATTCTTGGAGGAGGAGAACTGATTATTGAGAATACCGAGATAATTCTTTCCCGCGAATACATCATAGATATGCGTGCCGATTACGGAGCAACATGGTGCGGCACAGTAAAGATAAAGGACTGTACGCTTTCCTGCGGCAGCAATAATTACACAAAGCTTGCGCTTTTTAGACAAAACTGGTATAACTACAACTTTGGATATTCCTCTCATTTGCCAAGCGTTACTATTGACAATATTGCATTCAGCATAGACGACGAGCCGGTGCCCATTTACATTTACGGAAGCAACGATGCAATATACAAGGATACGGGCGTTGCGAAGAGCAAGCTTTCCACAGGTAAAAATAATAAAAATACGATAACTCCGCCGGAATATATCAGGGTTGAAAGAAACTATTACGGAATTGAGTTTTACGTATACAACGCTCCTTTCATATACGAAACAGAGCTTGTTGGCGTAGTAAAGGTTAAAAAATAATTCTCAAAATCCTTTTTCAAAAATTTTATTTCTTCGGTGCTCCGAGTACCGTGTGAAGAATGAACAAGTCAGGAGGGGCAGATGGCAAATAAGAAAAAACTGTTTGTTTCGATAATATTTTTCATTCTCATGTTTTCGCTTTTTGCTTGCTCTGAGCCAACCGACGAGAATTCCAATGAGGGTTTCTTTCTTATAAAAGACGGCAAAGTGGGCTTTGAAATAATACTCGGTGAGGATGCAGAAAGCGATGCTGTAAGAAAATCGGTTGCCGAACTCGTTGAAAATCTCAAATCGCTCGGCCTTGCCGTGCCCGTCAAGGCACAAACGAGTATAGAAGCGGACTTCGAAGTACTGATTGGGTGTGTAACGACACGCTTGCCGGAATACGAATACGACACCTCACGTCTTGGGGAAAATGATTACGTAATTTCGATAATGGAACAAAAAATCATTATAGCTGCCGGCTCGGAAGAGGGATACTCGACGGCTATTGACGCTTTTTTGAACGATTTTATTAAGCTTGGAAGCTTAAAGGAAGAAATTTTCGACATAAAAGTCCTTCCCTCGCAATCGAAGGAGGTAATTAACACTCCTTTAGAAAAACGCAAAATAACAATAGCAGGAAACGATATTTCGGATTACGTAATCGTAAGGGATATTCAAAATCCCTATCACGAAGCAACTGCGCTTGCAGTACAAAGATTTTTTTTGCAGGAGCTTGGGCTTAAGCTTAAAATCACCGATGAATTTCCGGAGAGCAAAAAAGCAATATCCATTCAGTCGAAGAAAAAGGATGCAACACCCCATGACAGCTTCAAGGTTTACGTAAAAGAGTCTTCCCTTTTCATAGAGAGTGAATATGACAACTCTTTAGAGCCATGCTTTGAGAAAATGATAAGTGAAACGCTTCTTGCTACAGACGGTGATTACAATTTTTCGGACGTGGTTTTTACAAAGGACGTAAGCTGTGTTTACTACTCCGATTTCGGAGCTGCAGGCGACGGGATAACAAACGACTTTGAATCGCTTTTTCTTGCTCACGAATTTGCAAATCTTTCGGGGCAGACGGTAGTTGCAACAGAGAACGCCGAATATTACATAAGCGACACGCGTCTTGAAGGACGCGGAGTCAGCACAATTACCATTATGACAGACGTCATATGGACGGACGCAAAATTCATAATAGACGATACAAACATAAGCTCATTTGACGGAACGGGGCTTTATGAGCACAGTATATTCAACGTAGCATCTCCCTACAAAAGTGTATATATACCAAAGGACGTTATTGAAAATCTCGGACACGTGGGACGTAATACTGTAAAGCTCAACGTTAATCTCGGATACCCCGCACTGCTTGTTGTAACAAACAAGAATCATTCGGTCTACGTGAGATACGGAAGTAATGCAAATTCCGGTGGTGTGCAAAGCGAGCTTGTTATCATAGATGAAAACGGCAACATTGACCCCTCAACACCGTTTTTGCTTGACTATGACAAGGTTACATCTATTGAAGCATACAGAATTGACCTTGAGCCGCTGACCGTTACGGGAGGTACTGTTACAACCAAGGCGAGCCGCAAGGACATCTCGGTTGGTCAAGACAGGCATACTGCCTACTTTTCGCGGGGTCTTCAGGTAACTCGTTCAAACACGCTTATAAAAGGGCTTAGCCACTACGTCGTAGGCGAATTCACTGTTAAAGAAGAAAAGCAGGGCTTGGAAGGGCCTCCTTACAGGGGGTTTTATACGACCAAATATGCAAACAACGTTACGTACGAGGATTGCGTATTTACAGCGCGGCGTTACTTTTCACCCGGTACTTACGGCTTAAGCGTAACAATGTCTAACGATATTCTTTTCAAAAACTGTACTCAATCTAATTTCTACAAGCTTGATTCAGAAGGAAATCCAACCGATACCGTTAGCACCGTCGGAAGAGAATACTGGGGACTCGGCGGTTCAAGCTACAGCAAAAACATGGTATATGACGGCTGTATGTTTACACGCTTTGATGCTCACGAGGGACTTTACAACGGCAAAATTCTTAATTCTACCGTAAATATGATAAATCTTATTGGCGGTGGAGATTTGCTTATAGAGAACACTACGATAGTTCTTACTGCTTCAACCGTGCTTAATATGCGTAATGATTACGGCTCTACCTGGAACGGCACTGTCACACTTAAGGACTCTGTAATTGATTTAAGAACATACGGCTCTACCATATATCTGTTGGGTCAAAAGTGGAACAATCACAATTTCGGATACAAATGCTACATGGCAAATCTTATCGTAGACAACCTCTCATTCAAGGAGGGCGGACATACTGCCTCAATTTGTATGGTAACGACCGGGTCTTCGCGGTCTGTAGACGGCTACGATTCGGTAATAACAGAGCCGAATTTGCATTTATCAACCTTGAAGGATGGAAAGACCGAAAATATAAACCCCTTGACTCCCCCGTCTTACATCAAGGTAATCAACAATAAAGCGGATATAAAATATTTTATTTATTACGCGCCTATTTTGAGGTATACTGAGATTTCGGGAATTGAAATTAGGGAAAAGTATTTTGCTATTCCTTAATATTCCTTATACTTCGACAGAATTAATTATGATAATATTTTCAGGAGGTAACTGATATGAATAATGAAAAAACACTTACACGCCCCGTCTGCTATGCCGATTTTGGCGCTGTGGGAGACGGAGTTGAAAATGACTTCGAGGCACTCATGAATGCCCACGATTATGCCAACGAACATAATCTTCCGGTTGTTGGAGAAGCGGGAAAATCATACCGAATTACGACAACCGAAAAGGATGGAATAGCGCGCCAGATAGTCATAAAGACTCCTACAGACTGGAACGAAGCCACCATCATAATTGACGACACGGATATTGCTCACGCGGAGGGCAAGAACAGAGATTTCAATTCCCCTGTTTTCAAAATATTACCTTATGAGGAATCATTTGAGCTTTCACAAGAGGAAATAGCGAAGCTACCCAAAATCGGAATATCCACCAAAAAAATTGACCTTGGTCTCGGATATCCCGCAATGATAGTTCTTTACAATGACGATGTCCGTCATTACATAAGATTTGGCCCTAACGCGAATTTGGGAAACCCTCAGCATGAGCTGGTTGTGCTTGACAAGGACGGTAACGTTGACCCCACAACACCTCTTATGTACGACTACGACAAGATAACAAAGGTTGAGGTTATCAAAATAGATTTACCTAAGATTGTAATTAAAAATGCAACCTTTATAACCCGTGCAAGCCAAATAGACACCGTAAAACATCTTCCCGACGGTACGGTTAAAAATTTGAACAAATCATATTTCCTTCGTAACCTTATCATTTCCCGCTCCAACACTACAATAAAAAATATCAAGCATTACATTACCGGTGAAATTTCTGTTGAAGACCAGGCAAAAGGCGTATACGGTCCTGCTTACAGGGGCTTTTTCAACGCATTGAACGCGAACAACATCTTTATCGAAGATTGCATTGTAACCGCTCGCAGATATTATACGCCCGGCACGTATGGCTTCAGCGCAGGACTTACTAATAATATAGTTTTGAAGAACTGCAAGCAGTCGAATTTCTACAAAAGAGACAGCGAAGGAAATCTTACAAAAATTTTAAGCATGCAGGAAAACCCTCTTACGAAAAAGCTGGAGTATTGGGGTCTTGGAGGAACAAGCTTCTGCAAAAACATGGTTTACGACAGCTCTGAAATAACCCGTTACGACGCACACCAAGGACTTTGCAACGGAAAAATTATAAACTGCCATGTTTCCATGATAAACCTTATCGGTACAGGAGATATGCTTATTGAAAACACCCTTATAGAGCTTAAGGATTGCTGTCTTATAAATCTGCGCCGTGATTACGGCTCTACCTGGCGCGGAAAAATTACCTTTAAGAACTGTAAGGTATTCCCTAATGAAGAGGTAGTTAAGAAGAGCGCAATATATGTATTTGGATTCTGCTACACTAACCATAATTTCGGTTACAAGTGCTACTTCCCGAGTGTTGAAATTGACAATCTTGAGCTTCTTAATCCCGAGCTTTTGCCTATAAGACTTTTCTTAACGAAGAAACCTGGCATGGCACATGAAACACCTGCTACGGAATACAATATTCACCTCCCCACTCTTTCGGACGGACGCGAGAACTTAAATCCGATAACTCCTCCCGAAAGCTTTAAGGTTATTAACAACAAAAAGGGACATCCTTATGTTATCGCAGACGTGCCCTTCTTTGAGAATACCGAGCTTGTCGGAATAGAAAAAGTTGAATCTACCGAAGTACAGACTAAGGACAGAGTTGACTAGACTGTATTTTTGAGAAAATTTATTTGACAAATTCTATATGCAAAAAAGCACTTACGCGAAACGGTGTTTACCGCAAGCGCAAGTGCTTTTTTATGAATTCTAAAAAAATAAAGGCGCACCGATTGGGTGGGTGCGCCTTTTGCTTTCTTTCATGTAGAAAGTATAACTCAAAAACTAAGCATTTGGAATGTTTCCGAAGAATGGAACCAATGGAGTGTCCTTATCGGAACTTTCGCCAATACTGCAGTTAACAGTTTCGAGCAATACAATCTCACATGTAGGACTTTCATACTGCATTCGTATTACCTCCATACAAAGAGAAAGCATAACTGATTGTAATAATATTCTAACATAATAATTTCAAAAAAGCAACATCTTTTTTATATTTTTTTCAATTTTTTCATTTTTTTATGTAATTTGCGGCTCAAACCAGAAAAATTTCAAGATTATTCTGCTGCTTTTGAGGTGGAATCAGTCGGCTTTGTCTTTCGTTTTTGTCTTCTCCTATTAGATTTTCTTTTAATAATATTGCTTCGCTCAAGGTTTTTCTTGAATTCTTCTATTTTAATTTCATCGGCATTTTCAACAGTCCTTCTTGCTCGCCATGTTTCATTGAAATTGCGGTGAAGCTTCAAGCTTATGAAAAATTTCCCATCCTTTTTACAGTTATAAAGGTAGGTATATCGCTGCCCCTTACTGTGCAAAGGTCTTAGCGAAAGAGTGAGCTTTTCACCGCATATGGGGCAAACGGGAGCTTTTACCACCTCATCGTCGAGCAGCTCGGATATTGTAACGTAACCGTCGTCTCCTGCATCCGCGTCGCCTAAAACCGTGTCCGATATTAAAGAGCCGCGTCTTTCGTTGTAAGTTCTAATTCCCTCTTGAACATTAAGCTTTTCTGCTACGAGCGCAGTAAAATAAGCATCGTTGAGAGCATCGTGTGCAGGAAGTGTTTGAGGTATTTCAAAATGCTCCATCGCATATTCAAGAGATCTTTGCTTTGTTGAATCATCAGTTTGTCTGTTGAAGATTCTTTGAAGGTCGTAATTGGAATCGAGCCAGTTAGTGTCAAGTCCATGGACACCGAAATTTTCCTTAAGCATCGGGATATCATCCGGTCCCCAAGTTAAGAAAACAAAATTTTTACCGCACCATTTGCGAAACTTTTCTATTGCTTCGGGTAATCCGACACCGAGGTCTATCTGATTTTGCGTTATGCCTGTGAGTACCGAAACGTGCTTGTGTATTTTTTTGAAATACTTTGGCTTTACTATAACCTGATAAGAGCCGCACGGTCTCATATTCTTGTCAAGCTTTACGGCACCTATTTGTATTACCTCACCGCGCAGGCGACGGCAAAGGCGCTTCTGAACGGCTATTGCTTTCTCAGCGTACGCCTGATTCCACTCAAGATCAAGAGTTATATAATACATTTACAAGTCCTTATTATTACAAGTTCTTTTTTCAACTATGTTTTTTGACTACATTTATTTATTATAACAAACGCTATAAAAAAAGTCAATAGTCTATTGTTTTTGGTAGGACAAAATATTGAAAAAGCACAATTGACATTTCTTTTTACTTAGTATATAATATATCCATAAGTTAAAAAGACAAGAAAGTTGGACACTAAAATGGACAGTAAAGAGAGGATACCCGAAATATTCGCCACGCAGATTTTCAGCGAGGACGTTATGCGGGAAAGACTGCCTAAAGAGGTTTATAAATCCCTGCTTAACACAATGGCAATGGGCAAAGAAATAGACCCCGGTATTGCAGACGTCGTAGCAGGTGCGATGAAGGACTGGGCAATAGAGCATGGAGCAACGCACTTCACACATTGGTTCCAACCATTAACAGGAGTTACTGCCGAAAAGCATGATGCCTTTCTTACTCCTGTCGGCGGTGGAAAGGCTATTATGGAGTTTTCCGGCAAAGAGCTCATAAAAGGCGAACCGGACGCTTCATCATTCCCATCGGGCGGCTTACGTGCGACCTTTGAGGCAAGAGGATACACGGCTTGGGATCCCGAATCCTATGCTTTTATTAAGGACGGCTCTCTTTACATACCTACAGCATTCTGCTCTTATACGGGAGAAGCGCTTGACACAAAGACTCCCCTATTACGTTCTATGGATGCAATAAACACAGAAGGGCTTCGTATCCTCAAGCTCTTCGGAGATACTCTAACCAAAAGAATTATTCCCACCGTAGGTGCGGAGCAGGAATATTTCCTCATAGATGAAGAGGACTTTAAGGCAAGGCGCGACCTTTTTTACTGCGGCAGAACTCTTTTCGGTGCTCCCGCGGTTAAAGGACAGGAGCTTGAGGACCATTATTTCGGAATTCTGCGTCCAAGAGTCAGCGCATTTATGCAAGAGCTTGACAAGGAGCTGTGGAAGTTAGGTATTTCCGCAAAAACGAAGCACAACGAGGCAGCTCCGGCGCAGCACGAATTAGCGCCTATTTTTGCTAATACCAATATAGCTGTTGACCAAAATCTTCTTACAATGGAGTATATGCGCAAAATCGCTTCAAAATACAAAATGACCTGTCTTCTTGCGGAAAAGCCATTCCTTGGAGTTAACGGCTCCGGCAAGCATAACAACTGGTCACTTGCAACCGATGGCGGTATGAACCTTTTGAAGCAAGGCAAGAATCCTGCAGATAATAAGCTTTTCCTCCTTACTCTTACGGCTGTGATAAAGGCGGTTGACGAATATCAGGATTTGCTTAGAATTTCTTCTGCTACAGCAGGAAACGACTGCCGTCTTGGCGGAAATGAAGCTCCGCCTGCCATTATTTCGATTTTTCTTGGTGAAGAGCTTGATATGATTGTTGACTCTATTATAGAGGGCTCGGTTTATTCTAATAAAAACGCAAAATACATGTCGCTCGGCATACCCGCCGTTCCGTCTATACGCAAGGATAATACAGACCGTAACAGAACATCTCCCTTTGCTTTTACAGGGAATAAATTTGAGTTCAGAATGGTTGGTTCATCTCAAAACATTGCTCTTGCAAATATCGTCTTGAATACAGCTGTTGCCAACTCATTTAAGGAGTTCGCAGACGAGCTTGAGAATGCTGAGGACTTTGATTCGGCACTTAATGAGCTTCTTAAAAGAACACTTGCAAAGCATAAGCGTATACTCTTCTCCGGAAACTCTTATTCGGAGGAATGGGAAAAGGAAGCTAAGGAAAGAGGGCTTTGCAATTTCAAAACATCCCCCGAGGCGTTCTCTGAATTTACAAGTGATAAAAACGTTGCCCTATTTACAAAATTCGGAGTAATGAGTGAATCCGAAATGCGCTCGCGTCGCGAAATATTCTTTGAGAGCTACCGAAAGATAAAGAATATTGAAGCCAAAACCATGCTCGAGATGACCTCAAGGGACATTCTTCCCGCGGTCAGCGAGTATGTTGCAAAGCTTTCAGATGGAGTTAACGCAAAGCGCGCAGCTCTTGCGAACGCCCCCCTCTCTTTCGAGCTTGATTTGATTGAAAAGCTTTCAACTCTTATTTCCAGGACCTACGATGCTTATTCCGCACTTGAGCGCGCCGAAAAAATTGCCGTCGGAAAAAAATGTGTTGAGGAAGCAGCGTTCTACTATAAAGATGTAGTGGAGCAAAAGATGCAGGCGCTTCGCCATCTTGTAGACTCAATGGAAGTGCTCACCGCACGAGAGTATTGGCCAATGCCTACTTATGGGGACATTATGTTTAGAGTCTAAACTTTATCTGACTCATAAAAATATAAGCTCAGCAAAAAGAGTGAATATTACAGTAATCAAACTGTTTTATTCACTCTTTTATTTTATAATTTTTAACGGACTGCCGCATCCTTAAACTGATAAGAATAAAGCTTTTTATATTCGCCGTTGATACTAAGCAGCTGCTCGTGCGTTCCCTTCTCTTTTATACCGTTGGAATCTATTACAACTATTTCGTCGGCATTTTTAACCGTGGAGAGACGATGTGCAACGACTATTACGGTTCTGCCGTGTGAAAGCTGTTCAAGCGATGCCTGAATTTGCATCTCTGTAGCATTGTCCAACGCACTTGTCGCCTCATCTAAAATCAAAAGCGACGGATTCTTAAGGAACACTCTTGCTATTGCGACTCTTTGCTTCTGACCGCCTGATAGCTTTACTCCTCTTTCTCCAACCTCTGTATCGTATCCTTTATCAAGCGTTATAATATAGTCGTGTATATTTGCCTTTTTTGCCGCCTCTATTATTTCCTCATCGGTTGCATCAAGGTTACCGTAGGCGATATTTTCTCTGACTGTTCCGTCAAAGAGAAACACATTTTGAGAAACCATACCGATATTTTTACGCAAGCTGTGAAGTGTAATATCTCTTATATCAACTCCGTCGATAGTTATTCTTCCGGTATCCACGTTGTAAAATCTTGGAACGAGGTTACAAAGAGTACTCTTTCCACCGCCGGAAGGTCCTACCAATGCAAGCATCTCTCCTGCGCGTATATGAAGGTTTAGGTCTGATATAACGTTTTTCTTTGTATCCGTTTCGGCATCGGAATATCCGAATGTAACGTTTTCAAATCTTACGTCACCCTTGATTGTTCCAATTTCAATTTTGCCCTCGTCCACCTCTTCATTTTCATTCATTATTTCATGAAACCTAGCAAAACCCGACATTCCCTCCTGAAGCTGCTCGAAGAGCGCTATAAAGCGGTTTATGGGGTTTAAGAACATGCTGATATATAAAACGAATGCCGCAAACTCTCCCGCGTCAATCAATCCGTTTTGCAAAAAAAGACCGCCTGCAAAAATGACTACAAGATAAAGCAAGTCTGTAAGAAACTGCATTATCGCGTGGAAAAATCCAAGAGAGAACATTGCTTTGCTTCTGAAGTGAGCAAACATCTTATTAGACTCATTGAATTTGCATATTTCATGATGCTCCGCAACATACGCTTTTGCTTCTCTTATACCTGTCACAGAATTCTCAACCGCCGAGTTTATAGCCGACATTTGCACTCTTGATGCTTTCATTGCAGACTGCATTTTACGCCTCGACAGAAGTGAAAATAAAACTATGAACGGAACCGTCGCAAACATTATGAGTGTAAGTGTCAGGTTAATATTTACAAGAATTATAAACGAGCCGATTAACATAAGGACCGAGAGAAAAACATTCTCAGGACCGTGGTGTGCCAGCTCGGACACATCAAAAAGGTCGCTTGTAAGTCTTGAAAGCAAATCTCCCGTCTTGTGATTGTCGAAATAGGAAAATGGCAGTGACTCATATTTCTTGAAAAGGTCACGTCTCATATCCTTTTGCATTCTTACGCCCACAACGTGACCGTAGTATCCGACAATATAATTGAAAAATGCCTTTAATGCGTAAATAACAAGCAAAATCAAGGACCAATATATAAGGCGAGTCGGTGTTGTGTCGTTTACGTACTCATTCATAAGATTCTTAACTATCGTGGGATAGAAAAGACTTGCCGCAGCAACAATTACCGCAGAAAACATATCGAATATGAAAAGCGGCATATGCGGCTTGTAATAGGAAATAAATCTTTTTAACATATATAAAACCCGTGTTTGTAAAGAATTTTTCTTGCATCCGAAGAATCTTTTTCCTCGATGCCGGATGATTCTAAGAGCTTTTTTTGAATATCCAAAAAATCAATTTCTCCCGAATCGCAAAGCTCTGAAATTGCTTCCTCAACTTCGTTTTTACTATATCCCTTTGCCACAAGCTTAGGTATAATTTTAAGAGGACCTTGATTTGAAAGTGTGGCAAGATTTACGACCTGGCGCTTTATTTGGCGAATATCGTTTATATATCCTAAGCCGACCATTTGCCTTGCCGTTTCCTTTGCGACCGATTTATCTATACCACTCCTACAGAGCTTAAGGTATAGCATTTTCTCGCTGTTATCACCGTATGAGAGGATATTAAGTGCCTTTTTTTTAGCACGGTAGCGCATATCTGCCAAAAAAAGCAATTCCCTCTGCTCTTTCGACAAGGAGTCGCCGCACCTTAATTCACCTGCTCCGCGATAATCCGAGCTGCTTACGCAGTACTCCTCCTTTTTACCGTCACACAAAAAACCGACTCTGATATATCCGCGTTCCTTTGCATCCCTTAAATAAATTACCTTCAAGTGCGATACCTCTTTTAATAAGACTTGGCTCGGGAAAACCGAGCCGTGTCAGTATAAGTATTACATATCCTCAAAATCGTTTATCTCGAACTCATCATCGGAAAGAGCATCCTCATCGATGGGGTGTGATTTAATTTTTTCGGTAATCATAGCTTCAAGCTTGTCCATAAGCTCCTTTTCCGATTCGATACGTTTTCTTACGTTTTCTTTACCCTGTCCAAGACGCTCACCCTCAAAATAGAACCACGCGCCACTCTTTTCAACTATTTCAAGCTGAAGAGCCATATCGATTATTTCAGAGGATTTGGATATACCCGTGCCGTAAAGAATATCAAATTCCGCTGTTTTGAAGGGGGGAGCTACTTTGTTTTTAACGACCTTGCATTTGGTGTGAGAGCCATAAACCTCACTTCCGTTTTTAAGAACCTCCGCACGACGTACGTCAATTCTTACCGAAGCATAGAATTTAAGAGCACGTCCGCCCGTGGTTACCTCCGGGTTGCCGTACATAACTCCAACCTTTTCACGAAGCTGGTTTGTAAAGATAACTATGCAGTTAGATTTTGCTATAGAACCGGAGAGCTTACGCATTGCCTGCGACATAAGACGTGCCTGTACGCCTACATGGGATGCTCCCATATCCCCTTCGATTTCCTGACGGGGAACAAGTGCTGCTACAGAGTCTATAACAATTATATCTATTGCGCCCGAATTAACGAGAGTTTCTGCAATTTCGAGTGCCTGTTCACCGCAGTCCGGCTGAGAAACAAGCAGGTTGTTAATGTCTACACCAAGCTTTTTTGCATACACGGGGTCGAGTGCATGCTCTGCGTCAATAAACGCTGCTTCTCCGCCCTGCTTCTGCACCTCTGCTATAACATGCAAAGCGATAGTTGTTTTACCGGAAGATTCAGGACCGTAAATTTCGGTTATTCTACCTCTCGGAATACCGCCGATTCCAAGCGCGAAGTCAAGAGTAAGTGAACCTGTTGAAACAGCCGATACGTTCATCTTACTGTTCTCGCCAAGGCGCATTATAGAACCTTTGCCACACTCTCTTTCAATTCTCGCCATTACTGTTTCAAGAGCTGCCTTCTTATCTGCTTGTGCGTTCTTTTCTGCCGCACTTGCCGCTGTTTTTTTAGTTGCCATTTTCAATCTCCTTTACGTTTTTCTGTCACTATTATACATCGCCATCTGTACGATAAATCGGACTTTAGAAGAGCTTACATGCACCTACCGGTCTTATACCGAGAACGGTTACAGAGCCCGCACCGAAAACTGATTCCATGAGGTTAAAGTATTCGCTTACGTCTTTGTTTTTAACGTATGCCTGTATAGTTCCCGCAAATCCGCCACCGTGAACTCTGAATGCAGCATTTTTGCCTGCGAGGTAACCCTCAGTCATTGCGAGGGCGAGGGACAGTCCTTGTTCCTTTACGTTAATTGTTGTATAAACGTTTTGCAAATATTCAAACGAGGAGCGTCCGGACGCCACAACTCCGGAGAAGAAGCTTTTGAGCTTTCCGCACTTTATATCCTCTTTCATTTTAGTTACTCTTTCGTTCTCCCTTATGAAGTGGATAGAACGAAGAACGGCTCTGTCGCCGACAACTCGGCGTATATTCATGACATTTTTCATTATTTCCTCTTCGGAAAGTCCGCGCAAAACATCTCTGCCGAGCAGCTTAGCTACCGCCTTCATCTCTCCCGGCACAGAGGCATAATCGTCATTTAAGTTGGCATGATTGCCGCCCGTGTTAACTATGCAAAGCGAATACCCCGCATCATTGAGATTGAATTCTATCGGTTCAATTATGGGGTCCTTTGGATTTTCGAAATCTATATAAACCATTCCGCCCACAGCACACGCCATCTGATCCATAAGACCGCAGGGCTTGCCGTAATACTCGTTTTCGGAATATTGAGCTATTTTGGCTATTTTCACATTATCAATTTTTCCGTCATTGTATAGGTAGTTCAAAATATTTCCTACCATTACCTCAAATGCAGCAGATGAGGAAAGCCCGCTGCCCTTTTCAACACTCGAAGTCGAATAAGCATCGTATCCGCCAACGCTGTATCCTTCTTCTGAGAATCCGTTTACCATGCCCGCAATCAAAGCTGCAGAAGTGAATTTCTTGAATGCTTTTGGGTTTTGTGTATCGAAAATTTTAACCTTGTCCTTTGGATAACCGTCGGACGAGAAATTTATAATTCCATCCTCGTTCCTTGAAACTATCGCGATAATATCCTTGGTTATCGAGCCGGCAAGAACCTTGCCGTGATTATGGTCGGTATGATTACCTGCGATTTCGGTTCTGCCGGGAGTTGAAAATATTTCAATATCCCTCTCATCTCCGTAAAGGTCCGTGAAGCGATCTATTGCCGCCAAAAATCTTTGCTTTTCGCTTTCAGTATCTCTGTAGATATGAGAATATTTCTCCAACGCACCGTTTTTTATAATTTCCTTTAACTCATTTGCTCTCATTGATTTTTACCTTTGATATTTTTAATTAGTTTTTTTGCTGCACAAAGCACTTTTGAAGTCAATTCGTCGAAATCAAGCAAAGCTCCGTCTTCCGAATCGAGATATATACGCTCTACGTCAAGCTCATGGCGAAACCAGGTGAGCTGTCTTTTTGCGTATCTGCGCGAGGAAATCTTGAGGTTTTCTATAGCTTCAGAAAGCTCACACTTACCTTCAATATATTCTACAATTTCCTTGTAGCCGATTGCCTGACTTGCTGTTGTGCCGGGCACAAGCTGCCCTGAGAAGTAGAGGTTTTGTACCTCCGAAAGAAGTCCTTGCTCTATCATTAAGTCCACTCTGTCGTTTACTCTTTTGTAAAGATTTTCCCTATTATGAAAATCAAGAGTTATCATTCCGAGTGAAATATCTGATGCCGTCTTTTTTGAAAGCTCGTCGAAATAGCTCTTCGGCTTTCCCGTGGTTTCGTATATCTCGAGTGCACGTATAACACGCCTTACGTTGTTTTTATGTATTTTTTCGGCTGACACGGGGTCTACCTCGCTCAACCTATTCCACAACGCATCAACATCCCTCTCGCTCTTTATTGACTCAAGCATTTTATCACGAAAAGCCGGGTCACTTGCCGCGACTTCGTTTGAGCATGCTCTGACAAGAGTATCGATATAGAGTCCTGTACCGCCTACAAAAAGAGGTATTTTCCCCCTTGCAGATATATCCTTTGCAACCAGGGTGGCATCCTTTCTGTATTCCTCTGTGCTATACTGCTCCTTTGGCAATCGAATGTCAATCAAGTGATGCTTTATGCCCTTTGTTTCCTCGTCAGTTACCTTTGCCGTGCCTATATCCATGCCTTTATAGATTTGCATGGAGTCGCATGAGATTATTTCTGCTGAAATTTCCTTCGCCAATGCTATCGAAAGAGCAGTCTTGCCCGCTGCGGTAGGGCCTGTAATTGCAAGACATTTTATCATTTTAAGACTCTATCCAACGAACTATATCTGAAAAAACTTCCCCGCGGTTTGTTTCATTAAACAATTCGTGTCTTGCTCCTTCATACATTTTAAGCGATACGGACTTACATCCTGCTATAAGCAACTTTTTATATATATAATCCGGACCCTTGCCATAATTTCCAACAGGGTCCATATCTCCGCTTATTACGAGCGTCGGAAGCTCCTTTGGATAATTGTCAAACCACTCTTTAGTATTACATTTCTGTATCATTTCGAAGAGGTCTATATATGCCGATACGGTAAACTCGAAATTAGTAAACTTATCTTCCGAGCGGCCGATAACCAGTGGGATTTCCCTAGTGAGCCATGCTACGTCGCCCTCTTCCTTAGGGAATTTTTTATTATAAGAGCCGAATGCCAGATTCTTTATAAGTCCACTGCGGTGCATCGGTCCCTTTACAAGCTTTATAAGCTTTGCGAGTGCCTTGCCGAAGGGCAAAAGCCCGTTCGGACCTGATGTTCCGTGTATTATTGCTTTTTGTATGCTGTGCGGATGCTTTTCAATATAAAGACGTGTTATAAACGAGCCCATGCTGTGTCCGAAAACTATCAGCGGAAGAGAAGGATACGTAGTACGTAAGTACTTATTCATAGTGTGCATATCAGCAACAACAGTTTCAACGCCGTTCTTTTCACAAAAAAATCCAAGCTCATCGCGGCAAGCAGCTGTTTTACCGTGACCTAGATGATGATGTCCTGCAAAAATATATCCCTGTCCGGTAAGATAGTCCGCGAGCTCCCTATATCTGCCAACGTAATCAATCATTCCGTGGGCTAACTGAATTACTCCCTTTGCCGCAGTCGTTTTAGGAGTATATACTTCTGCGTAAACGGTATGCTTACCGTCATGTGATGGAAATGAGGTTTCAAAAAAATTATAATTCATAAAATCACCTCCGTATTAAAATCAGATAGTTGCATTACTGTATCGGACGCTTTGAAACAAATTCTATAATTTCGCTTTCGGTAGGCATTGATATAGATGCTCCCACGCGCGAAACGACTATAGCACCTGCTGCAGCACCAAATCGACACGCCTCAATGATATTTCCGTTTTCAAGATACTTAAGTGTCATAGCAGCGGTAAACGCATCGCCTGCTGCTACTGTATCAACAATTTTATCGGGTCTGTATGAGGGGACCATGCTGTAATGCTTGCCGTCGTATATAAATACTCCTCTTGCACCTTGCTTTATTACAATATACTTGCATTTTACACGCCTGAAAAGTGCATGAGCAGCACGCAGTGATGACTCTGCTCCGGCGGGAAGTATACCCGTGTATTCCAGCGTTTCGGTTTCATTTGGAGAGAAAACTTCAACGGGCGGAAGAGATTCAAGCGGATAATTCTTATCCGCCGGTGTTCCGTCTACAAAAATCGGAATCCCCTTTGCAGAAGCTATACGCGAGGCGTAAAGTGCGGTTTCAAATGAGCTTTCGAAGCCGACATACAGTGCTTCGGGATTAGAAGTAAATGCCTCTGCGATATTGTCGGGCATTATTTTCAGATTTGCTCCGGGATAATAAATTATTCTATTTTGTCCCTCGCCATCCTTCATTATTGCGGCAAATCCGGTGGGGTTTTCCCTGTCAACCTTTACGTACGAGGTATTAAGCTGCTGCTCCTTGAAATAAGAATAAAGCTTTTGTCCGTGCAGGTCTGCGCCAAGACGCGTGCAGAAAATTGCCTCAGCACCCAGCTTGCGAAATGCTATTGCTGCATTTGCACCCTTACCGCCGGGTGTATATGATACGCCGCCATCGTCTATAAGTGTTTCACCCGGTGCGGGTATTTTACAAACGTTCATAGAGAGGTCCATATTAGAACTTCCAACAACCAGCACTTTTTTATCCTTCAACATTGCCTTATCCTTTCTTGAAACGTTACATTTTGAAATTAAATTAATGCCTCTTCTGTGCGTGAAAGCTTGAAGACAGCCGTCTTGTCAGAGAGCTCCTTTGCAAGAGCGGATTCTCTCGCTCTGCAAGTGAAAACGAAGCTCTGATGTCCTTCTTTGGCAAGGGACGCAATAGCTTTCATCATTGATTTGGCTCTTATGTTATCCTGGTGTGCAAAGCTCTCGTCGAAGCAGACGGGGGGCTTTTCCGCATACAGCATGTCAACAAGTGCCATTCGCACTGCAATATAAGCAAGGTCTCTTGTTCCGCCGGAAAGAAAATCTACTGATTTATCCTTGCCAAGATAGTCCTTAAACGTTACTTTAAGACCATGGTTTACATCAAACGAAGTATATTTGCTATCCGTCATAACCTCCATAAGCGCGGTTGAATATTCAGCAAGACGCGGAGATATTGCCTCGCGAAGATTATCGCTTGCATTTTCAATCGCACCAAGAGCAAGATAATATGCCTTGTGCTGCAGCTTAAGCTCTTCTATTCTTTCGTCGTTTGCCTGCATTTTAGAATAAAGCTCACCGGGGTCTATGGCGCGAGTTTTGAGTTCAGAAAGCTCATTTTCAACCTCTTCGGCAAGCACGTCGAATGCAGATATTCTAATCTTGCACTCCTCTATTCCCTCAACAATGGTGTCATAATCTATTTCATTAAGCACCTTTCTCTTCAGCGGAGGAACTTGACCTCTTATATCTATCTCACTCTTATCCGACAGAAGTCCTCTTAGCTCTCTTACCCTTATTTCAATTGCAAGACGCTCATCGAGAATCTTCTTTTCTCCGTCAATGAAATCTCTTACATTCTGTTCAAGCCCGTCAAGAAATTCGTTAAGTGAAGAGCGAGGGGGCTCTTCTCCCCAGCGTAAAATAACCTCGAGCAATTCATTCTTTGCCTTCTCGTAAGCGATTTTTGCTCTTTCAAGAGCCGCTTTCGCATTCTCTGTGCTTCTAATCATACCGTCACGCTTTGCACGCGCCTCAGCTATCACTTCAACCTTTGCACGAAGCTCCTGGTATGATGATGTTGAGAAGCTTTCCTCAAGCGCCTTTTGACGCTTTTGATTTCTTAGGAAGAAAAGCACCATAGTTACTGCAGCAGCGACACCTGCAGCTCCGAGCAGTCCGAAAGCGAGTCTTGGAAGCACTGTTGCAAGTGCTCCCTTTGCCACTATTTCAAAAATTATTGATGCCAAAGCCACAAGACCTGCACCTATGAGTGCAGCAATGTTCTTTATAATATTCATTCGTACAGCTTTAGCGTTCGCAAGTATCTCTGCCTCACCACCAAGCTTATCCGATATGGCGATTGCATTTTCTGTTTCTTTTGTAATACCGATAGCGTTTTTCTCATCCATATAGAGCTTATCGGCATCCTTGAGATTTTTATACGCATCGTCAACTGTTCTTCTGGCAACGGCTATATCTGTAAGATACTGGACGGTGGGAACGAAGCCCTGGCGAGTATTCTCTGCTATGTACGCATTGTACTCATCGTTTTTCTCATCATACTCACGCTCAAGTGCATGAAGACGGTCAAAATCCTGAATTATAAGCACGTTTTTATAGCAAAGGTCGAGGTCTATCAGTTTTTCCTTCTTGTCAACTTCCTCTTGTCTTGCCTGTTTAATTTCGTGCAGCTTTGCTTCTTTAACAAGTATGAGCTTGTTATCCTCATCGGCACGCTTAAAGCGCACCTCAAGGTCGTCTGCCTTTCTCATAAGGTCTGTTATGACACCGCCCATTCCGTTTTTGTGGAGTATTGTTTCCATCTTTACGGCAATTCTCGATGCAGCGCGCTGATTATTCAGTCTTTCGCTTCCTGAGAACAAAATATTTTCTATCGACTCCTTAACTGAACCCTCGTTAATTCTCGGGTCGCCGATTTGTCCTATAAATGCCGTATTCTCAAACAGCTCACGGTCTACCCCGAAGAAAACCTCTCCTGCCGGAACCTTTCCAAAAGCCGGAGAACCTGTTTCAAGGTCAAGTATAGCGCACTCCTCTTTGTACGCGTTTCTTCCCGAATTTTCAACGCGGGTTGTGCTTCTGGTTATTAAATATCTCTTTCCCTTGACAAGCACCGTCATAGAGCCGCCGGCAACGCCCGTATCCCAGTTAAGACGCTTTGTAACCTCTGATATCTCCTCATCGCCCGGTGTCGTGCTAAATCCGTAGAGCATATATTTTATAAAAGCGGCAATAGTACTTTTTCCCGCTTCATTCTGCCCTTCTATTACGTTTATGGAATCGGAAAATTCAAGCGTCATATCGGTAAGCATACCGAAAGTGTTAATATTGATTTTTTCGATTATCATTTTATTCTCCGTTCTGCCGCGAGAATCGGCAACTTATTTTGTATGAATCAAAAGTAAAAATCACTTTCACTCGTCCCGCCCGAAGTCGCTCGAGAGAAATTTTATTGAACGCTGTACAGAGTCCTTCGAATTGTACCACGGCTCCTCGTCATATCTGTAATCAAATTTCTTACAGAACCAAGAAACGTCACCGCGAAGCTCCGATATGTATTTTTTATTTATGCTATGTGCCGCCTCATAAATATTCCGGAAGCTCTTTTTGTTAAGCTTTTTCGAGGCGTAATCAAGCATTTTCCTATAGTGAGGCAGGCAAAAATAAGGCACCCGTTCAAAGCGCTTTACAAATTCAAAATCGCTTTCGTAAAGGTAAACCGCAGTTGCTATCATGGCAGAAAGATTTTTATCAATCCTCGAGCACACGTAACAGCTTTCCTCAAGCTTCAAAAGGTCGTTTATGCTCGACTGTGCCTTATTTCCCAAAAGAGCTCTGCCGTCAAGTGTTTTTTCCACCTCGGCAAGATGGCTTTCAAGGATAAGCCCCATACCGAGCATACGCTTGCGCTTAAGCATCATTGCGTAGTGAGAATCGCAAAATCCAAGCTCATTTGTGCGCATTCGGATATCCGGCTCCATCATCGAGGCACCGAGAATTATATCGATTTCATCATTCTGCAGTTTTTTATAAAGCACGCAAAACGGACAAGAACACTCTTTTTTTTCAGCTACAGCTTCAAATGCTTCATTTACCGGTATAGTGTAAATTTGTTCCATATTTTCCTCAACAGTAATTATCTACCTCCTATAAAATAACTTATAGGGGTTGAAACTCATGACAAAATGTGCTAAAATTATATAAAATATTATACTACAAGTATAATTATACAATATGCTACAGCAATTTGCAAGGGAGAAATTAAATGTTTTCTCAAAAAAGAGAAGTAATTTCGGGGCGATGCGCCATTGTCGTGTCAAACCTCGGTCACTATAGCTTAAAGGACACGCTGGAATGCGGTCAATGCTTCAGATATGAAAAGATTTCACAAACGCCTGATTACATAGAATATCTGACAGTAATCGGCGGGCTTGTCGTTGTTGTCGGACAGCGCAAAGCGGGGGAGCTTATATTCTATGAAGCAAGCGATGAGGATTTTGATAAAGTTCTTCGCCCTTATTTTTCACTTGATACCGACTATGAAAAAATACGCGAGGATATAATAAGCAGGTGTTCAAATCCAAAATTAAAGGAGGCAAGTGAAGCGGGTCGCGGAATAGCCATTCTTAAGCAAGACCCTTGGGAAGCACTATTTTCATTTATCGTGTCTCAGAACAACAATATCCCGAGAATACGAAAAATTATTAAAAGCATTTGCGCCGGATACGGAGCAAACATAAGCTTGCAGCAAAAAAGAAGGGAGTGCCCTCTAAAGAAAGTCGACGGTGGTATCGATGAAAAGGTATGCAAGGACTGCGGCTGTTGCTACAGCTTCCCGACACCCGCGGACGTGTTAAATAATCCCGACGTTCTTGCCGCAGCCAAGGTAGGTTTCAGATACAAATATTTATTAGATGCAGCGTTCAAGGTCAACACAGGTGAAATAAATCTTGATATGATTGGTGCAGCTCGTTCCTATCAACATGCTGTTGATTGTTTGATGGAAATTAAAGGAGTCGGACTCAAGGTGGCATCCTGTGTCGCTCTGTTCGGCTTTGGATGCCTTGAAGCATTCCCTGTTGACGTATGGATAAAAAGAGCGATAGACGAATACTTTGACGGGGACCTTGATTATATGTCACTTGGCAGATACGCCGGCATTGCACAGCAATACATATTTCACTATGCAAGAAACATAGATAAAGCTTAAATTTACATTTTGCTGACAAAAGCGTGTTTATGGACCAAAACTGCCAACAAGCTCTCATAAGCATAGAATAAAAAAACACTTACGATGGCGAAAAATCGCTTTCCGTAAGTGCTTTTTGTCACACGGGGGTATGTTTTCGTGTATTTTATCTTGCTATTTCTTCCATGATAAATGCTTCAAGGATATCGCCTTCCTTGATATCGTTGAACTTCTCGAGTCCTACACCGCATTCGTAACCGTCGTTAACCTCACGAACATCATCCTTGAATCGTCTGAGAGAAGAAATTTTATCCTCAAATATCACAATTCCGTCACGTACTATGCGTATATTGGACTGTCTTGTAATCTTACCGTCGCGGATATAGCATCCGGCAATAGTTCCGACGTTTGGAACGCGAATCGTCTGACGAACCTCTGCATGACCGAGAAGATTTTCCTTGTAGGTAGGAGCAAGCATACCCTTCATTGCCGCCTCTACCTCGTCTATTATTTCGTAGATTATGCGGTGAGTGCGGATATCGACTCCGTTTCTCTCAGCAGAATCAAGTGCGTTCTTATCAGGGCGAACACTGAATCCGACTATTATCGCATTGGAAGCCGCAGCGAGCATAACATCGCTCTCTGTAATACCTCCGACAGCACTGTGAATTACAGCAACCTTTACCTCGTCATTTGAAAGCTTGATAAGAGATGCTTTTACCGCCTCTGCCGAACCGGCAACATCTGCTTTAACAATTATATTGAGTGTCTTAACACCGTCGGAAATTCTGCTGAACAAATCGTCCAGGTTCATTCTTGCGTTTGCAGCAAGAATTTCCTGACGTTGCTTTTCACGGCGCTGCTCGGCAAGATTTCTTGCCATTCTTTCATCCTCAACAGCATTGAGCTCGTCACCCGCCTGGGGAACGTCATCAAGACCAACTATTTCAACGGGAACAGAGGGGCCTGCCGATTTTATGTTTTTGCCCTTGTCGTCAATCATTGCACGCACACGTCCTACTGCGTTTCCTACTATTACGTAATCACCCTGATGTAAGGTTCCGTTCTGAACAAGAACTGTAGCCACAGGACCGCGACCCTTGTCGAGCTTAGACTCTATAACAAGACCTCTTGCACGTCTGTTCGGATTTGCCTTAAGCTCCTTTACCTCTGCAACGAGAAGCACATTTTCAAGAAGGTCGTCAATACCCATACCGGTAAGAGCAGAAACAGGAACGCAAATAACGTCACCGCCCCACGCTTCAGGTACAAGCTCATATTGGGTAAGCTGATTGAGAACATTATCGGGGTTCGCCTGCGGCTTATCCATTTTATTTATAGCAACTATAATATCAATACCTGCTGCTTTTGCATGATTTATTGCTTCTATTGTCTGAGGCATAACACCGTCATCAGCAGCAACAACAAGTATTGCAATATCGGTAGATTTTGCGCCGCGCATACGCATGGCAGTAAATGCTTCGTGACCGGGTGTATCAAGGAATGTGATATCCTGTCCGTTTGCTTTTACGCGGTATGCACCGATTGCCTGGGTAATACCGCCTGCCTCGCCTTTTGTTACATTTGTATGTCTTATGGCGTCAAGAATTGAGGTTTTACCGTGGTCAACGTGACCCATAACACAAACAACAGGTGCTCTTGTTTCTACGTCGGCTTCATTTTCCTCCGACTCCGTAAAGAGCTTTTCTTCTATTGTGACAACAACTTCTTTTGTTACTTTTGCACCAAACTCGTCTGCAACAAGCTCGGCAGTAGCATAATCAACAACGTCGTTAACGCCCTTCATTTCACCCATAAGCATGAGCTTTTTGATAACCTCGGCAGAGGTTTTCTTAAGGCGTGCAGAAAGCTCGGATACGGTTATTTCTTCCGGAACAGTGATTTCAAGCTGTTTGTTTCTTGCTCTTTCGGCTTCAAGCTTCTTGATTTTTTCCTGAGCAGCTCTTTCCTTATCCTTAGCACTCTTCGCGTTCTGACCCTTGTTGTCCTGCTTCTTAAGCTTTTGCTTCGATGCCTTAGTATCAGAGCCATTTGCTATCGCATAATACTGGTCGTTATATCTATCGTCATATTTTGAAAGATTAACGTCAGAAGTTCTCATATTTACGACACGGGTTTTGGGTGTCTCCGCTTTATAATCCGTGTGAATATTAACTCCACCCTTAATATTGCTCATATCGATAGATGGCGTAATTGTACGGAACTCGTGCTTTTGCGCCTTCTTTTCTTCTTTTTTAGCGGGCGCGGTGGGCTTCTTTTCCACCGGCTTCTGCGCTGCCTGTTTAGCAAGCTTTTGCTGCTTTTCAAGCTGTGCTTGCTGCGCGGGACGCAATCCCGACGTAGTATTTACCTCAACCGTCGGCTTGGACTGCGGTGCACTTGTCAGCGGCTTCTGCTGAGGTCTGTTCTGACCGAATTCCTGCTGCGGACGCTTGCCCTCAGCCGCACGATTCATATTCTCGCGTCTTTTTGCAAACGGGTCTTCTTGGGGACGGTCATTGTACCTTTGATACTGGGGCTTTCTGTCCTGAGTACGACTCTGGAAGTCGTTTCTCGGCCTATACTCCTGCGCGGCATTTTTATAAGAAGCTTTCGAATCGTCCTGTCTTTCCTTTGGAGTGTATGCCCTATCCGGCTTCGCATCGTACCGTCTTGATTCAGGCGCTTGAGCTTTTGGCGCTTCCTTAGCAGCAGGTTTTGCTTCCGGAGCTTTCACCTTCGCCACTTCCTTCACATTCGGCTTTGCTTCCGGAGCTGTTGTCTTGGGTTCTTGCTGCGCGAGCGTCGGCTGCTCTTTTGCGGGAGCAGGTGCTTTTTCTTCAGTTTTTTCCTTTTTATTTACCGATTCGATTTTAGACTTACCCGAAAGATAAGAATCAAGGTCCTTAATCTGATGGGATTTTGTCAATTGGGAGATAAATATTTCGAATTCCTCCGTCTCAACGACAGCCCCGCTCTTTTTCTCCATTCCAAGATTCTTGAATTCGTCCAAAATTTCTTTGGATTTCATATTAAAGTCTTTAGATATCTGTGATATCTTGATTTGAGCCATATGAGTCACCGGTTTTCGCCTAACGAAAACTTCCTTTCTGCAAAGATTAATATTATTCGGATACGGTCGCCTTTTTAATCTGCTCGGCAAAGCCCCTGTCGGTTATACCGATTACTGCCGGGGCATATGTTTTTCCGAGCTGTTTACCGAGGTGCTCCGTATCTATATCCACCTCGATGGAGGGTATGTTGTAAAAATCACTTTTGTGCCTTATCTTTTTCTTTGTTGCATCCGATGCGTAAGCGGAGTAAACTACCGCACATACCGTGCCTTTTTTCATAGAGCTGCAAACGAGGTCGCATCCTATGATAACCTTGCCTGCTCGCATTGCAAATCCGAGCATGCCGAAAAATCGCTGCAAATTTTTATTTTCCAAGAGAAAGCTCCTCTGTAAGTTTTTCGTACACATCATCCGGTACAGTGCAATCAAGAGCCGAATCAAGTCTTTTTGCTCGCTTTGCCTTTTTCAAGCACTCATTCTTTTTACAGATGTACGCTCCTCTTCCCGACTTTTTACCTGTAAAGTCTATGCATATTTCCCCATCGGGTGTTCTTACGACTCTTACAAGCTCCTTTTTGGGAAAATGCTGAGAGCATCCCGTACAGCGTCTTATCGGCTGACGTTTTTCTGTTTTAACGGGCATTTTGACACTTCCTTTCTTTCGGATTTTGGTATTGCTGCGGTTTATGTTGTGCTTACGCTTTAATATCTATTTTGCAACCGGTAAGACGGGCTACAAGCTTTGCATTCTGTCCTTCTTTTCCTATTGCGAGGGAAAGCTGATCGGGGGAAACTGTAACCTTGCAGGAGCGCTCACCGTCCATAACAACAGAAATAACCTTTGCGGGAGAAAGTGCTTCCGCAACATATTCGGGAAGATTTTCGCTGTATTTGATAACATCTATCTTTTCGTTTCCGAGCTCGTTAAGAATAGCGGAAATTCTCATTCCGTTCTTTCCTATACAAGAACCTATTGCATCAACGTTTTCATCTCTTGATTCAACCGCAATTTTAGTTCTGCTTCCCGCCTCTCTTGAAATTCCCTTTATAACGATTGTGCCATCCTGAATCTCGGGGATTTCAAGCTCGAAAAGGCGCTTTACGAAATTGGGGTGTATTCTTGAAAGTGTTACAAGAGGACCTCTCATCTCGCCCGACTTAACCTCAGATATAAAGACTTTAATTCTATCTCCGACATCGTGAATTTCGCCGGGTATTTGTTCCTGTTTAAGAAGAGTTGCATAACCTGTTCCGGTATCGAGAATAAGGTTGCCTGAGGAGTTATCAACCTTATCAACTATTGCAGTTATGATTTCTTCCCTCTTCTCCTCATACTCTCTTGTCTGTCTTTCGCGCTCGGCATCACGAATTGCCTGAATTATCATCTGCTTACCTGTTGTTGCCGAAATTCTGCGAAATGTTTTCGTCTTAAGCTCATTCTCGACGTATCCACCGAGCTTATTGCGGCGGCTCAATGCCTTTGCATCAGAAAGTGCTATCTGGCTTTTGGGGTCTACGACCTCACCGTCCGGCACAACAAGGCGCTGCTGATAAACCTTAAGGTCCTGCTTTACAGGGTCGAGATGCACTCTTACTACAGTCGTTGCACCGACTTCCTTTCTGCACGAGTTTGCAAGAGCTGCTTCAATTTTTGCTATCATGTACTCTTTCGGGATTCCCTTTTCACGTTCAAGAAGCTCGAGAGCTTCGAAAAATTCCTTATTCATTTTTTGCTTTCACCTCGTAATTATTGAATTACTGTCCTTTCTTTATTCATCAAAATAAACTGTGGTCAACTTAGCTATCTCGTCTTTTCCAAGACAAATCTCTTTATTACCAACCGTAATAGTTATAACCGAATTCTCATAGGAAACAAGCTCGCCTTGAATTTCCTTGCTTCCGTCCTTTGCTACAAAGAGCTTTGCAAGCACTTTTTCTCCTATTGAAAGATTTATATGCTCATCCGTTCTCAATTCTCTTTCTATACCGGGTGAAGAAACCTCAAGATAATAGAAATTTTCAATAGGGTCACACTCATCAAGAATGGGGTCTATTGCTCTGTGTACCTTTTCGCAATCATCTATATTAACGCCACCGTCGCTGTCGATGGTTATCTCAAGATGATAGTCTGCACCCACCTTTGAATACACGACGTCCCAAATTCTGTAACCGAGCTGATTTACCGTCGGTTCTATTGCCTCGCGCACGGTGTCCTTTATGCTTTTTTTCATTCTGCACTTCACCTCCTGAAAGTAAAATATATAAACGGTGCTTATACAACAAACGAAGAGTGACCCTCGAGCCACTCTTCATCCTACACTATTCATCGTACTTATTATATCATACTTTCAGAAAAAATCAATAGTTTTTATAAAATATTTTTACAATATTTTTTCTTTAGTGGAATAGTCATTTACCGACCTTCCCATCCTGTAACGGCGTCTGCGAAGCGCACGGTTTCCGCTAAGCTTGGAGTAATTCTTGAGTATGTCTTCAATTTCGGCATTTATGCGCATTCGTTCAACTTCAAGACGTCGAATTTCGTCCGTTTTTTCTCCGGACGTCATACTCTTTGGGTCTACATTGATTTTTTTCTTTGCAAATAATCCCATAAAAATTCTCCTATAATTCGCATATTAACCGTTGAACCACTCTAATAGCTTTGTCAAAAAGGGTGATATTTTGTCAGAAAACATATGCCAGAGCAAAAGAGCAGCAACGACGAAGAGAAGAACTCCGATAATCCACGCGCCCATAGCTCTGTTGTCCGCATAATCGTCATCCTGCTTCCGCGCCTTTCTGATAAGAAAATCAACATCCCTGTTAATGCCTCGTATTCTTGATTTAGCACTTCTGATTTTGCGAATCAGCTCTGCCTTGGCACTGCCGCGGATATCAGCAACCTTAAGCTTATATTTTGAGGTTTCAATCTCAACAGCGCACTCGGTTTTTTGGTTCATAAGTGTGTATATTTTTTCCTTGAGATCTACGGGGGCGTGCAGCTTTTCCACCTTTGCGGCAAGTCTTTTTTGCGACTTGTACACTAATTTTGCATACTTCTTGACTACTTCGTTATTTTTAGCGTCAAATCCTCTTTTTTCGGTATGCTTTTTGTTTCTTCCGTAAAGAGATAACAGGCGCTCATTAAGAGATTCTCTTTCGGAAAGTAGGACATCAAGGCGCATACGTAATGAAGCAAGGCGCTCGGGGTTTGTTCTCTTCTTTACTCTTTCAAATTCCGGCTCGACAAGCTTAAGATAATAATATCTCTTGTTATCCTCTTTTTCAAGCATGAGTGCTTTTTTAATATTTCTACGCAGTCGCTTGATTTTGCCGGTAATTCTTCTCGCCTCGTTCTTTTTTCTTTCATCCTTTACACTAAATGAGTAAAGGGACATGTTCATTTCGTTTTCGAGCTTGACAATTTCGTACTCCATTCTGGCTTTTACGAGAAGCTCATCTCTTTGCTTTGCAAGCTTTACCGCATTCATACGCTCAGCGTATTGCTTTGCGTTGTCCCTTCTAGTATATCCGCTGTTATTCGAATCTACAGGCGGAAGACCCTTTTTAGCCCTCTTTGCAATGCGCCGCATTTCTTTACCATGTTCTTTTGCAAAGCGCAGCTTTTCTATTCTTGCAGCTCTTTTGTCATCCTCGGACATGAAGTCCGACTCTATTTTTTCAATATCGACATATTGAATATCGGGTATCATAGGACAGGGCTTCCCCATAGCAACATCGTCTGCAACCGAACTTTCGATATAAGGAGCTGATTCACCTGTCAAAATCTCATATTCTTCTGCGGCAATATTGAACTGAAGTATATATGCGTGTAATTTTTTCTTGCGCCTTGCTGCTTCTTTTTTATCGTTTGCTCCAACGCAAATCACAAGATTTTCAGATGCAATTTTGATAAGCTCTTTATACGTCTGTATTCTTTCCACAGCAAGATTTACACCGATGATGCCCGGCGTTCTTTTTTGCCTTCTCTCAGCTTTTTTCGCTTTTTTTATAAGTGTAAACTCTTGCTTAGAATTTTTGCTTAAAAATTTAATGAGCTCACGTCTGTCAAGATAGGAGGTTTCCGAGCCCTCGGGGCTGTTACGCGTCTGCTCCGCAGGTTCGCTAAGCGGCTCTTGTCGCGGCACCGCCCGCGAGGATGGCTCGCCTATGCCATAACCGGAAAATCCGTAATCCGTACCGTACGTGTCCGGATTTTCGGGAAAATCCTTGCCTTGAAGTGCTGCTTCCAGGTCGCGCTCATAGTCGTCAATCGCTTCTCTTTGCTTTTCAAGGTCAGCATATTTTTCAATATCCGCTCGAGTCCCTCCGTCACCGTATGACATATAAGGCATCGGATTTTCGGGAGTCGGGAAGGAATACCCTATCGGTTGATGTTCATCGCGGGACGGAATGCCATATTCTACAGGTTGATACTCATCTGAAATCGGATACGGCGGAAGCCCCGCTCTTCTTCGCTCAAGCTCCATTCTTTTGGCTCTTATTGCCTGAATTTCACCATTATAGAGCTTTTCCTCTTCAATGAGACGTCTTAATTCCTCTTCATGTATATCAGCCGCTGCGTCTATCGCCTCGGAAGCTATTTGTCTTTGCGCTCTTATTGTTCCGAAATTAGCATCACAAGAACAATTTGAAGGTTCACCTTGAGCATATCGTCCAAAACAAGCATCACCACCGACATCACCGTCAGGCGACTCTTGTCCCAATATCTTATAAGCATCAATTTTCAAAATTATTCTGTCAGAGTCGGTTTCTTCGGACGGCTCCGGGAGTTCTTCTCTCTGCTCTTCCGTCTCATTCTCCGGTGAATCAAGGTCAGCAACGAGGTCTGAAGCGCTATGCCACACACCGTCTTCGGCCGCCCTTTTTTCCATGCCGAAGTCAAGCACATCCTTGCCAATAATCTCCTCTGCGCTATGCCACACATCCTCTGTTTTTAAAAGCTCCTCGGCACTATGCCACACTCCGAGTTCGCTTTGATTTGGAGCTTCGGCGCACTCATCTTCAACACATTCCATATCCGCTTGTGCTTCAGTTTTTTCGGCTTGATTTTGGTATGAGTCACCTTGCAGCAGCGTCACATCCTCACGCTTAAGAAGCTGTTCGATACGTTGCTTCCTGGCTTCCTCATCCTCGCTTTCAGCAAAAGCTCTTTGCTGCTCGAGTATCTGCTCCTTCAATCTGTCTTTGCCCGAAAAAGCTCTCCTGTATTCTCCGCCGGTTTTTACATCTCCTGCCTCAGCATTTTTTCTGGCGCGCTCTGTCTCTTGCGTCATTTGACGGCGAGCGTTTTCTATGCGTTCCTCTCTTTTGCGTTCATTTTCTTCAAGGAGCTTTTCTATATCATTATCCGTCGCAACCGCAAGGTTTCTGTCTGCCTTTCCGATATGCTCTGCGGCTTTTATTGCTTTTTCCTTTCCCGTCGCGCCCGAGTTAACAGCGGGTGCGTCTTTTTGTGTCTGCTGATTTAAGATTTCTGCTTCTGCATTTTCAATTCTATCATTCAAAGCATCCGCCACTTCCGCCGTCTCCCTTCTTTAGTGTTTATTCAAACATTTTTAACACGGGGTAATACATTCTATACTTGACTCTCTGCACAAGCTTCTTTTTCCTGCCCTGCCTCGTAATGCTTGAGAAGAAAATTAAGAATATCTCGCCTTAAGACAATTCCGATAAAGCATCCTCTGTCATCAACTATAGACACAAAGTTGTGCTCGCGAACATTAGCAATAAGCTCGCTTAATGACGCATTATGATAGAGGGGCTTTGAATAACTTTTATCGAGAATAGTCATCACGGAATCCTTTTCGGCAGCGCGCGAATCGAAGCTGCCGTTGTCCATGAAATATTTGTATATATCGTCATTTCTCAAAGTTCCTACGTATACACCGCTGTCGTCAAGCACGGGTATTGCCACGTACCTGTGGTACCTCATTTTTTCAAGTGCCTGTCTTACGGTGCTTTCCGTATCTATGTACTCAACGGCACTTTTTGGAATAATAAATCGCAAAATGTTCATTTTGCTTCCGCCTTTCGTTAATGATAAAGCGTCGTTCCTATAACTGTCGCAAATTCCGCATTTTTAGGTATTATAAAATTCACTCCGTACATTTTCTTCATGCTGTTGAAAAAGTTAAACTTTTCCTTGCAAAACTCGAGTCGGGAAAGATTTCCTGTCAGTACAACATCCTTAACCCCTACGGAGCGTGCAGCAAAGATTGAAACCATACCTATTGTTTCGTAGACCATATTCAATATTCCTGCCGCGATATCGTTCTTTTCCGCCAGCTCGGAAACATTTCCGAAATTTGATGCGGTAAGCTCGGCTGTAAGCTCGCTTGCTGTGTCGGGTGCAGTGATATCTCTTATACATAGGTCTACGTTTGATACGTTGCCCGAAGCAGAGTACTCGGCTATGTGCTCAACCGATTCCGCGTTTAAAAGAAGCTTTGAGAGCCCGACAAGAGTTCCTCCGCCGACGCCGGTGCCACCAAGGTAATTCATTTTTCCGTCCGCTGCCGCATGCACTATTGCCGTTCCGGTTCCCATGCTGACAACCAATGCGTTATCAAGTCCCGAAAGATATCTGCCGCCAAGACCTATTGCATTGAATTCGGGTACTCGCACGCAATCTAAGCCGTACATATCTCTTTTAATATATGACGAGCCGACACCCGTCATCATTATTCTGTCTATTTCCTTTATAGAGAGTCCGTTCTCGTCCGTAAATTTACCAAAAGCACCGTAGGTAGCTGTCACTGGATCGTTTGCCTTAACGAATTGCGGAGTTATAAGAATTTTTTTGTCGCCCTCGCATCTGATTCCTACTATTTTAGTTGTGCTTCCGCCAACGTCTATACCTATTACAACACTCATTTTGTTTACACGCCCCTCTGCTTCATAAGACTTTCAAAAGAAAGTCCATACTTATCGGCTATATCTCTGGCGTAAGACTTCCCATCGGGCTTCATACGCAAAATCTTAAATGAACGCTCTCCCTCTTCCATTCCGGCAACAAGAGTATCTATACTTATTCCACCGGACGCAATCGAACGCGCGTTTATCTCGGGTACACTTGCCGCAAGCTCATGGAGATGTGTCGAAAATATACCTCTTACCTTCATTGCAGCGAATCCCGATAGAATTTCCGACGCAATATAAGATGCCTCGTATGCTCCCGTTGAAGAAAGAGATTCGTCAAGCAAAACCATACTGTTCTCACTTACGCCATCGAATATCTCGCGAAGTCTTGCGCACTCCTCGCCAAGACGACCCTTGTCTATGGTATCGTCCGCACCCTCCGGGAAATGCGTATAAATAGCATCCACCGGCGAAATTCTTGCACAAGCGGCAGGAACAGGTAAACCAAGCTGGCAAAGTGCTTGAGATGCACCGACCGCTACGGTGATTACAGATTTTCCACCCCTGTTCGGACCTGTAAGAACGTATATTCTTGCTTTATCGTCAAATTCAAAATCGTTAGCGATTATCTTGTCATCAATCGCAAGCGCTACTCTCGGATTATACAAATCCTTCGCAGAAAATTCTTTGTCCGACATTGGAAGAATTTCGGGCATACATATCGCACAGCCCTCGTGTCCGGCTAAATTCCTCATGAGCTCGGTTGCACGGCTCACAAACTCAATTTCGGGCAGAAGCTTCAAAAGAAAATCTGTGTTATCAAGCACGTACTCTCCCACAATAGCCCTCCACCCCTTGACCGAGGAGCGAAAAACATCTTCTATTGCACTGTTGAATGCACCGATAAGCGCCTCTTTTTTATTATCACTTTGTCCCTGGCCAAATGGAGACAGTTCAGCAATGCAAGTATAAGCATCGTTTTTGAATGAAAGACGCAAAATCTTATCCAACATTTTACCTGACTTAAAGGGCTCTGAATTTATCGAAAGGACTCCTGCAGAGGTAGGCCTTAACTGGCGGTCGAGATTTACTCCGACAGTAATGCTTTTAACCTCGTGAACTCTTGCGGCAAGAGACTCGAGCTTTTCGTTAAGCTCCTTATAGTAATCGGAGGACGTAAGCTCCGCAACGAAATCTGCAAGATTTGAAAACGCTGCGCTCTTAATTTTGTCCCTGACAGGAGCAAATCCGGATTGTAAGGTATCAATACAGGTAACATAAAGCTCTATCTCGGTTATGCTGTAAAGATATGAATCGGCAGAGGAAGAGCTTTCCGAATCAAGACGGCGAAGCTCCTGAATGTCGTCGAGAATTGGGTGCGCCTTTGCGAGTGTTTCTTTAATTTCGTCAATTTCAAGCATATCGCGAAGTGTTTGCTGGCGGTATGCGATAACTTGTGGGTCGGACGTAAAAAAATCAGTGAGCCGGCTGTTTTTAAGATTAAATATTTCGTTGAGGCCGAGCTCATCACAAACCTCTTCTTTGATATCGGGCAAATTATTTCTGTCCGCGTGATAAAGGTGCGACTCTTCATTGGGGTATAAAAGACTTATAAATCTTTCCTGCATTGTATATTCCTCCGGGCGTTTAGTCAATACAGATACGCCTTGTATTGTAAGCTTTGTCATATATATTATAGCATATTAAAAGGATTTGCGCAACTACGTACGCATAATAATTTGTAAATATTTATGCACCTTCCCTATTCATTTACGTTTTTAGACATTTTCGCTTCTTAATTTCAAGCAGATTCCCCACGTTGCGCTATGATTTTTCCTGTAAATCAGAGCGCATTCCCCACAAAACCGATATAAATGAATTGAATTTCAGGATATAATCCCCACTTTTCCTTTTAATTTTGATTTTACCAAAGTCCTGTTATTTAGAATTTAAAGTCTTTTTTAGAAATATGGGGCTTTCATACATTCTCTTTATATTTGTTCGCATTTTGTCTTATCTGCACAAAAATTCAACATGAAAATACAAATAATTTGTAACCGCACTATACTTACTTTTGCTACACGGGGTGGTATTATGATGGTGTCGGAGGTGCCGTATACCGTTTATCCGGAGAAACGAGAACGGAAGCTCTGCCGACGCATAAAAATACTGTGAAAGGAGTACCTTTTGGACCTTGAAAAAAAGAATCAAATACAACACCGAGCTTCCAAAGCAGCTCTACGTATATTTTCTTTCTTATTCGGAACCCGGTGTCCCAAGCTTTGACAAATTTGCGCGAAGCATTGGGATTACACTTGAGAACATAAACGAATTTAGAAGGCACAAGGAATTCGAGCGTGCTTACCGCGAATGCAACGAAATCAGAAGAGATTATCTTATAGACGCAGCGTTGACAAAGCGGTTTGACTCCTCGTTTTCAAAATTTCTTCTCACCTCGGAATATGGAATGGGAGAAAAAGAAAAGGAAGAATCCGATTCTAACATCAATGTAATCCTTGAGGTACTCGGTGCAGAAAATGGAGATTAAGCTTTCGGTAACAAAAAAGCAAAAACGGTTCATTGACGCAAAGGAAACCGAGGTTCTTTTTGGAGGTGCAGCGGGAGGCGGAAAGTCTTACGGTCAAATAGTGGACGCACTTTTGACCGCCCTATTCTTCCCAAAATCGAAGCAACTGATTTTAAGGCGCACCTTTTCCGAGCTTGAAAAATCGCTTATAAGAACTGCCCTTGCCCTGTATCCACGTGATATTTTCACGTTTAATTCCTCCTCGCATACAGGAAAATTCAAAAACGGTTCGGTGATTGATTTCGGATACTGCGCCGCAGAAAACGACGTCTATCAATATCAAAGTGCGGAATATGACGTCGTACGCTTTGATGAACTCACGCATTTTACGGAAGCTCAATATCTTTATCTGATTTCAAGAGTCAGAGGTGCTAACAAATTTCCAAAGCAAGTGAAATCATCGACCAATCCCGGTGGCATTGGACACGGCTGGGTTAAAAGCAGATTCGTAGACCCATCAGTTCCCAACTGCTCTTTTCTCGGCAATGACGGAATGAAGAGAATTTTCATCCCCTCTCTTCTTGACGATAATATGTTCCTAATGGAAAATGACCCAAATTACAAGTCCAGGCTTCTCGCTCTTCCGGAAAGGGAGAAAAAGGCGCTCCTTTACGGTGACTGGAACGTTTTTGAAGGACAGTACTTTACTGAATTTTCAAGAAAAAAACACGTAACAGAGCCGTTTGAAATACCTGCGGATTGGCGAAAGTTTAGGACTATAGATTACGGACTTGACCGACTTGCTTGTCTTTGGATTGCCATAAGCCCCGACAGATGCGCATACGTTTACAGAGAATTTTGCGAATCCAATCTACCGATAAGTGCATCCGCCAAGGGAATAAGCGATAGAACACCTCACACAGAGGACATATATGCCACACTTGCACCTCCTGACTTATGGAGCAGGAGTCAGGAGAGCGGAAAAAGCAAGGCCTCCTTATTTTCCGAGTACGGAATAAATCTCACAAAAACCTCGAACAACAGAGAAACCGGTTGGCTTTCTATAAAAGAATTGCTCTGTGAAAAAGGGGGACAAGTAGGGTTGAAAATATTTTCAACATGTCAAGAGCTGATAAAATGTCTTCCATCTCTTATGATAGACAAAATCCGCCCGACAGACTGCTCAACTGAGCCCCATGAAATAACACACGCCCCTGATGCTTTACGCGGTTTTGCCATTTTTTACGCAAGACCTGCTCAAAAAGAAAAAGAGACAAACCGTATATTTTGGAGCTCGGATATGTGGGAGGATTACAACAGTGCAAGCGAGGAGGAGAAACTATATCTAAAACGCAAATACGGAGAACCACTTTGAAAACAGAACAAAATAAAGAATTACGGCGAGAATTTTTCGCCTCCCTTTACGAACACGCAAAAAACCACTACTCCGAAATGCTTGAAAACTACAAACGTCATATGAGCCAATACAGAGGAAGCACCGATATTGACAATTCGCAACAGAAGGCCACTACTGTCAGAAACATCACTTATGAAATTATAGAAAGCCAGGTATCCTCTACTATTCCTCCCCCCAAGGTAGATGCCGCCTGCTACAGTGAGAAAAGAAACAGGAATGCTCGTTCCATAGAGCGCCTCCTCTATTCAATGCGAGACAAGCTCCCCTACGAGCAGATGAACGACATCGATGAACGCTTTACCTACATCTACGGCGGAAGTGTTTGGTATGTAGAGTGGGACAACTCCTTGCGGCTCGGAAAAGAGGTCGGAGGTGTACGGGTTTATTGCTTATCCCCAACTAACTTCATACCTCAGCCGAATGTTGATTCAATAGAAGATATGGAGTATTGCTTTTTACGCTTCACCACCACACGCGGCGAGCTTATAAGGAAGTACGGTATCTCTGACGAGCAAATTTCTCTTGCAGAATGCGAAAGCGAAGACGAGTACGCATCAGAAAGCGACACAGTGTGCGTCATAACCGTATTCTATCGTGACGAAGAAGGGGAAATAGGAAAATTCATCTTTTCCGGAGAGCTAACGCTCTTTGATATGCCGCATTATTATAAAAGAAAGGTAAGAATGTGTCTGAAATGCGGACTGGGTGAGGAGTTTTGCCGCTGCAAGAAAAAGCAGCTTTCCGATTCCGATGACCCATACGAAACAATAAACACAGAAGTAATTTTAAGGAGTGGAATAAAAATACCAGCTACCTCGCCTGTAATTAAGGACGGTGCTTTAGTCGGTAAAAAAGACAGCTATCTCATGCAAAAAACACGCATCCCGTATTATACCCCCAAAAGCTTCCCGATAGTTATAAGAAAGAATACCTCTCTCGAAGGCGCAGTTTTGGGACAATCTGACTGTGAATATATTCGTCCCGAGCAACAGGCCATAAACAAGATAGAATCAAGAATCCTTCAAAAGCTTTTAAGAGCGGGTATAACACCTATTGTCCCTGAAGATGCAAGCATTTCAATAAACAATTCAGTATTCGGACAAGTTATAAAAATGAAGCCCGGAGAAAGTGCGGCGCAATACGGAAAAGTCGACACGACCCCGGATATTTCTCAGGACATAGCCGAAGCAGAGCGCCTTTACGACCATTCAAAAAGAATTCTCGGAATATCAGACGCACTGCAGGGACTTGATACCGCGAGTAATGAATCGGGTTATTCACGCCAGCTGAAAATCTCACAAGCAACAGGACGCCTCGAATCAAAAAGGAAGATGAAGCACACAGCTTATGCAAACATAGACAGAATAATTTTCGAACAGTATCTTGCCTTTGCGGACGAGCCACGCTCTCTTGTATACAAGGATGCTTACGGAAGAATACACAATGCGGAATTTAACAGATATGACTTCATAGAGTTCGACATCGCGACAGGAGAATACTACTACGACGATTCTTATCTTTTCTCGGTAGATTTGAATGCAGGGTCCGAATATCAACGAGAAGCACTGTGGCAAAGAAATCTTGAAAATCTCAAGGCAGGAACTCTTGGCGACCCGACAAAGACAGAAACTCTGCTACGCTATTGGCAATGCCAGGAGAGAGCGCATTATCCGCATGCCAGAGAAAACGTTGAGTATTTTTCTCTTGCAAAGGAAACGGAAGGAGTAGAATATGAAGAAAAAGCAAACCCTTGAAGATTTCATAAGGACATACATAAACAATCTCAAGCTTGAAAACTCCGGTGAAATTAGTCGCATAAGCCATGTGAATGAGGGTGAAAACGACGCACGGGGCAGCTTTTTGAAGGCAAGTGCCGATATAAATAATTCCTTTGTAAAATCCGGTGGCGGATACGGAAGGTATGCTGAAAGCTTAGCGAAACGCGGTCTTAATCTGTCGGGATATGCTGATTATATTAAAAAGCACGCCGAAAGAGAAAGAGGAGAAAAGCTTGAATCTGCCCTCAGCAGTGCTATCGGTACAGAGTATAAAAATCTTCAAAAATACCGCAGCTATGTTGAAAAAATCAACACCGAAAAAGCAAAGGAAAAAGAGAACAAAATAAACAAAGTAACCGCAGCTCTGGAAGGAACAAACATCCTAAGCTACGACGATGCCTACAATTATGCACTCAGCGAGGGACTCGACGAAAATACCGCAGAAGCCGCGGCAAAAAACGCTGTTTTGCAAAACTCGCGCAAAGTCAGACAAAACATTATTAAAATCATTTTGAACAAACGTCTATCTGCCGAAGAAACCTTTGTTTATGCAACAGCTCTTGGGCTTGATGAGCCGGCTGCAGCAGAGCTTGCGGAATATGCCAAAAAGATTAATGAGTCCTTCAACCCGTCGAACGGCAGCTATGCCGATTATATAAAAAATCTTGCACAACACTAATTATTAAGAAAGGTTTTTCAAATGAAAGAAAAGAAATTCTCAAATTATACCACTTTTTCACTTAACAAAGTTGAAGCACCAAGAAAAGAAAAGAACACTCCAAAGTCGTCTGTCAATTATCCCAAATCATCTAATACGAGGACACGTGACAAGAAATGAAAGAAGCTTTACACGACACATCCTCCGATATAAAGATGGAAAATCCGGAGATTGAAGAAAGCGCTTCTCAAGAAGCCGTGCCCACAAAGAATGTCACTTCTGAAAATACAGATGACAAAACAGATTATGAAGCAATTGTCAAGGAGGACATCGAAGCCCTTCGCGACATATTCCCGGAGCTTCAGGGAATCAAGGATATTACAGACCTTGAAAATCCGATAAGATATGCAACACTACGCGACCTAGGACTTTCCGCCGAAGAGGCGTATCTTGCAACAACACCCCGAAGAAAAGCAAGAGATAATCGTTCTCATCTTTTGAGCGGTGTGCCCCGCAGTGCCAGTTCACATTCATCGGTAATGAGCGAATCCGAGCTGGAAGCTGCCCGTCAGATTTTCACAGGTCTTTCCGACATGGAAATCAAGAAATTATACAAAAAAGTAACAAAGTAAAGAAAGGATTTATATGTTTAGACTTAAAAAGATTCTCAATTCAAAGGGTTCTGTACCCGAAATACTTAAATTTCCTCTCAACGACGAAAACGAATACGTGCTCGGCAGCATTTATTCCTTATGTAACAACTCCCTTGAAGCATACGGTTACTCACGCGCAGTGTGTGTTCTCGTATCCGTAAGTGACGATAAAAAATTCGGATACGGCTATATTGTTACACCGGATATGATACTTGAGGCAGACATTTATGGCAACTATGAAGACCTGACAACAGGAATGGAGCTTACCATTTATGATGCAGATGAGAAGCATATGTGGTGTGTTACCATGGATGAAGAGCCCGCATTGCCATGGAAAATGGCTGTAGTCTGCGGCACAGATAATATGTTTGAACGAAAAAAAGTTGACGTTATGCTTATTTAATTGAAAGGAAGGAAAACTAATGATTATTTATTCAAAAATGTCCGGTCAATCAAATGCCGACATAGGAAAAATTGAAACCCCGATAAAAATGATTATCGAGCATGAAAGCGACCTGCTCACGAAAAAGGGGGGTATCTGTGACTGGCTTTTCAATGTTGAAAAGAGCTCACGCTTCGGAGAAACCATCATAGGACAAAACGAATTTGAAATCTTCAGTGCAGTCGCCGAGGGCGGCGGTGCTGACGGTGACGTGCTTAACGAGCAGTACCGCAAGTTCATCGAACACATTCAGTTTATGAAGGAGTTTACAATAAGCGCCGAGATGATGGAGGATGCAAATTGGGGAGTTGCTGCAGATGCAAAACGCAGAGCTGAAAACTTCACAAGAGCTTATTATAAGACCATCAACAACCTTTGTGAAGCGGCACTTATGAACGGTACGGAATATTCCGTGAAGATTGCAAATGCCAATCTCGACCTTACAACCCATGACTCCTTGCCTCTTTTCTCAAGCGAACACCAGCTCAACGTAAGAGGCACAACGTCCAGACAGGCAAACTTCTTCTACGGAGATGTTTTCTCAAAAACCGTGAACGGAGCAAGAGTTGCTTCAACCGAGGTTTTTGAAGAGATGCTCGCGCATCTTACAATAATGCTTCGTAATATGAAGGACGAGAACGGCGAGCCGATGGGATACACAGCAGATACACTTATTCTGCCCGGAAACCGTCCGATAGCGGAAACCATTGCTAAAAAGGTGTGCGGCTCTGAGGGCGCACTTGGCAACGGATACAATGACATAAACCTTCATTACGGAAACTGGAACATCGTCATTCTTCCCCACTGGCAAACAAAGGAGGACAGAGTGATGATTATGTCGAGCGAGGCAAACAAGAATCTCTCAGGCAATATGTTCTTCAACCGTGTCCCCCTTACTATCACAAACTGGGTAGACAACCACACAGGCAATTACGTATGGAACGGCAGATGCCGTTTCGGTATCGGATTTGGCACCTACAAGCACATTCTTCTTGCTGTAGACAGCGCAAGCACCGTTATCGGCGCTACTAAATTGTCTTAATCTAATGCGAGGGCGGGGATAAAATTCTCCGCCCTTATATAAAAGGGAGGAAAATTATGACTTTCAACGATTTATGCGCCGAGATTATCAATCTCGGATTTGAAACAACAATAAACTCAAGTGAACTGGTAATGCAAGCAGCTAAACGGGCACTTGATACAATTTTCACCGAGCGTCCCTTATATACATCTTATACTGTTTATCAAACTGCAAAGAAACCTTCTTTTAAAGTAAATGACTTTCACCACAAAGGAACACGCAGCGACGTTTTTGAGTTTAATGCAAAATCATACAGCTTCAGAACCTACGGAGAAGGCAAATATTATATCACAGATAGCTTGGGTACAAGAAATTTTGAATTTGGAAAGGAAGAGAGTATTCACCGTGGCTTTTTGCACGGTCAAGGAAAGCTCGTATTTTGCGGTGAATATTCACACGGGGTCTACGATTTATGCTTTTATAACGAACTCTATGGACAAAATGCGGAAGACATTCCTTTATACAGCGAGTTCTGCGAATACGATATCTCTTTTCTCGCTCCGAACTTTCTGTCCTTTACATCACCCCCCACAGATTCGCGTGGAAATCCTATAAAAGAGGCGGTTGCCTTAGGAACGTGTCTGAGAGTCCCGTCAAGCTACGACGGAAAAATAATAGTCCATTATAAACGCTCTGCAGATAAACTTTCAGAAACATCAGGCGAAGATATTACACTTCCGAACGGAACGGAGCATCTTTTCCCTCTGCTTGTTGCGTCTTACGTCTGGCTTGACGACGATGCAGAAAAAGCGGAATACTATCTTGCACTTTACAGAGAGGGAATGTCGGCTGCAAAGTATTACAATCGCGAAAAAGTCGGATGTACCTATACCGACGTTATTGGGTGGGCGTAATGGCTAAATTTAAAAAGGGAAAGTACAGTACAAAAACCGAGTACACGCTATCTTATTATGGGATGAGAGGTGTTGATTTTTCAAAAGACGCAAGTGCATCCAACACAACCCGATACCGCTTTATGAATTTGGAAAACATGTATAAGGATTATGAGGGCGGAGGCGAAGGAATAATCGAAAGCGTTCCCGGCTTCAGAAAAATCCTCTCCCTTGGTAAGAGGATAAACTCTATATTCACAAACAAGGACAACTTGCAAAATTCCCATGTAACAGTGCACGCAGGTGACTCTCTTTACCGATTTAATATATCGCAAAGAGATGCCCTGTCAACTATTTCTCCAATTGCGACACTTGAGGATACTAAAAGCTGTGCGTATACACATCAGGGCGAGCTTTATATTCTCGACGGAAAAAAGCTTCTTTGCATAAATGAAGTAGGGGAGTGTCACGAAATACGCGAAAACACAGAGCACGAGCCCTACATTCCAACAACATATTATAATGGCAAGGAGTATGAGCAACGAAATCTTCTGACAAATAAAACGTATGAAAAATGGCTTCTTTCCGCTCCGGAAAGCTATTCTTACGGAACGAAGGGTCTTGAATTCAAGATTACGTCCTTTGATAATAAGTATTGCACACTTTACAAAATGGACTCAAGCTACGGTCTTGATGTATTCGTGCCTTCTTATGTCGAAATTGCAGGAGAAAGATACAGAGTAATAGAAATATCTGACAATGCCTTTGCAAACTGCTCTGTTATGACCACCATTTACATACCGTCAACTGTATTGCGAATAGGCAGCCGAGCTTTTTGCAACTGCGCATCTCTTACAAAAGTTATATTGGGCGCATCGGTTGAAGAGATTGGCAACTCTGCTTTTTCAAACTGCAGAGGGCTTAAAGCCTTATATTTAGGCGCTAAACTAAAGAAAATAGGAAAGAATACATTTGACAGGTGCGATGCGCTTGAAAAGGTGTATTATACTGCCGACGAAATTTCCTTAAAGGAAATAGACGGCTTGACTCTAAGCGAAACCGTTTCTGTAGAATACGGAAGCATCTATTCGACATTTACACTTGAGCTGCCTCTTGTATGCCCGACAAAAGAGATATCTTCCGTAAAGGTCGGTGGGGAGGGGTATCCGTTTTTTATTGGAAAACGCACCGACGGGCTTATCACTCACATATGCCTTGAGGCAGAGTCTGCAATAATCTTTCAGGACAAGGAAATTTCAATATTGAATGTTCTGTCCCCACAAACCTATGCAAAAAATTCAAGTGGAACTAATTTTATGATTTCGGGAGAAAGCAACGGCTTAAGCGCAGAAGAGGCAATACTCGGTTGCCGAATATGCGAATGCTTTGACGGAAGAGTTTTTCTTTCCGGAAATCCAAGATTGCCAAACACCGTTTTCTATTCTTCCCGTGATATTTCAGGAAAAAACAATCCAACCTTTTTCGGAGTAATGAATTATTTTAATGACGGCATGGGCTCTCATCCGGTAAGGGCGTTACTTGCAACGGCCGATGCCTTGGTTGTTTTTAAGTCCGGTGACGACGGGGGAGGAAGCATTTACTACCACACTCCAAGCGATACAGGTATCGATATTATACCCAAAATATATCCCGTTTCATACATACACAACGGACTCTGTGCGCTCGGGACGGCCACCTCTTTTTTTGATGACCCCGTGTTCATTTCCCCTCTGGGACTTTGTGCTATTGACAAGAAATCAATCAATCTTGAAAGGAGCATAACCTGTCGCTCTCACAACGTCAATCCTCGACTTTTGAGTGAGGACCTTGCGAATATTTCCCTAGCTGAATGGTGCGGATATCTTGTACTTCAAGCGGGGGGACATATATACCTTGCAGACTCCCGTCAGACATTTATTAACGACACAGGGACCGTCGAATATGAATGGTACTATCTTTCGGGAATCGGCACTTACAGCGAGGCACAGACAGTTTACCGTTATTCAATAACCACTCTTCCAATCTTCGACAACCATCCTAACACAGATAGTGTAGCGGAAGCAAAGGTATACAGTGCCCGTCTTTCCAACGGTGAATTTGTTTATTATACTATGGAAAACGGCAAAAAATATGTTGTAGAGCCAACGGAAGAAAAAAGAGGGGGGATTTTCAGTCCCGCTTCCGCTGTTTGTGACGTTGACTCACATCTTTTGTTTTTCGGTACGGAATCCGGAGATGTTTGCCTATTCAACAACGACAAGCGCGGCATCGCACCCGATTACCTTTCCGAAAGCGAGGAATTTGATGCTGCTGAGTTTTCTGAAAGCTACGGCAGAGATATACACCCATACTTCTATTCGTTTGACGATCACGCACCTCTATATGCACTTCAAACAATAAACGACAACGGCAATTTCCCACATCTTTCCAAGAACACGGTAAAACGCTCGCTTGTCTTGAAAATTAAATGCTTTGGCAAAAAGGGATTCAATGCAGAAGTCATAACCGACAACTCAAGGTACAACGAAATTTGCAAGATTCCCGACTACAAGCTTGATTTTTCAGATTTGGATTTTTCCGCATTTTGCTTTGAAAATTCACCTTACAGAACAATAGAACTTAATGAAAAGGAAAAGGGCTGGGTGGAGAAAAACTTCGCCTTGTATTCAAATGAATATTGTTCCCCATTCGGTCTTTGCTCTTTGACATACCGATTTACTCTAAAGGGAAGAATCAAGACAAAGTAGATAATACACATAAATACTAAAAAAGAAAGGAAAAAACATGTATACACCCATAATAGAAGAATCAGAAATTAAAGACCTTCTGGTATCCTCTTTACCGACAAGACCCACAGCACCAAGTGCATTTGGCGGCAAGGGATTTTCGGTTGCAGAGATGAAGGAAGCATTTGACAAGCTCCCCTTGTTTATTGTTGAAAAATTCAATACACTGATAAACGACGCACAGGACGGTAACCTTGCCACCTACCTCTATATTGACGAGAACACGCTGTATGACACGATATCTGCTATAAAAGAACAGCTCGCTGTGATAATGGAATATCTGGGAATCACCGAGGAGGAGGCATAAATGACAACTATTATTTACGGAAAACGCAATGGAATATATGAATGTGTTAAAATTTCAAATGGCTCTGAAGAGAAAACCCGTATCATATTTGAAGAACCGCTGGATGCAAAGCTTGTCATAGGAAAATATCTTTTCTCGGTTAATGCAGGAATTTGCGATGCTGATATTTCATCTTTACCCGACGGCGAGTATTCGCCAATTCTTTTCCTCGGTGAAAGGCCTTTTCGTCTTGAGGAATTAAGAGTTTTTTGCGGCAAGGTCTCGCGTCGACTCGTTGACGACGAATATATAAGGCGCTTGAGCCATGTTTGTGACGAGCTTTCAAGTCGGGTAGATGCCCTTGAAAAAACAACTACCGTTATATCAGAAAAATTCAATGAAACAATACAACTTTGATATCGAAAGGAAATAAAATGAAAAAGTTTATAATTCTTACACTTATTGCTACAGTTCTTTTTTCTCTTTTCGCGTTTTCCTCTCATGCTGAAGCCAAAACAGAGGAATTCGTTACCGAAAACACGACACAGGGTGAGACAAATGCGAAAGTCGAGGACGAAGAAAATACACCGGATGCATCTTCCGAAAACATCTTTGAGGTTGCATATAATGAGCTTCTAAAGCACTCAGACAAGCTATTTTCCGCACTCGCCTTTGTTGGCTCTATAATTCTTGCTTTTGCTTATAACAAGGGGCTTATGCCTCTTTTAAAGGCGGCACTTGAAAAGCTTGGTGCTACCGTCAGCAATCTTAAAGAAGCCGCGGAAAAAACAGCAGTGTCCTCGAGCGGTGCAATAGAGGAGCTTTCAACCGGTTTTTGCAAAATTGATGAGCTCATTCGCACTCTTTCGGAAAGAATATGCGAGCTTGAAAAGAAGCTCGATGCCGAACAAAACGCCACAAAGTCCGAGCAGTTAAGGACTATAATGTCAACTCAGGTTGATTTGCTTTACGACGTATTTATATCGAGCTCTCTTCCGCACTATCAAAAGGAAGCCGTCGGAGCAAAAATACAGGAAATGAGAAAAACGCTCGGTGTGGAGGATGAAAAATGACTGACAGAGCGAAAGGTTTAATTGTGCGAGCTGTCGCAATTTTATTCTGCACGATTCCGGTCACTCTTACCATTCTTTTATACTTTCCTTTATGGAGAGAAGAAGGAAGTGCACAAACGCTATCGGGCTTCACACTTATTCTTTTGCTTATGGCAGCTCTGCCTCTTTTCAAGTACATAAAAAAGCTCCTGCACTCACCGTCAGTACACCTTTTGTGGTTTATTGCATTCGTTATGTTTTTATTACTCTCAAAAATTGCCGAACAAATGACAGTGATTTGTTTTATCGGTTTTATCAGCAATTTTATCGGTGCGATACTTTTCAAGCTGTCACGTAAGATTGAGAAAAGGCAGGAAAAAGACTAATGAAGGAGAGGTTCGACGTTTCCCTGCTTGAATCGGGAAATCTGATTAAAAACAATATAAAAACCATTTTAAGTCACACGGGTAAGGTTGTTGCCGCAATAACATTCAGTATTTGTTCCTTAGCACTTTTCACTAATATAAGCTTTGCCGAGTTCAGTGTGGAAAGCTTCAGCTGTACCGCGGCGATAATGCTCATTGCCTCATACCTACTGTATTTTTCCATGGAAGATGCCGGTGAAAGACTCGGGGAAGAAAGCGAAGAGTGGAAGCACGCTATAAGTGAATATGAAGAGCTTGTCAGACAGGTAAAGGGTGACAAAATCGCAAATCTACGGGATTTTTGTAATAAATACGCTAAGGATGAGCTTCTCTTCAGGCAAAGCAATCTGCTCATGTATTACGGGTACTCAGAAAGCGACTACGAGGCGTATAAAAAAGGGAGTGCCACGGACAAAAAAGCTCTTCGGGCTTTCAAGCGGGCAGACCGCATAAAGAGCGTTCGCTTAACCCCAAGAGTCTTGCTTTCGCAAAAAAGGAATGCGAACAGAAGCGAAATATACAATCCGGAAAACTCGAAGCTTTTGCATATGATGTTGCGGCTTATACCGACGAGCATTTGTATGATTTTGACTGTATCAATTATGCTCAGTGCAAAAACAAACCTCGATGCCGCTGCCGTAATAGACGCGCTTTTGAAGCTGTCGAGTCTTGCAATAGTAGGGATAAGAGGATATGGCGCAGGATATTCGTACGTTAAGGACAGCTTGACTGTATGGATTGAAACAAAAAGTCGAATGCTCGATTCATTTCTAAAAAGTGATGACTTTTGCACAAATATTAAGCAATAATTGACTTTGACATGCTTTTATGATAAAATATTAGTGTAATATTTAAGAGGAGCGACGTATGAGATACAATTGTGAAAACAATTTAATAACAATACCCTTGCATGAATTTGTCACCTCTGCAAGACGCGGTATATACGCCGTTCCGACACATGATGAGGACGAGCCCTCCCCGTGTAAAATTTCCGACGCGTACATAAAGAAATTTTGCGAGCAAATTCAGACACATTCCCTTACCTTGCCATTTGAATATGATTCGCACTCATTTGTAATAGAGTGCAAGGTGTGGGAAGACAGCGAGGGCGCACTGTGCTTTTTTACGGAGCTGGATGCAACAAAGGAAAGAGCCGAAGAAAAAGCGCAGCGCAGAGGTGAAAGTTACATCGCTGCCCTCGCTTATTTAAACCAAAAATGCGACACATCCGTCGCTATAAATTATTTTTTCATTAACAAGCTCACCGGTGAGTATAAAAAAGAAACAGAAATAGCAGAGAAGAAAAAGCTCCTTAAATTTTTCGTAAAATGTCAAAGCTCGGTTGCGCTTTACGCAGGACCGGAAATTAACCGTGTGACTGTAAGATTGCCAAGTCTTTCAAAAATGAAATTCCCGTACCAGAGCGTGCGTGAAGGTCAAGATGACTTTGTAAGAGGTACATACAGAGCCATATCTCGCGCGAGCGTTTTGTTTGCTACAGCCCCAACCGGAACAGGCAAAACTATATCCGCCCTCTTCCCTGCTTTAAAGGCGATTGGCGACGGCAGATGTGATAAGGTGTTTTACCTCACTCCGAAAGAAACCACCGGCCGAGCAGCAGTTGAATGTATACAGCTTTTAGCAGAAAAAGGCGCTCAAATACGAGCCATCCGACTAAGTGCAAAGGAAAAGCTTTGTAAAAACGGACTTGTTTGCAGAAAACGCAAAAATCTTTGTGAAAGCTCCAAGGAAAACAAAATTTCCTATGCGGTAATATCTCTTTACGAAAAGAATTTGTCGGTTGTAGAATACCAAGACCTTTCCAGTCATGCAGAAGAATATAAGGTATGCCCATACGAGCTCGCTCTTGCATATGCGGAGCTCTGCGATGCGATAATATGTGATTTTAATTATCTTTTTGATTATGATGCTTATATCCGCCGTTTCTTTTCAGAAAAGGGATCTTATGCATTTTTGATTGACGAGGCACACAACCTGCCGCAAAGGGCTAGGGAAATGTATTCAGCCGAGCTTTCTTTGGAAGATTTAACACGCATTGCCACATCAGAGCTTCTCACTCCTCATTCATGTGCAAAAAATACAGCAGAGCGAGCTGTCGAATTGTTTGCATCCTCTCTTATGCCATACGTGAAAGAGGATATAAGAGAAGACGAAAACGGTGACAAGGTCAGCGCAACTCACATAAATGAAATTCCCATTTCACTCTTTTCCGTAATAGAAGAGGTTGCGGAATCCCTAACGAACGAGATAACCCTGAACTTTTCGGCAAAAGACGAAAACAGGGATGCCCGTGCAGTTTTTTTGCGTTCCCATCTTCAAAAGATAAAAAAGTATCTAAGAGTCATGGAGAGCTTTGATGTAGGTTATGAAATGTTTATCTTCTATAAAAACGGGGAAATTTCAACAAAGCTTTTCTGTATTGATACCGGAAAAGAAATTGCGAAGCGCATTTCCTTAGGAAAGGCCGCAGTATTCTTCTCTGCCACACTCACGCCCCTTTATTACTATCAATCACTACTCGGTGCTGAATCAAGTCGGAACACACTTCTTTTGCCATCCCCATTTTGCGAAGAGAATCTGTGCGTAAGAATAATGGATAAAATAGGCACACGATACTCACAAAGAGCAAAAACGCTCGATGCTGTTGTAAAAGTCATTGCAGCAACGGTAAGTGCTAAAAGAGGGAATTATATGATTTTCTCTCCCTCCTTCGAATATTCCGAAGCAATAGCGAACGCCTTCAGACAAAAATATCCCAAAATTAATGTGCTAGTTCAGAAAAGAGATTTCACTCAAAAACAGAAGAAAGCTTTTTTAGACGAATTTACCAAGAAGAATTCCTCATATCTAATCGGCTTTTGCGTCATGGGCGGAAGTTACTCTGAGGGAATAGACCTCGCAGGTGAGGCGCTGATAGGCACTGTAATAATAGGAATAGGAATGCCACCCATCACCTACGAGAGAGAGGCAATGGCAAAATATTTTGACGAAAAATATGAAGAGGGCAAACTTTTTGCATATATATATCCCGGTATAAACCGGGTGCTCCAAGCCGCCGGAAGAGTATTAAGACGCGAGGACGACCGAGGTGTCATAGTGCTTGTCGACGACCGCTTTGATGACCCGATATATAAAAAGCTTATACCATCCCTTTGGCATGGAATGAAATTTATAGATACACCGAAAGAATTAAATGCGGATATACTGCAATTCTGGTCGGAGGGTGAAAAAAACTCTAAATAGAAAAAGAGAATCTCTTTGGGCATTAGCGCACTAAGAGATTCTCTTTTTCAGGGTTTATTACGGTCGCTTTTCTTTGTTTTGTTATATTTTAAGGCGTTATTTAAGAAATGCTCCACTTTTTTTATCAAAAACATCAAGCCAAGAATACTCTTTGGAATTCCCCTCCCCTTTTATCTTAATTTTCCCTTGTACAAGGATTAATTCAGCTTTTTTTCTGTGCTTTGCTTTTTCACTTGTCATTTCTTTTTCGCAAGCAATACACTGCAGAGTTACCTTGATAGGTATGCGCGGTGGGGATGCAATATGTAAAAGCTCTTCTTCAATCAGTGATGAAATTTTTGACAATACCCCGGAATAAAATTCATTAAATGGTTTGTAAACAGACTCAGCGCAAGCACTTGCCTTGGGAAGAGCCACATTCAATACTGCGGCAATTTTCCCATACTTTCGAAACGCGAGTGAATTTGAAAAAGAAGAAACAAACAAAAAACAGTCCCCCTTTTAGTTTTACTAAATCATATTTTAAGGGACTGTTTTTAATTACAGAATTAATATTAAATATTGAACTTTCTGACAAACGCTTTTGTAAGCTCCGAGGAGTTCTGTGCAGCCAAGGGCATAAATGTTGGGAAGTCCAGTGTTGCTTCTCCGTCAGCAGAATCAGAGATTGCCCTTATAACCGCGAAAGGAATCGAGTTAACGTATGCGACATGCGCCACAGCTGCGCCCTCCATTTCGCACGCATAAGCTCCGAAAAGCTCCACTATCCTTTGCTTGTCTTCCTTAGCGGCGATAAATTTATCTGCAGAGGCAATCACTCCGCTAAAACAGGTAAATCCCAGTTCGCTTGCTGCAGAAGAGATTGCTCTTTGCGCACACAAATCGGATTCAAAGAATATTTTTTCCTCTCCGCGTACAATTATCATTCCCCTTGGATCTCCCACAGCTGTAGTATCCATATCATGCTGTACCAAAGAGGTTGCCACAACAATGTCAAGCGGCTTTATGCCGTCTTTAAGTGCTCCTGCAACACCTGTGTTTACTATAATTTTGGGGCTGTACTTGATTATCATCGCTTCTGCGCACATTGCAGCATAAACCTTGCCTACACCGCACTTTGCCACAGCTACCATCTTGCCTTCGAGATTTCCTACATAAAAATCAATGCCCGACACCGTTTCTTTTGAGCAGTTTTCGATAGCAGATGTTAGCATTTCCACCTCGTTTGAAAGAGCTCCTATTATTCCAATGTCAACTTTCATTTACATTAACCCCTCTTTATATCGAAAATCGTTAGATTTGCTTGTCAGCACCGAAAGATATTTTGTCGCTTCAATTTTTGCTGCTTCAACAGAAAGGTTTCTGTAATTTCCGCATTCTTCTCTTTTTGCTCCAAAGATTTCACCCTCATGTGCTACTATTTTACGCAGAGTTTCAATAACTGATGTTAAAACTTTTTGACACGGGATGCTTCTTACAAGCAAATAAAAGCCCGTCTGACATCCCATTGGTCCAAAATAGATAACTTCTGTGCCAATGTCGCTGTTCCTTATATAAGTTGCGAACATATGCTCAAATGAGTGCATTGTGAGGTTATCCATATAATCGCCGCGATTGGGTTTTCTCGTCCTCATATCGTAGGTTACGATGTCATTATCGACACGTGATACGTATATACCCTCTTCTATAAAGTCGTGATTGACTGTGAAAGACGCAATTTTTTTCAAGCTTTCCATATAAATCCTTTCTGCCGTCCACGCATTTCGGGACGGCAGATTTTTTTGTTATATTTTTTAGAATACAAGACGTTCTCTTATATATTCTTTAACCTCGGACATTGGTATTCTTACCTGCTCCATTGTATCTCTGTCACGAACGGTTACGCAACCGTCATTTTCGGATTCAAAGTCATAGGTTATGCAGAAGGGAGTGCCAATTTCATCCTCGCGACGATATCTCTTGCCAATAGAGCCGGTTTCATCAAAATCAACCATAAACTCTTTTGCAAGATCGTCGTAAAGCTCAAGTGCTTTTTCGGACAGCTTCTTGGAAAGAGGAAGAACAGCCGCCTTAATCGGTGCAAGAGCGGGGTGCAGGTGAAGAACTGTACGCACATCCCCCTCACCAATAGTTTCCTCATCATAAGCATCAACCAAGAAAGCAAGTGCAACTCTATCCGCACCGAGCGAGGGCTCGATAACGTAAGGAATATATCTTTCGTTAGTTTCGGGGTCAAAGTATGTCATATCTTTACCGGAATGCTCTTTGTGTTGATTAAGGTCATAATCGGTTCTGTCGGCAACACCCCAAAGCTCTCCCCAACCAAACGGGAAGAGGAATTCAAAGTCGGTGGTCGCCTTGGAATAGAAACAAAGCTCATCGGGGTCATGGTCGCGAAGGCGAAGATTTTCATCTTTCATTCCAAGATTAAGAAGAAATTTGTGGCAATAGTCCTTCCAATATTTAAACCATTCGAGGTCTGTTCCCGGCTTACAGAAAAACTCAAGCTCCATCTGCTCAAACTCTCTGGTTCTGAAAACGAAGTTTCCGGGAGTTATTTCATTTCTGAAGGATTTTCCTATCTGCGCTACGCCGAAAGGGAGTTTTTTTCTTGTTGAGCGCTGCACCGCGGGAAAATTAACAAATATCCCCTGTGCTGTTTCGGGACGTAGGTAAACGGTGTTTGAGGAGTCCTCGGTTACACCTATAAAGGTCTTGAACATTAGGTTGAACTTCTTTATGTCGGTAAAATCGCGACCGCCGCAAACAGGGCACACAATTCCCTTTTCTTTAATATAATCCGCCATCTGCTCGAACGTCCAACCGGCAGGATTATCGTCAGTTCCGTTTGTAAATGCATAATCCTCGATAAGCTTATCTGCTCTATGACGTGCCTTGCAGCCCTTACAGTCCATAAGAGGATCGGAGAAGCCGCCAACATGTCCCGAAGCTACCCACGCCTCAGGGTTCATTATAATAGCGGAATCGAGTCCTACATTATATCTTGACTCTTGCACGAACTTTTTCCACCAAGCGCGCTTAACGTTGTTTTTGAATTCAACGCCAAGAGGTCCGTAATCCCAAGAGTTAGCAAGGCCGCCGTATATCTCCGAGCCGGGATATATAAAGCCCCTGTTTTTGCATAAAGCAACAATTTTGTCCATTGTTTTTTCGGTGTTTTTCATTTTTATCTCCATCTGTTATGTAAATAATTATTATACTAATTCACAATACATTATTCCGTCTTTGTGCGACACAGGGTGCACGGTAAGCATTTCTCCACCCAAGTCTTCACAATCCGAAGAAAATCTAACCTCAACGTAGGTATCGGAATGTGCCGACCAAAGAGTGCCGGTCTTTGATTCAGCAATTACAGAAAGATTTTCGTCTGATTGCAGAATTTTTGAAAGCAAGGCATCGCGCACCTCATTTTTCAGCTTTATAAGGCGCTCGCTCCTGGAGTGCTTCTCTTTTTCCGCTATTTGCATAGGATATGATGCGGCGGGAGTGCCTTCCCTTCTTGAATACTGAAAAACGTGAGCATCGAGGAACTCAGCTTCCTTCAAGAATTCCATCGTCAATAGAAAGTCATTCTCTGTTTCTCCGGGGAAACCTACCATCAAATCGGTGGTAAATGTTGCACGGGGTATCCTTTTCTTAATTTTCTTTATAACACTCATCGCTTTGGCAGCGCTATATCTTCTCTTCATTGCGCCAAGGACCGAGTCCGAGCCGCTTTGAATTGAAAGGTGAAAATGAGGCGCGAAAATCTCGGAATTTGCCGCAGCGTCTACAAAATCCTCATCAACAAGCTCCGGAGCAAGAGAACCGAGACGAATCCGCTCGCAGCTTTTCCTTTCACTTAAATCGCGAATAAGAGATGCGAGCGTGTATTCTTCGGCAAAATCCTTGCCATAAGCGGCAGTTTCTATGCCGGTGAGTACTATTTCGCGTGTGCCGGACGCCCCAAGCGCCTCAACCTCGCGTATAACATCATTCTTTGGCTTCGAACGAATTCTGCCTCTTGCAACGCTTATTGCACAGTAAGAGCATTTAGAATCGCACCCGTCTTCGATTTTGACATATGCTCTTGTCCTAGGGGCGCGTGTTATGGACATATGCTCAAAATCGGCTTTGAAGACATCGGTAGTATTTACTACGGGCAATGTGCTATTGCTTCTGTTTTTTAATATCTGATCGGCAATATCAGGGCAGGAAAGCTTGTTCTCCGTGCCTATAACAGCACTGACGCCCTCTATTTTCCCGACCTCTTCAGGTGAACGTTGGCTGTAACAGCCCATAACGATTATAACCGCATTCGGATTATTTGACGCAGCACGTCTTATGATTTGACGCGACTTTCTGTCACTCTCCTTTGTAACGGTACAGGTGTTTATGACATAAACATCATTTTTCTTATCAAAGGGGCACACCGTGTAACCGTATTTTTCAAATTGCTCGGCAACTGCTTCTGTTTCATACTGCGAAACCTTGCATCCGAGCGAGTATAGTCCCACGGTTTTCATTCATATATTCCTTTCGGCATCAGACGTTCGTACCAAGATAAACGGACGGCTTAAGAATGCCAACATAGGGAAGCGCCCTGTATCTTTCAGCATAGTCAAGACCGTATCCGACAACAAATTCATCCGGAATTTCGAGTCCTACGTAATCAGGTGTATAATCCACCACTCTTCTTGATGGCTTATCAAGCAAGGTGCAGGTCTTTACGCTTCTTGCGCCTTTATTCTTGAGATACTTTGTCAAATAGGAGAGAGTGTTGCCGCTATCTACAATATCCTCAATTATAAGCAAATCGGAACGGTCGAGGTCGGGGCGCATAAGGTCAAGAATGATATTAACTTGTCCGCCACTAACAGTTCCCGAGCCGTACGAGGAAACTCTCATGCAGTCGATTTCAAGTGGAACCGTAATTTTTTTCATAAGGTCACTCATAAACATTAGCGAGCCCTTAAGAATACAAACGAGTACAAGATTTTTATCCGGTCTTGCATAATCTCTGTCAATAACTTTAGCAAGGCGTGTTGTAATTTCGTCCAGCTCTTCTTCACAAACAAGGATTCTTTCAACGTCTTTATTCACTGATATGTCCCTCTCGAACAAGATTTATACCGATATTTTAACAGAAAACAGACTGAAAGTCAATACGCACGAGCGATATTAAGATATATAAATATAAAATATTTATTTTTACTATTGACAAAACGAACTTTTTCGGTTATAATATATCGTGCTTTCGTATGAATACGCAAAATCGGACGCTTTAAATGCGCTCCCCCGACGTTAATTAAATTGAAGGAGGTGCTATCATGAAAAGAACATATCAGCCAAAGAAAAGACAGAGAAAAAAGGAACATGGCTTCAGAAAAAGAATGGCAACCGCTAACGGCAGAAAAGTTCTTAAGAGAAGACGCGCCAAAGGTAGAGCTCGCCTCACCTATTGATAAAGTCGCTTACTGACAAGTCATAAGACATCAAAACCTCCGATAAATCAGCATCTGTGCGAATTTTATCGGGGTTTTTGATTAAGTAAGAAAAACAAAAAAAGAAAGGTGATTTTGCATTGCACGGCAGTCGCAGCTGTCGCACATCTTAATATATGCAAAAATGTGTTGTATGAAATTTTGCGCAATTACAGAAAATCATCTTTATTCAAAAGCGTATTCAAAGGGAAAAAGAGCCGTGACGTCCGCTCTTGCAGTTTATGTACTTCCCGACTATACGGCAAAAAAGCTTGCCAAAGCCCACCCGCAAAAAAAGATGGTTAACCGAATCGGTCTTACCACCTCAACAAAGCTCGGAGGGGCTGTCGTTCGCTCAAGATGCAGACGCATTTTGCGCGAGGGGCTGCGGTCGCTTGAGAAAGAAAAGGCACTCAAGCTCGGCTATCTTATCGTTATAGCCGCAAGAAGCGCCGCGACAACTCTAAAAAGCTGCGATATTAAAAAAGAGCTTGATATCGCTTTTTCAAAGCTTGATATGTATAAAACGTTATGAAACACATAATGATTTGGCTAATCGGCCTTTACAGGAAATACATCTCCCCATTAAAACCGCCCTGTTGCAGATTCACACCGACCTGCTCTGCCTATGCTCTCGAAGCATTCCAAAAACGTGGCTTTTTCGTTGGTTTCATACTTACCGTCTGCCGTATCGCAAGATGCAACCCTTTTTGCAAGGGTGGCTATGATCCGGTGCCGGAAAAAGGATTCAGAAATCCGAAAAATGAAGGGATTCGCGGAGATGATAGTATTAATTTAAACAAAGAAAAGGAAATTTAATTAATGGATTGGCTTTATTCTGCGTTCGGAACCTTGCTCTATTGGTTCAGTAGCATTTTGGGAGGAAAATATGCGTTTGGTCTTCTTCTCTACGCGCTTCTTTTTAAGATTGTTTTCCTGCCATTCACAATCAAACAACAAAAAAATCAGATAAAAATGGCGAAGCTTCAACCGAAGATCGCACTTATCAAAGCAAAATACAAAGGAAGAACAGACAGAAACTCTCTGCAGAAGCAACAGGAAGAAATCATGCAGCTTCAGCAAAGCGAGGGCTACAGTGTTCTCTCGGGTTGTCTTCCTCTTCTCATACAGTTCCCCATAATCATCTTCCTTTACAATGTTATAAGAAAACCACTTTCGTATATTTGTAACTTAAATAAGGAAGCAATAACAGACATTTATTCTTTAGTTAAAGGCGTCGATGCATCAAGTGTCACATTCAAGAATATCGACCAGATAGCACTTATCAGCGATATTCAGGCAAACGGTATAGACGTTATTAACTACGGTGCAACGAGAATGATTCCCGACTTCAATCTTTTTGGATTGAATTTGGCGAGCACACCTAGCTTTACAAACTTCTCGCTCCTTGTTCTTATTCCCGTCATTGCGGCAGCTTCACAGTGGTTCACAATGTGGATTACACGTAAAGTTAATGCAAATACAGCTCAAATGCAGCAGGCACCTGATGACCAGACAGCAATGTCCCTCAAAATGATGGACCTTGTAATGCCTCTTATGACGCTTTTCATTGCCTTCAATTTCTCTGGCATGCTCGGTCTTTACTGGATTTACCAGTCCATTTTTGCTGTTTTGCAGACCCTAATTCTTGCTTGGGTTATGCCTATTCCAAAGTATACCGAGGAAGAAATGAAAGCAATGAGAAAAGCACAAAAGGAAGCTGAAAAAGCTCAAAGAGCAGCGCTCAAGGAGCAACCGAAATACAGGTCCTTGCATTATATTGATGAGGACGATTATGATGAGCTTCCGGAAATCAATACTCAGAAAAAAACACAAGGAAAGAAACAGGTTTCCGAGGATGCACCGGAAATTAAAGACTGATAAAGAAAGGCATATATTATGATAAAAGAGATAATTGCAACGGGTAAAGACGTTGTAGAGGCAAAGGAAAACGCACGAGCCGCTCTCGGTGCAGGTCCCCTTGACGATGTTAATTTTGAAATACTCCATGCAGGAAGCAAGGGAATTTTCGGAATAATCGGAGTTAAACCGGCTCAGGTAAAGGCATTTATGGAACTCCCCGATCCCGAGGAAAGACACCGCAAAAAATCCGAAAAGACCCACAAGGAAAAAAGCAACGACTCGGAAAAGAAGCCCGAGCATAAAAAGAAAAACAGAAATCACAGAAAAAGTGCAAAAGAGAGCTCGGAAAAAAAGCCCACTACAAAGAGCGCGGTTATTCCCGAGGTTGAGCTCAAGCTTGAACCGAAATGCGTAAACGATGGCGAGGATATGTCCTTCGATTTCGTTAAGACTGTTATCGCAGACATCGGTCTTGATGCAGAAGCCGCACTTTTCACCTGTGAGGATGGAACAAGAAGAATTCTTATAAGCGGTTCAGATGCTTCGACTCTCATCGGACACCACGGCGACACGCTTGATGCTCTTCAGTATCTTGCAAACCTGGCATCAGCAAGAAAGAACGTAAACGGTGAAAGAGATAAGAGCCGTGTAACAATAGACATTGAGGGATACAGAGCAAAAAGAGAAGAAACTCTCCGCGCTCTTGCACGCCGTATGGCAGCAAAGGCACTTCGAAACAGACGCAGTGTTATGCTTGAGCCCATGAGTCCCTATGAAAGAAGAATAATTCACTCTGAGGTTCAGAACATTGAGGGTGTCAGCACAAACTCTATTGGCTCTGACAATAACAGAAAAATTGTTATCTTCCTTACTGACAAAAAGCCCACCGAAATTTTTGAAAAGGAAGAAGGCGCAGAAGCACATAATGACTCTATTAATGTAGTCGAAAGCGCAGAAGCAACAAAAGATACAGATTATGAAGAAGCTGTTGAAAAAGCAGAAGACATCAATGAATAATTTTACTTCTGTAATAGCGGCAATATCCACCCCACCCGGCAAGGGTGGGGTGGCGATTATAAGAATATCCGGCGTGGGTTCACTTGAGGTTGCAGCTCAAGTCTTTCGCCCCGTGTCAAATAAAAGCTTTGCCGAAGTCGAGGTGCGCAAGCAAATAAGAGGTCGTATTTTTTACGGTGACAATGAAATTGATGACGGAATGGCAACATATTTCAAAGCACCGAACTCCTATACAGGAGAGGATACGGTCGAGATAAGCTGTCACGGGGGCGCGCTTATAACTAAGACGGTGCTTGAAGCTGTCTTGGCATCAGGAGCGCGCGTTGCCGAACCGGGCGAGTTTACAAGACGTGCATTTATAAACGGCAAGCTTTCCTTAACGGAAGCTGAGGCAATAGGAAGTCTTCTTGATGCCGAAAGCTACGAACAAATCCTTCTCTCTTCTGAAAAATCCCGCACCTTGCTTTCCGACTCAATCTCTAAAATAAGGCGGAAGCTTACGGATGTTTTAAGCTCTCTATACGCGAGAATTGACTATCCGGACGAGGACCTTGGAGATTTTTCGAACGAGGAAGCCGTAAGCATCTTGAAATCAGCAAAGAAAGACACCGAGCGTCTGCTCTCGACATATCGCACAGGAAAAGCAATTAACGAGGGTATCCGTACCGTTATTTGCGGAAAGCCCAATGTTGGAAAAAGCTCTCTTTACAATCTGCTTCTAAAAAGGGATGCCGCTATAGTAACTGATATTCAAGGCACGACGCGTGATGTTCTGACAGAAAAAATTTCACTTGGCAGAGTTGTTCTCGTTCTCTCCGACACGGCAGGAGTGAGAAAAAGCTCCGACCCTATAGAAAAAATCGGAATACAGAGAAGCCGGGAAAAAATTAAAAATTGCGAGCTGATTCTCGCAGTTTTCGACACGTCTATGCCTATTGACAGCGAGGACGAGGATATAATTAAAGCAGCAAGGGAAAGCTCAGCTGCAAAAATCGCCATACTCAACAAGTCCGACCTAGACTCAAAAATAGACAAATCTCGCTTCGCTGATTTTGATGCGGTTTTGGAAATTTCAGCAAAGTATGACAGCGACTCGGTAGATGAAAAGCTTAAAAATCTTATTGATAAATTCTTTACAGATGAGAAAATTGTAATAGGAAACGAGGCAATAATCGCATCATACCGTCAGAATGCTGCTCTTGCAAGGGCAGATAAACTAATATCATCCTCCATCTTAGCATATGAAATGGGAATCGGGCAGGATGCCGCTTCTTCAGATGCCGAGCGTGCGCTTGCGGCAATTTCAGAGCTTGACGGGCGCGCTGTATGCGAAGAAATAGTTGCTGACATATTTTCAAAGTTCTGCGTTGGCAAATAAAAGAGGTATATATGGAAAGCAAGCGTTTTACAAAAAATGACGAGGGCTTTATTTGCAAAAACTGTAAAAAAGAAGTTCTCCCTCTTGGGTATACCTCAAGAAACCACTGTCCGTTTTGTCTTTGTTCTCTTCACGTAGATATCAATCCAGGTGACAGAGCGAATGACTGTGGCGGAATTTTACGTCCAATCCGCGCGCTTCCCGATGCAAAGCGAGGATATATAATAGTACATCGGTGTGAAAAATGCGGTGCTACCGTCAGGAACAAGGCGGCACACGAGGCAAAAACTCAGCCAGACGATACCGACCTTATAATAAAGCTCACTGCAGGAAGCTTGTAATTTGACACGGGGCAGCCGAGTACTTGATTTTTCTTTTTTACATAGATAAGACAGTCTATGTTAACCGTCATTCTACAATAGCACTTTTGCCGTAGCAGCTAATACGTAATAAAAAGAGTACTTATGATGAGGATTTATCCACTCAAATCATAAGTACTTTTTATTTATTCAGGCGGTAAAAAACCTGCTTGTTATTTATTCTGAAAACGCAAAATAACGAAAATAGTTATGGCTGCAGCAAGAGTGATAGCACCGATAACAATCATTAATACCGTTTTTCTGTTGAATTTTGTATCTACACTGCCGCGTATGAGCTTTGCTCTCTTCATAGCAAGCGAAACCGGCTTGTATATAAGCATCGTAAGTGCTGTATTCATAAGAGATTTTGCAAAGTTAAACGGAAACAGAAGTGTTGGAATCATACTTTTGACAACAGTTCGGTCAACTCCCATATAGAACGGTGTAACAAGCAAATTCAGGACCATCATTACCGAGACTGTGACAAGTGTAGCGGAATACAATCCAATTATCGCTCCATTAAGGGTTCTTTTGTATTTATATATGAGCGAGGCGGTAAAAGAAAATGCTGCGGAGGAAGCGAAGTTCATAAGAAAGCCGTAAAATCCCGTTCCGCTTATTGTTATAAGCTCAATAAGAGAAGCTAGGAGGGACATAATTATAGCGGAAAGCGGACCGTACATAAATGCGGCAACAGTAAGTATAGAATCCTTTGCGTCAAAGGTTAAAAATGACACAGGTATTCTAAAAACAAATGTAACGCCGTATGCCAGAGCAGCAAAAAGTGCCATGCCAACAATCTTTTTTAAGTCGTCCTTTTTACGCCATGATGAATTTTTATCTATATTATCATTTATGTTATTCATGCTTTTCCCCCAATAAAACAAAAGCCCACTCTTATGAGTGGGGAAGAAATACTGCGGCTATAAAGATATAAATACATCTATATAGCGCACCTATAAAATATCTTTTATCATCCGGACTATACCGTCGGTCAAGGAATTGCACCTTGTCGGGAGAGTACTATCTTTTACTCTCTTAGCAGACTTAACGTTCTTTGCGTATTACTGCCGGTATGGAATTACACCAATCCCCAAAGATAACTTATTCAGTTGGAGTTGCCCGACGTATTAACATTATACGCCGGGCAACCGAATTCATTTACAAGAAATGAATATGGTAATGGCTAATAATTAACCAAGGATCTCAGCAACAACGCCCGAACCAACGGTACGGCCACCCTCACGGATAGCGAAACGAAGTCCCTTTTCGCAAGCGATAGGAGTGATAAGCTCAACGTTCATGTCAACGTTATCGCCGGGACGGCACATTTCAACGTCAAGTCGGAGGCCAAGCGGTCTTAGGGAAGACAATTTTCATTTTCAACTCCTTGGCTCACAGAACGACATGGCTACGATCCGACTTCGACGTTACCGGTGTTATCGAGCTTCCTGAAGGCGTTGAAATGTGCCGTCCCGGCGATAACGTTGATATGACCGTTGAGCTTATCACTCCTATCGCTATCGAGGAAGTCGGAGGCCAAGCGGTCTTAGGAAGACAATTTTCATTTTCCACTCCTTGGCTCACAGAACGACATGGCTACGATCCGACTTCCTTCTCGCACGCGATGGGAGTGATAAGCTCAACGTTCATGTCAACGTTATCGCCGGGACGGCACATTTCAACGTCAGCGGGAAGGTTGATGATACCGGTAACGTCAGTTGTTCTGAAGTAGAACTGAGGTCTGTGGCCGGAGAAGAAGGGCTTAGAACGGCCGCGTTGCTTTTCGGTAAGAGAGTA
>JAZSJG010000069.1:0-6201 GCA_045534215.1 Eubacteriales bacterium
AATGATATTTTAAATGGAATAACAAAACAGTTATATCCAATGATTGCAGAAAACTTTCATACCACTCCAAGTAGAGTAGAAAGAGCAATAAGACATGCAATAGAAGTGGCATGGGGAAGAGGAAAAATTGATACATTGCAATCTGTTTTTGGATATACAATTAATATGGGTAAAGGAAAACCAACCAACAGCGAATTTATTGCTATGATAGCAGACAATCTACGCCTAAAGTACAAATATGCCACAGTATAAAAAAAGGGCTGAGCCATCGGCTCAGTCCATTTTCTATTCTAATTAAAACTCAAAGCGAGCGTCTTCCCTCCATAGCGCGATACAATGTAATCTCATCAGCGTACTCTATATCGGCTCCCACGGGAATTCCGTATGCAAGACGCGAAACCTCAACCCCGTACGGCTCAAGCAATCTTGCCAAATATGCCGCGGTCGTATCACCTGAGGGTGTTGGGTTCGTTGCAATTATAATTTCCCTTATTTCTTCTCTCTCGACTCTTTCTATAAGTTCCTTAAGGTTCAAATCCTTGGCAGTTACGTTGTCGAGTGGAGAAAGAGCACCGCCCAAGACGTGATACACACCTCTGTATCCGCGAACCTTTTCCATAACCATGACGTCCTTTGCATCCTCAACAACGCAAATTAAGGACGAGTCCCTCTGTTCATCCGCACAAATATCGCATTTATCTGGAGATGACGAAAGTCCAAAGCAAATAGGACAGCGGTGAACATCTCTTTTCACAGCAAGAATCGCCTCGGAAAAGCTTGTGGCGTCCTCTTCGGAAAAATTAAGCGCAGCGAATGCATATCTTGCAGCAGTCTTTGCACCTACACCGGGAAGACGTCTGAATTCTTCAATTAATCGCCTAATGGGCGCAATGTATTCAGACATAATTAAAACAACCCCGGAAGAGACATCGAACCTGTGATTTTTTGCATTTCTTCTCCGGAAACCGCCTCAACCTTTTTAATTGCTTCATTCACCGCTGCTACGATAAGGTCTTCAAGAGTTTCCACATCGTCAGCATCTACTACTTCCGGGGAAATTTTCACAGAAAGTATCTCTTTTTTTCCGTTAATTTTAACGCTGACGACTCCTCCGCCTGCTTTAACGTCATATTCGCGCTCCTCAAGCTCAGCTTGCATTGCAGCCATATCTTCCTGCATCTTTTGCGCCTGCTTAAGCATTGATTGCATATTGGAGGGCGCACCTGCTCCTTTTGGTAATCTTACATTCATATCAGTAACCTCACAAAATTAATTAAACAAATTTGCAAGCTCATCCGCAGCACTTGCTGTTTTTTTAGAGCTTTTGGTGACTATCTTCAAATCAATGTCTGAGGGTGACATATTCTCTCCCTCTGCAACAACCGATTTAATTATTGCAAAATCCGATTCGCTCGAATTTATACGGGAAGCAAAAAAATCTTCGAGCTCAATAATAAAGCTCTTGCCTGATTTATATGCAGACGCCCCCTTTATCTGACTTGCAAGCGAGCGTTTTAGAGATGCGACCTGCTCTACAACTGTATTCCATCGCGCATAGGGAAAAAGTTCTTCCTTTACCTCGCTTTTTTTTGGTTCTTCCTTAACTGCCTCTTTATCAATCTTGGGTTGGGGCGTTTCTGCTTTCTTCTGTGTTGACTTTTGGGGGATGCCAAGCTTTAGCATTGAAACCTGCTTTTCGAGCTCTTCAACTCGGAGAGCAAGCGCTTCAGTGGAATTGACGAGCTTTGCATCACACATTCTCGTAAGTGCAATTTCCGCTACTGAGCGTTTAGAGTTTATCGCCCTTTGCATATCAGCCATAGCATCTTCAAGCAAGCTGGTATGGTAAGAAAGACGGGATATAGTGAATTTTTCTGAAATTTTCGCAAGAGAATCGTACTCAAAATCGGTAATATCAAGATACTCTTTTGCTTTTTCCGTATTCTTAACTACCATTATATCTCTATATGAATCTATGATTTCCTGCCAAAATACCGATATGTCGGCGCTGCTCATGACAATATCACGCACAACCGAATATACGGTGGAATAGTCCGAGTCCGCAACAGCATTGATAAGCTTATATACAGCACCTCTGTCCCCTGTTCCGAGAGTGGCGGAAACAAGGGCGGAATCGATACGGGAAAAAGAACCTGCACAAAGCTCAAGAAGACTTATAGCATCTCTCATACCGCCTCTTGCTGCACGAGCTATAAGAAGTGCCCCGTCTTCAGCCAAATCTATACCTTCCGCCTCTGATATTTTGTTAAGACGCTTTATTATGACCTCTGAAGTCATGCGTCTAAAGTCAAATCTTTGACATCTTGAAACAATCGTCGTCGGAAGCTTATGATATTCTGTTGTTGCAAGAATAAAAACTACGTGTGATGGCGGCTCTTCAAGAGTTTTCAAAAGTGCGTTAAATGCAGCTCCGGACATCATATGGACCTCGTCTATGATGTAGACCCTGTATTTAAGCTCGGCAGGCGTAAAGGCAATTTCGTCCTTAAGATTACGAACATCTCCAACGCCGTTATTGCTTGCCGCGTCCATTTCTATTACGTCGGTGGCGATACCGGCATCGATAGACCTACATGCACGGCACTTATTACATGGATTACCGTCCCTTGACTCAAGGCAGTTAACCGCCTTGGCGAGTATTTTCGCACAGCTGGTCTTTCCCGTTCCGCGAGAACCGCAGAAAAGATACGCATGAGAAATTTTATCGTTTGCAACCTCATATTTAAGGATATCAGTGATGCCCTTTTGCCCCGAAACATCGTCAAAATCGGTAGGACGCCACTTTCTGTAAAGCGCTCTGTATTCGGACATTCTTCCTCCTTATCAAAAAAGCGTAAGCGGTACATATTGTTTTTCCGCATACGCCGCATAATATTTTCAGCATGCCGAATAGAGCCATACACCCTTCCGTCGAAATACCCTTACATACGTTAACCGCCACACTTGCTCCAAACAGGCAACCTTGCGGCACACCCGATAAATTGCTTAATGCTGCTTGGTTCCCCACCTGACATAGTTCACAACCTCGAGTTGCGCAAGACCAATTCTTCAACACAAGTGAAAACGGCGCAGTCTACACAAGAGCAGCCCTCGGGAAAGGAAATAACCCCTGCTATAGCGGATTGCAGGTACAAGGCGCCGCTACCTCCCCGGCCGGTATGACTCCGTTCGGCATGCTGAATTTGACTATTTCATATTATAACAAAAAAAATATAAAAAAGCAATAGATTTTATAATTTTAATTTCATGTTAATAAAACGCACAAAATTTTCTCTTCACGCTGGGTTAAATAAGAAATCCACCGCTTACATTTAAAGTTTCACCTGTTATAAAAGAAGCATCGTCGGATGCTAAAAATATTGCCGCCTTGGCAATGTCGCTCGGCAAACCTATACGCATAAGCGGAGTTTGGTCAATCAGCTCTTGAATGTCCTCTTGCGAAAGAGAGGAATTCATATCCGTATCTATTACACCGGGAACAATACAATTAACGGTAATGCCTGATGGACCAACTTCCTTTGCGAGTGCCTTTGTCATTCCTATTATTGCCGCCTTCGATGCTGAATAATGGACCTCACAGCAAGAACCTGTAACTCCCCACATTGAAGATATGTTTATAATTCTTCCCGAATGATTTCGAATCATTGCAGGCAAAACCGCTTTAGTATAAAGAAATGCACCGGTAACGTTTACCGAAAACATTTCATTCCATTTTTCAAGAGTAATATCGGTAAAAAGTGAAAACGATGATATCGCTGCATTATTTATGAGCACGTCAATTCCGCCAAGATGCTCCCTGGCATACTCTACTGCGCGGACGACCTCGTTTTCTTTGGCGCTGTCCGCCATAATCGGCAATGCTCCGCACTCTTTTCCCAAAAGCTGCGCATCACTCTCGCTGCTTTTGTAAGTAAACGCGACAAGAAAACCTTTTTTTGAAAATTCTTTTACCATTTCCCTGCCTATTCCGCGCGAGCCGCCGGTTATCAAAACTTTTTTCATTACTCTTACCTCTAAAATTTTTAACGATATAATTATACTCCTAAAACACTTTATTGTCAAGAATTGGTATAAACTTTATAAATCCACGATAATCAAATAATAAAACACAAGGACAAGGTAAAAATAGTTTATGATTCTAATTATAGACCAGAACCCGAAAAATTCACGCGGACTCTCGGATATGTTTTCATACATGGGTATTTTATCCTACGTAACATCTGCCGAGAATGCGCTATACGAGCCACTTTCTCTCTTTAGCGCCATTCTTTTTTCGGATGCGGATAAAATTCAAGAAAGCTCTCTGATTCTTAGAATCCGCAACGCCTTTTTAGGCATTCCCGTTTTTGCAATTTCAAGTCATTTTCAAAACGAGAGCTTATTTGATTTAACATTCAAAAAAGGAATATATGCCTCCGCAATTTACAGTCAAATCTTAACCTACTCTCAAAAGCGGAAAATAAGAGCCCCGGGAGTATACAAAACAGAAGAAATAGATGCCTCGGCAATGCTTTCCCATCCAATTTATATGGGAGAGCAAATAAAGCTGACCAGAACCGAAAATTTTATACTTAAAGCACTGATTTTATCTTCTCCAAAACCGATTTTCGCCAAAGAGCTGCTCAAATACGTTTTCAAACCTACAAAGACTCCCGATATCTCAAACATAAGGACGCACATATCTATTATTAACAAGAAATTCAGAGAAAAAACAGGGCAGAATCTTATATCTCACTCCAATTTAGGATACTGCTTCTGTTCAGAACAAGCTGACAAAAAAAAGGAGTTACAGACAATATAACTTTTTTCACGCCTCTTTTTTTAATTCCATGCAACCTGACAAGCCCGCCTTACATATAATTAAAAAAACAGCAGGAGGCGGCATGTTAAGTATTAAAAATATTCTTTTCAAATTTATATCCTTAATTCTCGGTCTTTCATCAGAGGACAATTTTCCCCCACCACTCTCACACAAAGAGGAAACCGAGCTTTTTGCAAGAATGAAAAGGGGCGACGCTGAAGCGCGGGCTAAGCTTATAGAGCACAATTTGCGTCTTGTCTCTCACATAATAAGAAAATACTATTCCTCCTACGGATATCAGGACGAACTGCTTTCAATCGGCAGTCTTGGCCTTATAAAAGCGGTAGATTCTTTCAAGAGCGAGCTCGGAACAAAATTTGCCACTTACGGAGCAAAATGCGTACAAAATGAAATACTTATGTTTTTCCGCTCAAAGAAAAAAAGCTCCGCAGAAATATCGATAAACGACACCATAGACATTGACAAGGAAGGCAACCCTCTTACATATCTCGACATTATCAGTGTAGATGACACAATCGCTGAGGATATAGACTTGAAAATACACATTGAGCGAATACGCGAGCTTGTAGAAACGGTGCTTGACAAAAGAGAAAAGGAAATAATAGTTTTAAGGTACGGACTGATGGGATACGAACCAAAAACACAAAAAATAGTAGCAAAGCATCTTGGAATTTCCCGCTCATATGTATCTAGGATAGAAAAAAAGGCGCTCGACAAATTAAAGAGCGCTTTTGGCAACAATCTGCCATTTTTTGATTCTTAAGGAAAAAAATACCCGATACTTATGCTCATAAAATGAAAAACTGTGGACAATATAACAGCGGACACGTCCACAATAAAAAGCCGAGGTTTTGGAAATGATGATGATAATAGATAGAATAGCCCTCATTTTAGCTATCATAGGTACGCTTAACTGGGGACTTGTCGGTCTGTTCTCTTTCGACTTAGTTGCTTGGATATCCGGAGGCGCAGGCAGTGTGCTTGCAAGAATCATCTACATTGTAGTTGCTCTTGCAGGAATATGGTGCATCTCTATGCTTTTCCGCAACAACGAAGAAAGCGAAATGACTCACGCATAACATTAAAAGACGCTCCTTGAATAAGGGTTGCATCTTCATCGAAAAATTTGAAAAATTCACTATGTGGAAACATCGCATTTAACCCCATCCCCTTATACAAGCAGCAAAGAGAGAACAAATTGGTTTGTAGCCAAAATGTGATATGCACCCCAAAAGTTAGACACTTTTGGAGGTGCATATTTTTATGGGAAAAACAGGAAGAAAGAATCGAATTTATTTGCCAGAATTTAAAATTGGTGTTATAATGGATATGCGAGAACACCGATTCGGATATTGCGA
>JAZSJG010000022.1:0-6002 GCA_045534215.1 Eubacteriales bacterium
ATGGTCACCTTGACGGGTGAAATTTTATCGCTATACGATACAGCGTAGCTTGCGTATGCGTAAAGGTTGTATACGAGCGCCTTTAATTCCTCATAATTCGGCAAAGATTTTATATTCTCATTATTGTTAACCTCGTAAATATAATTTTCAAGATTGTAGGATAATTCCTCACCCAAAATCTTTAGCGTTATACCGTAATCCATAAGGGTATTTACGTTTAGTTTGATTTTATTGCAAGGGATAAGGTTGTCGGAGTAATAACTCCAATTCTCAACGGAAAGCACCTGCTTTTGTTGCTTGCCGTCAAAAAGATAGGTAAACTCGGCAGATTTCGGGATTTTATTCCCGTGAATAAGGAACATAAAGGAAACGCTATCGTCAAGATAAAGAGTTACACCGCTTAAGTATTCACTTATCTGCTTTGAGGTGTTCTGCTTTTTGATTCCGTCTGCTCTTTTGGTTTCGGGGAAAGTAAATCTTTCGTCTATAGCGGACGTATCTTTACCTACGTACTTATATACTGACCTTATATATCCGAGCATATAGCTTATAAAGTTATCTACGTCCTCTTCATAATCAGCATTAAGAACGCGCTCAGCATAGTCGGGAATGGATAATTCCACCGATTGAGTAACTGCTACTCCGTTCTTGTCCTTAAGGTAAAACGAAGCGGTGAAGGTTTCTAATGCCGAAGTAACCGATATCGGAACCTTTACAAGCAAATATTCCTCTCCGTCGATTACTTCCGTTCCGGAAACAGACACTTCCCTGTCTTCAATTTTAATTGAAACACGGCGTTCTTCCAATTTTTTAGGCACATATATGTTGTATACGAAATCAACATCCGGCTTTATATTTACTTTGATTTTGAAATCCACTCTCTTCGAAATTTCGTACGTGACATTCTCCGTCACCGGCTTCAATTCGGGAACGTCGTACGAAAACACAGTGTCGAAATTATTAAAATCACTATAATTCGGAGGTATGGGAGTCTCGTTTTTTAACCAGTATTCTCTTATTTCCTCACCGTCAAGCTTCCACGTAACAATAAAGAAATCGCTGTCCGTTAGTGAATTGGTAAATCTATAGGTATCATTTACCGCAAGAACTTCAAATGAAGACGGAGCAAGTGACGAGGTTTTAGGGTCAAAACAAAATACGTTGTACTTTACATTTAATTTTACTTCTTCATTACATTTTGCTACTATTTTTCCCGTTGAGTTGAACAAAGAGCCGTCGGAAAACTTACAGTTTATCATATTGGGATATGCATCATATGAAACATCGCTTTCCGCAAGTGCAGCAGCATCACCAATAAAATAACAATTATAAAAATACAAAGAAGAGCTTTTGTTTATCGACCCGAAAATACGAAGAGGGTCAACCTGGGGGAAATAGAAAAGGCAGTTTTCGGCATAGAGTGCAGAGTTACTCTCCTTTTCCATAAAGTTAATCACATATCCCGTATTTACCGTATTGGCAAAAACCGCATCTTTAATCTTCAATACAGCACCGTTTGCCCTGACAATTATATTGGCATTTACACCACCGCCGCTTCTTACGTAGTTGCCACCGTATATGTGCACAAGCATATCCTTTTCGTTTGTATTTGAAGAATTGCAGTCAATCAAATTCGAACAAAAAATCGATAAATTGTCACCGTTTGCAACTTTCTTACTTATGGGGTCTGTAACCTCACCTAGAAAGAGCCCTACATTTGACGAGGACAGCTCAAAGGTACCGTTTGCTTTGGTTCCTTCTGCAGAGCGCGCGTGGTATACGCATCCGCCCGGTTCGGAGGAGTAAAAATAGAGCATTGAATCTCCTTGCAGAAATCTGAAAAGATATGTAATATTACTCGATGTTGCATACAAATTATGCCCTGCGAGGTCGAAATATACGATTGTGCCATGTGCAAGTGATATACTTTTAGTTACTGTCAAGTCAGATGCAAGAGTTATGACTATTTTTCCATATCCCGATGTACCGGCAACTATATTGCAAACCTCGATATCCGAATGTACATATACCTCGTCCACTACCTCATCGGAATAATCGTAGTAGGTTACCTTTGCCACATAATCCTCTGCTGTTGCAGTAATTATGAAAATCGACAAAGCTATGGCTAATATAAAAATTACAGGTAATATCTTTTTTAGAATTTTCATAATTTTCTCCTAACAGCTTTTTATTTATTTTACCATGTGCGCGCAAGCTTTGTCAACAAATCAGGAAAAAAAACTATTTCGTGTTAAGTGCACGCATTGAATTCAGAATTGCCAATACGGCAACACCTACGTCCGCAAATACGGCGAGCCACATATTTGCGATTCCAATAGCGCCCAAAACCAAAACTGCAAACTTAACACCGAGAGCTAAAATTATATTTGCCGTTGCTATTGCTACGGTTTTTCTTGCTATTTTAATTGCTTTGGGGATTCTTGATAAATCGTCAGAAACTATGACTATATCGGCTGCCTCAATAGCGGCATCCGAGCCGATACCACCCATTGCTATTCCGACATCAGCTCTTGCTATTGAAGGGGAATCGTTGATTCCATCACCTACGTAAGCGGTTGCTTTAGATTCTCTGATAAGCTCTTCCAGCTTCTCGAATTTTTCATTCGGCAAAAGCTCGCCCGCTACCTCATCAACACCAATTTTCAAGGACGTTTCCTCTGCCTTTTCGTTTCTGTCGCCGGAAAGAATGACCGTTCTTTTTACACCAAGACGCTTAATGTCGGATATCATTTTAGCGGCATCAGCTCTTACATTGTCGGATATCTTGATTTTACCTATAAATCTTCTGTCCTTGGCAACGTACACGCCGGTGTTTTTTGGGTTATCCTTTTCCGATAATGATACAGAAAAATCTTCCATAAGCATTTTATTTCCGACAAGCACTTCAGAGCCGCTGATTATGGCTCTTACGCCTTTTCCGGCAATTTCCTCTGCAAGCTCGGGTACAGACACCCCCTTTACTTCTCTTTTTATTGCCAATGCTATCGGATGATTTGAAGCATACTCGGCAGATGCCGCAAAAGATAAAAGCTGTTGTGAATTTATTTCATTTGACGGGTATGCAGTGACTGAAAAATTACCGTCTGTCAACGTTCCCGTCTTATCGAAAGCAAACGTGTCTGCCTTTGCAAGCATTGAAAACGTATTGCCGCCCTTGTAAAGTATTCCCTCAGATGCAGCGCGTCCTATTCCGCAAAAAAATGCCATAGGGACCGAAATAACAAGCGCGCAAGGACAGGAAATAACAAGAAATATAAGCGCTCTATAAATAGACACCCCAAAGCTCGTAATATGAAAAATAGGGGGTATGATTGCCATAAGAGCAGCAAGAGCTACAATTATTGGGGTATAATAGTGCGAAAATACCGTTATGAAATTTTCCGCCTTTGATTTTCTCTCGTTGGCATTTTCAACAAGCTGAAGAATTCTTGTTGCTGCTGAATTTTCTGCTGTAGCAACAGTTTTTGCTTTAATGACTCCACCGAGGACAAGAACCCCACTGTCAAGCCGTGTACCGACAGTTGCGGAAAACGGAAGCGACTCTCCCGTAAGCGAAGATGCATCTATATCAGCACTTCCCTCAAGAACAACACAGTCGAGAGGAACTCTTTCACCGGCTCTTATCAAAATCACCGAGCCAACCTCGACCTCTTCCGCATCAACAGTTTCTTCCACTCCGTCAACAATTACGACCGCTTCATCAGGACAGATGTCCATAAGCGATTTAATAGAGCGTCTCGATTTTTCAACCGACTTATGCTCAAAATATTCGCCTATGAGGAAGAATAGCATAACAGCCACGCCCTCTTTCGCCTCTGCAACTATAAATGCACCCACAGAAGCTATTGTCATAAGGAACTTTTCGTCAAGTAAGTCGCGACGTAAGATTCCAACCACAGCATCTCTAAAAACTGAGCAGCCGGAAATCAAGAGCGCGATAACGTAAAGAATCAACGAGAGCACCGGAAAGGATAAGATTTCGAAAACAATTCCCGAAACAAAAAACAGCAACGCTGTAATTATTCTTCCGATTTCACTTTTTAGAAATGAGAAAATTTTCATTGCTCGATTTTTACACCTTTTGAAAATCTTTTTGCCGCATCGCGCGCAATCTTTATTACAGAATCCGAATCGAGTTCAGATTCTACCGTAAGACGTTCGGTTAAAAAATTAATTTTTGCACTTGAAATACCATCCTGATTTTCTATCATACCCGCTAATTTTGCAGCGCAATTCGGGCAGTCAAGTCCTGATACAGTATACTTAAATTTCATAGATTTATCCTCCGTTCATTTTTTAAAATTATTTTTCTTTAATATGTAAAAGAGCCGTTTCGAGTATATCCTTAACATGAGAGTCGGCAAGAGAATATATTACGTGCTTTCCTTGCTTCTTGTAAGCAACAAGACGATTTTGACGTAAAATTTTAAGCTGATGTGAAACAGCAGATACCGTCATTCCGAAAAGGCACGCCAAATCACAAACGCACATCGGCCCTCCGTCAAGAGCGAAAAGTATCGATAGTCTGGTAGAATCCCCGAAAATCTTAAAAAAATCCGACAAAACATACAATGTTTCTGTCTCGGGTAAAAATTCCTTTCTTTGTGAAACTATATTTTCACTCGCTCCTTTAGATTCACATTCTATATACATTTTAATCTCCTTTTTGACAAGAATATTTGAACAGTTGTTCAAGTGTTGGTTATATTATAATAGAACTTTAAGTTTTTGTCAATAGAAAAGAGCGTGATTTTGGAAAAAACCATGCTCTTTGGAACTGTTCTCCAAAGGACAGTTTTACAAGAATACGGTATATCTCGAAAGAGGTATGCCGTATTTTGCGTTTGTGGACACAAACGCAGTGCTTCGTATGCCTTAATTAAAGACTACAACCAAATTTCCGTCTTTTTTCAAACAAAACGGTTTGCACAAACCAAAGGCTCCCTTGTGTAAAGGGAGCTGGGTATGTTATAATACGAAGTGCAACACTTGTAAAAAAGATAGTAAAAACAATAGAATAATAAATTTGTATTTTTGAGAGAAAGGCGTAGCCTTGAACGAAAAAATACAAATTTGGGCAAAAGTATAGACTTCATGCCGTCCAAGGTGTAGAATGTAGTCACCACAACAAAACATCTATACGGAGGTCAGCATGAAGCCCTACAAACATTTTACCACAGAAGAACGGAAATGTCTACAACAATTTTTAAAAGATGGTCTAAGTTTTCGAAAAATTGCAGATCTTCTTGAAAGAAGTCCGTCTACAATTAGCCGAGAGGTTAATAGAAACAAGGCAAAATACAAGCCTCACAGCAAGCCTGATAACAAATATTGGTATAACTATTGGCGCGCTCAGAATTTGTATATACGCCGCAGACGCGAGCAGAATCGTTTTGTTTTGCAGCCAAATACGCCTGAATGGGATTTCATCGTCTGTCATTTGGAGCAATATTGGACACCTGAACAGATATGCGGTCGTTGGGAGCTGCTCTATCCTGAACGCAAAAAGCTTTGTATTGCTACCATTTACAGAGCAATTAAGGCTAAAAGATTCCCTAAGATTACAGCTAAAAACAATCTCCGCCGAAGAGATAAGCATAGATGCCATCAAAATTCCAACTACAATACCATTCATCCTGATCGTATTATTCCCGATTGGATCAACGAGATAAAGCAACGTGCCAGAATAGGTGATTGGGAAGGAGATACCGTGTATGGCGGAGTTGGAAAAGGATTGTTAGTGACCTTGGTGGATAGAAAAACACGCTTTCTCTGTGCCGGACTCATACATAGCCGTTCTTCTACAGAAACGCGAGAAATGATCGAAATGTTGCTGAAAGATATGCCTGTAAAAAGCATTTCTTTGGATAACGGCTCGGAGTTCTCTGAATTTAGAGAGTTAGAACAAAATTTAAATACAGAGGTGTATTTTGCGGAACCGCATAAACCTTGGCAACGCGGAACCAACGAAAACACCAATG
>JAZSJG010000114.1:0-11683 GCA_045534215.1 Eubacteriales bacterium
ATTTAATAATACCACACATTATTGAATAACACAACTCTTTTTGATATTCATCATCAGATAAATTTTTACATTCCTCAACATTACTTAAAAAACCGCATTCAATAAGCACGGCACTATTTGAAATATTTTCAAGGATATAAACCTTTTCTCCCTTTTTCACTTTTCTCTTATTTTCATTTTGCAGGCGTTCTCTTACCTCGTTTTGAATACAGTTAGCAAGAGTTAAGCTCTCATCATTTAACTCTGAATAATATACTTGAAGCCCCGAATATCTCTCATCACCGTAAGAGTTCATGTGTATGCTTATAAAAATCGCTTCCGGATATTCTGCCGCAATTTTACATCGGTTTTTCAAATCTGATATCTTTCGGATTCCGAAAATATCTTCGTCCGGAGTATAAAGTAATTTATCTTCTGTACGTGTATAGAAAACTGCAAATCCTGCACCTTCCAGCATAGCACCGAGTTGCATGGATATCCTAAGATTTAAATCCTTTTCATATGTACCGTCCTGTGCAATAGCACCCGGGTCTATTCCTCCGTGCCCTGCATCAATAATTACTAAATTTTTTTCATTTGCATTTTGCATCGCTGCAACGTAAGAATCTGAATTAAGATATGCATTTGCAAGCATAACAAAAGCGAGAACTGTAACAAGAAAAAGAAAAATTATCCTTAATTTTTTCTTCTTAATCCTCAGCTCTTTAAGATTTAATAGGTATATTTTCATAAAAACCCCCAATACAGTTTGGTAAACTATATTGGGGATATCAGTAAATTATTACACAGTCTATATCTTATTTATGCTGTCTATTATTTTTTGCAGAAGGAAAAATTTTCTTTTCATTAAGACCGAAAATATATCCCAAATGCGTTACTCCAACCGCAAGAAGTGGACAGAAAATATATCCAATTGATTGCAATAAGTAATAAAGCTCTGAATTTGAGGATGCAAATGCAAATACACCTTGTAAAAATCCAAGATACATCGCTGCAAGCAAGCGCATTATAAGATTGAACACACCGGATATTGTGTAGAAAATGTCACCAAGTCCAAGCATATACATAGCTACAGTAGCCGTACAAATAATTGCGAATATAAAGTTGGATATGTTTGCAAAAACCGACATTATTAATGCCTTGCTTTTTTTCACTTCCAAACGCCCCGCATCAATTCTGATTTTATCCTTTGCTCCCCATTCCCAAGAAACAGTATACAAAAGAGCGAAATAAAACAGCATTGAAAATACTGACACCGCAATCTTTATACCGAGATTTAAGGATTCATCCTCAATTTTTCCGACAGCAGTATATAAAACTAAAGAGAAAATAGAAATACCTATTTGATTTATGTAAAGTCGTACAATATCATAAGAATTTTCTTTGATAAATTTCATAAGTACCCTTTCTTGCCAACTTTTTTACATCTTATTCTATCATAAAATATAAAAAAAACAAGGTATAAATTAAATTGTTTACATTTTATCCACTAATGTTAAAAATTATTTTGTATAATTAATATATAGATAAAAGGAAAAGAGGTGTCAAAATGTCGGTATTAACTTTCAAAAGTGACGAATATAAAACATTCCCTCTTGTTTTGCGCGATTATGCGTCATATCTTGCCGCAATCAAAGGTAACAGTGAAAAAACAGTTTGCGAATACCTGCTTGACCTCAGAACATTTTTCAGATTTACAATTATGAGAAAAAATGACGACAGCTTTGACCCAGAAGCTTTTGAAAAAATAGAGATTAAAAATATCGGCATTGAGGACGTACAGTCTGTAACCGCCCAAAACATAATCGATTTCCTCATGTTTTCGGGATTTGAAAGGAGCAACGGCACGTCTACACGCATGAGAAAGCTTAGTTCTCTAAAATCATTTTTTCACTATGCACATGGAAAACGTCACCTAATAGATTCAAATCCTACATCCGATATCGATGCACCAAAAAAAGCACGTACTCTCCCGAAATATCTTACCTTGGAAGAATCGGTTTCACTGCTCGAAGCAATAAAAAACGATATCGATTCAAAAACCATGGTAAGAGATTATGCAATAATTACTCTGTTTTTGAACACTGGAATGCGTCTTTCCGAGCTTGTTGGTCTCAACCTTAATAGCTTTGATTCAGAGCTTGAATGGGTTAAGGTCTTAGGCAAGGGTAATAAAGAACGAGTTGTGTACCTTAATGACGCCGCAAGAAGTGCTGTTATCGAATATCTGCGTACAAGACTTGACCCCAAATACATATCAACCTCTGATAAGGCGTTTTTCTTAAGCGGAAGACAAGTCAGAATTTCTGCAAAAACTGTGCAATGGATTGTAAATAAATATCTTGATAAAGCAGGACTTGCAGCAAAAGGACTTTCGGTACACAAATTACGGCACACGGCCGCAACACTTATGTACCAAACAGGAAAAGTTGATATACGAGTCCTAAAGGATATTCTCGGGCATGAGCAGTTAAATACCACACAAATATACACTCATGTTGTAGACAGAAATATTGAAGATGCAATGAATAACAACCCTTTGTCCGAAATTAAAATTGCAAGAAAACAAAAACAGTATGACTTAGAGGATGATTAAAAATGAATACAAAAATTTTGGGAGATAAAATAAAAAAAGAAAGAAAATTAAAAAAAATCACCCAAACAGCTCTTGCGGGAAATAAAATAACAAGAAATATGTTAAGCAAAATAGAAAGCGGAGCTGCAACACCTTCTCTTGATACCTTAACATACATAGCAAGCAAGCTCGCAGTCTCTGTTTCCTATTTGCTTTCCGAGGAAGATGACCTTGGCTTCTTCAATAAGAAGGAAAACATTGATAAAATTTATCGTGCATTCAATGCTAAGAGCTATCGTACCTGTATCAATCTTATAAACAAGCTTTCATTTATTGATAATGAACTGGCACTCATATTAGCTTATTCCAATATTTACCTTGCCAGAGAGGCGATAAAAAGGGGAAATCTTCTCGAATGTGAAAAATATGTAGATGAGAGCGTAAAATACGCAAATTCAACTGCGTTTGATACAGATAATATCAATGCCCTTGCGACCCTCTATTCCTCAATAGCAAAAAATATTCAGTCTCCCCTTTTGGAATTTGATAAAAAACAATATTTATTTAAAGTTAAGAGCGGAAATGACACTGAGTTATACAAATACATAACAATGGATAGTGGGTACGAGTACGAAAATCAAGTGTTTGATTTACATATAAAAGCAAAAATGAAAATAAAAGAAAGGGATTATCTGGGTGCAAGAGATATGCTTCTTGATGCAATAGAAATTGCAAAAACAGATTATGATGCCTTTATTGTCTTCTCTCTTTATACCGACCTTGAAATATGCTATAAGCTCCTTTTAGACTTTGAAAACGCTTATCTTTATTCCAGCAAAAGAATTTCTTTAATTGAAGCGTTCAAATCATAATCGATATAAAAATGACGGAGAATTTAGTTTCCCCGTCATTTTTTCTTTTTAGTATCGAAAACACCTATATCAGTGTCCATTAAAGCACCGTTGAAAATAGCATCATTACCGTACTTCTGCCTGATAATATCGATTGATAATTCTCTTTTTTTGTTGATTTTATGCTTCTCGTCACTTGGGTTTTCAAACATACTGATTTGACTTTTAATCTCGCTTAAGCATGTAAGCTTTGAAACCGAAACAGTAATACTTCTTGCCGGTTTTCCATCATGCCATATGCTTTTTAAAATGGCAAAAGCTGCGTTTGCAATTTCTCTTGCAACATCGGTAGGAGTTTCCAGGGTTACCTGTCTTTGAATGGACTGTAAATAAACATCCTTTATTGTAAGCGATACCGTTGAGCATACCTGAGAATTAAGTCTAAGCTTTCTGCCTATCTCCTCGCACAAAAAATCGATTCCTATTCTGTAATCCTGCATCGTTGAAAGGTCCCTGCGAAAAGTGAAACCGTTACTGATGCTCTTGGAATGTTCGTTTGTTGCACACACTGGGGTATCATCAAGGCCGTTAGCGTAGTTATAGAGCATTTCACCCGGCTTACCAAGACGCGTTACAAGAAGCTCTTTGCTTGCCGCTGCAAGCTCTCCAATGGTTTTAATACCCATACCTCTTAGTGAAATCTCTGTCTTTTTACCAACAAACAAAAGAGAGGATACAGGAAGCGGAAATACTATCCGCTTAAAGTTTTCTTCACTGATTACAGTTATTGCATCAGGTTTTTTATAATCACTGCCAAGCTTTGCAAATACCTTGTTAAAGGAAACGCCTATCGAAACGGTTATGCCTATCTCTTCCCTAACCTCTTTGCGTATGAGCTCTGCAATTTCAAGACCGTCGCCAAAAAGCTTTCGACTCGCGGTAACATCCAGCCAGCTTTCATCTATACCAAACGGCTCTATCATATCCGTATATCGAGCATAAATATCATTTACACGACGTGAAAACTTCATATACTCATTATAATGTGGCTCAGCAATTACAAGATTAGGACATTTTTTCTTTGCTGAATATACTGTTTCCGCAGTTTGTATATTGAAAGACTTAGCAAGCTCATTTTTTGCGAGAACTATTCCATGCCTGTCCTCTTGACTGCCGCATACTGCCATCGGTACGTTTTTATATTCAGGATTTAATGCCGTCTCTACAGAAGCAAAAAAGCTATTGCAGTCACAGTGTAAAATTACTCTGCTCATATTCGTACCCGTTTTAGTGATTAATATTTTTTCTTTTCGTGGCTTCGCCCTCTTTCAAGGTGAACCAAAATCTAGTTCCGTAATTTTCGCGAGACTCCACGTTTATTGCTTCTCCGTGAGCTTCGATTATTGTTTTTGAAATATAAAGACCGAGACCTACGCCGTTTTTGTCAATACCTCGGCTTTTGTCACTTTTATAAAAGCGCTCGAAAACCATATTTTGATCTTCTTGTGATATAATCTGCCCCTGATTAAATACAGATACTTGAATTTTTTTAGCGGGCAACTTTGAAATTTGTATAATAAACTTTCCCTTTTCAAAAGAGAATTTAATAGCATTGTGGAATAGATTATAAATAACTTGGTGAATTGCATCTTTGTCTGCAAATACAGGCATCTCATCCATTTCGGATTCGAACTCTACATCAAGATTTTTTTCGTCTATTTTCTTTTCCAGCGAAATGAGAACAATTCTCGAAAGCTCCGCAACGTCAAATGAAGTATAATTAAATTTTCTGTCTCCTGATTCAAATCTGGAAACGTCAAGAAGCTGAGAAACAAGACGGGAAAGACGGTGAACCTCATCAGATATTACACCGAGATAATATCCTTGCTTCTCGGGAGGAATAGCGCCAGAATTAATTCCGTCTATAAATCCCGAAATTGCAGTCATAGGTGTACGAAGGTCGTGAGAAATACTTGCCAAGAATGAATTTCTCATTTTTTCAAGGTTCGCAAGAGATTCTGCCATATGGTTGAATGAATCTGCAAGCTCAGCAACCTCGTCCTCACCGTAAACAGTTACACGAGTCGAAAAGTCCCCCTTAGCAAAGCTTTTAGACGCCTTGGTAATGCTTCTTAACGGATGCGTAATTCTCTCGGTTATAAAGTATATTGCAATAACAGCCGCTACCATAACCCAGAGCGAGCTGTTAATGACCGAGCTTCTTACAACACCTATAAGTTCATCTTCTTCCTCTATAGATTCAAGACAAATAACGTAACCGCGCAAAACCTTCTCGGTAATTATCTCACGCGCGCATATTATTGCATCCTCTTCAATGAGTCCGTTAATATTGCCCTGCGTCACAAGATATTTCGTATTATCTTCGGAATTTTTTTCAATGAATCCGGAAAGGTCAACTTTACCCATATCACCGTAAATAATAGGTTTTCTTACGCCGTTATCATCAGCTACGACGCCGAGTGTTGTAAGGACAACCTTACCCGTTTCATCAGTAATGAGAATATCCAAATCGTCATTTATTCTAATAATCGGAGGTATAACCATATTTGCCAAAACAAAGGCATAGTTTTCAACTTCTTCTACATTATCGGTGACTATTGAAGAGGAAATAGCGTTACTTGCCGTAACCAAGACTTCTTCCGTGTTTTTCTTGACGTAGGATTCTATAATACTTGAAATTATGCTAGAAAACATGATAAAGCTCGTAAGTATTATCAGTATAAATGCCGTCAAGTATTTAGAGAACATACTCTTGAACACCGATTCTCACCTCCAAAATTATTTATAATATATTTTACAATATTTTACCACGCATTGTCAAATATTTTTTCTTCTTTTCATTGACTATCTGTAAATTTTATGATAAAATTATCGATAGTATATATACAAGTAATGAAAGGAAACATATAATGACAGTTACAAGATTTGCTCCGAGTCCTACGGGATATATGCATATCGGAAACTTAAGAACTGCTCTTTACGCATATCTTATCGCAAAACACGGTGAGGGTAATTTTATTCTTAGAATAGAGGATACCGACCGTGAACGTCTGGTTGAAGGTGCTGTAGATGTAATCAAGGACACCTTGAAGCTCACGGGTCTTACTTACGACGAAGGACCTGATGTAGGCGGCTCGCACGGACCTTACGTTCAAAGTGAAAGAAAAAGCATTTATATGGAATATGCAAAGAAGCTTGTCGATATAGGTGCTGCATATTACTGCTTCTGTACAAAGGAGCGTCTTGAAAAGCTTCACGAAGAGGATTCTGTAGGTGGGTATGACCGTCATTGCCGCTGCCTTTCCGCAGATGAAATTGAAGAAAATCTTAAAGCTGGCATTCCTTATGTAATTCTTCAAAAAATGCCTCTTGAAGGTGTCACAACGTATACCGATGCCGTTTTTGGAGAAATTTCCATGAACAATTCGGAGCTCCAGGACCAAATTCTCATTAAAGCTGACGGTTATCCAACGTACAACTTTGCACATGTTGTAGACGACTATCTCATGGGCGTAACACATGTTGTGCGTGGCTCCGAATACCTGACATCAACCCCCAAATACGTACTTTTGTACGATGCTTTTTGTTGGGAAAGACCAACATATGTTCACCTTCCGCTTTTAATGGGTAAAAACCCCGACGGTTCAGTATCAAAGCTTTCCAAGCGTCATGGTGCTGTTTCCTTCCAGGACCTTATAAACGACGGATATTTGCCAGAAGCAATAATCAACTACATTGCGCTTCTCGGTTGGTGTCCGAAAAACAGCGAAACCGAGTTCTTCAACCTTGAAGAATTAAAGGATGCTTTCACAATCGACGGAGTTTCCAAATCTCCTGCAGTGTTTGATTTTGAAAAGCTTCTCTGGTTTAATAAAGAATACATTGGAAAGCTTGAAGAAAGCGTTTTCAATTCTCTGATTGATAGATTCATTACAACCGACATTCCCGAAAGCATAAACCGAGAGAAAATGCTTTCACTTTTGAAAACCCGTCTTTCGAAGCTTTCGGAAATCAATAACAGTATGTCTTTCTTCATCACTCTTCCAAGCTATGAAAAGGAATTGTTTTTAAACAAAAAGAATAAAATCTCCGATTTTGAATTGCCAAAGACAATACTTAAAGAAGCTCTTGATGTGCTTACCGCTGTTGACATCTATGATAACGATACCCTCTTCGCGCACCTCACTCCGATAGCAGAAAAGCTTGGTATAAAAACAGGAGCTGTTATGTGGTGCGTCCGTATTGCCGTTTCCGGAATGTCTGCAACGCCGGGCGGTGCTACGGAAATTATTGAGGTTATAGGCAAAGCGGAAACACTCAAAAGAATCGAAGCTGCCTTAGCACTTCTTTCCAACTGATACAAATAATCCCCTCGCTCTTTCGGAGGGGATTGTTGATGTAAATAACCTTTTCAGTTGTTTGATTTTGAAAATCTTTTTTAATCTTTCCGCAAAAAGCAATATTCAACGGCAACTTTTCAAATAGAAGGAATTTTTAATTATAATGAACGCTTCACAGAAAAGAATTGCGGTTATAGGAGGCGGTCCTGCAGGAATGATGGCTGCTGGAACTGCCGCGCTCTACGGCGCAGCTGTAACCATATTTGAGAGCTCAGACCGTTTGGGCAAAAAGCTTGCGATAACAGGCAAAGGCAGATGCAATGTCACAAACAACTGCGAAATTCAGGAATTTCTTGAAAACGTAACTAAAAACTCAAGATTTTTATACGCCGCACTTAGCAGCTTTGATACTCAAAGCACGATGAGTTTTTTTGAAAATCTCGGTGTAAAGCTCAAAATCGAACGCGGAAAACGAGTTTTTCCCGAAAGTGATAGGGCTAAAGATATCGTAGACGCCATGAGAAGCTACTGCGCCGGTGCAAAGATTGTATATAAAAAGGTCTCTTCCCTTACCCCCTTGGATTCCGGTGGGTTCATTGTTGGATGTGGAACTCTGAGTGAAAAGTACGATGCAGTCATACTTGCAACAGGAGGAAAGTCATATCCTCTCACCGGCTCTGACGGTTCTGGATACAAACTTGCTCGTTCTCTCGGCCATAATATCACCAAGCTTATTCCGTCCTTGATACCAATAGAAAGCAATTCCCCCTTATGCAAGCAAATGCAAGGGCTTTCTCTTAAAAATGTTGGTATTAAAATAGTGAGCACGGACGGCAAGGTGCTATATAGCGACTTTGGCGAAATGATGTTTACGCATTTTGGTGTTACGGGACCCGTTATTTTATCAGCATCGGCGCATCTCAGATGCAACGATATATCAAATTTGTTATTGCATATTGACTTAAAGCCGGCACTTGATGAAACAACACTTGACAAACGTCTTTTGTCTGATTTTTCAAAAAACGCAAACAAGGATTTCGTCAATTCTCTCTCGGAGCTTTTACCTGCAAAAATGATTGTGCCCTTCATAAATGCTACAGGGCTGGACTCTCGTATTAAGGTTAATTCCATTACGAAACAACAAAGAAAAGATATTCTTTATACTCTCAAAAACTTCGAAATACCATTGAAAAAATTCAGGCCCATTGAAGAAGCCATAATTACCTCGGGCGGTATCGATACCAAAGAAATTTCTCCAAAGGATATGAAATCAAAATTAATACCCGACTTGTATTTTGCGGGAGAGATTATAGATGTCGATGCTTACACGGGCGGATTCAATCTACAAATTGCATTCTCAACGGGATTTTTAGCCGGAAAAAGCGCGGCAGAACAATAATATTTTTCTACAGAGAGGTTAATTACTATGATAAGAATTGCCATTGACGGCCCGGGCGGCGCAGGAAAATCGAGCGTTGCAAAGGCGGTTGCAAAGGAACTTGGTATTATATATGTTGATACCGGAGCACTCTACAGAACTATAGGTCTTCATATGTTAAATCTCGGCATAGATGTTAAGGACACGCCTTCTGTCATTGCAGAGCTGCCGAATTTTACGCTTGAAATGAAATTTTCCGACGGCAAGCAAATTATTCTCCTTAACGGTGAGGATGTAGGCGACCGCATACGCACACCTGAGGTTTCTATGGCAGCATCTGCAGTAAGCGCAATAAAAGAAGTTCGTGAATACCTGCTTAACACACAAAGGAATATTGCAAGGGAAAACAGTGTCATTATGGATGGCAGAGATATAGGTACTGTAATTCTTCCCTATGCAGAGATAAAAATATTTTTAACAGCAACTCCCGAAATCAGAGCAAAAAGAAGATATGACGAGCTTATCGGCAAGGGGCAAAACGTCACTTACGAACAGGTATATAATGAAATGGTTGAGAGAGACAGAAATGACTCTACAAGAGCCATAGCTCCTTGTGTACAGGCAGAAGATGCTCTTTTATTAGACAATTCGAAGCTAACTGCAGAAGAAACTGTGCAAGCCGTTATAAAAATCGTAAAAAAAAAATCCAAAGGTAACCTATATACGAAATTGAAGCGGTGGCTTGCCCCCCTCATCTGTTTTTTTCAGAGAATTAAACCTGTAGGACTTGAAAAACTTAACACCGAGCGCGGATATATTCTATGCTCTAACCATATCGCTGCAAAGGACGTTATACTCATTGCTGCAGTTTATCCCGGCCAAATACGTTTTATCGGAAAAAAGGAACTTTTTTCTGTTCCTATTCTTGGTCGCCTGATTAAGAAGCTTGGTGCTATAAAGCTCGACCGTACAGGAAATGATATTGCCGCAATTAAAACGTCGGTAAATCTTGCAAAAGCGGGACAAAATGTTGCCATTTTCCCTCAAGGACACCGATATCCCGGCGTAAATCCGGCATCAACCCCTACCAAAAATGGAGCAGGTCTTATCGCCTATCACTCAGGGGCAGATGTTCTTCCTGTATGTATCAAGACCAAAAACAATCGCTACGGTTTTCTGCGCAAAATTGAAATAGTCTTTGGAGACCCGATACCCAATGAAGAGCTTGGCTTCAAAGAGGGTGGAAGCAATGAATACCGTGAAGCAACAACAAAAATTTTTAACGAAATAATTAAACTTGGAGATTTCGAAGCACTTCTCCCCACTACTGAAAGCAAGGAGCAAAATAATTGAAAGTAACTCTTTCCGAATATTCCGGCTTTTGCCCCGGTGTAAGCCGCGCAGATGAGTGCATACATTCACTCATAAATGCCGAAAAGGATGCTAAAATATACACCCTCGGAAGTCTTATTCATAACAGGCATTATAACGATAACCTTTTGAAGCTTGGAGTAAATGAAATTACAATTGAAGAAATTGAAAACATTCTGCTTCGAAACAAACACAAAAAAACTTTTCTTGTAATTAGAACACACGGAATAACCAAGCAAGATTTTCTGTATATAAATTCACTTACTGAAAAGTACCCCAAATTCAAGCTTATCGATATGACGTGTCCATTTGTAAAAAGAATTCATAATCTTGCAGAAAGCAATACGAACGATTCTACGGTTTTCTTCCTCTTCTGTGACAAAAATCACCCTGAAGCAATCGGAACTCTCAGCTATGCCAATGGAGAAGCACATCCAATTTCTTCCATTGAGGAGCTTAAAGCTTTCAAAATCGGTGACAAAAAACCTGTGATTGCAGCACAAACGACAGAAAACCTTTTTGAATATAAAAAAATTAAACTTTTTTTAAAAAAACTATATACAAATTCGATTTTTTTTGATACAATATGTAATGTCACGGAAAATCGCCAGAATGAAGCAAAGCAATTAGCTTCACACTCCGACGCCATGATTGTAATCGGTGGTAAGGAAAGCTCGAATACGCACAAACTCTATGATTTGTGCTCTTCGGTATGCAAGAATACTGTCTGGATTGAATCGGCTGAGGATCTTAAGAAAATTGATTTTCCCGACTTCGCAAATAGCATAGGAATAACGGCCGGAGCTTCCACGCCGGGCGGTATAATAACGGAGGTTTATAATCAGATGGAAAATTCAAATGACTTTAAGTCAATGCTGGAAGGTTCACTTAAAACATTACATACAGGAGAAACAGTCAAAGCAACTATCGTAACTATTGGCAAGAACGAAATCAAGCTCGATCTCGGCACAAAAGTTACAGGTGTTTTACCTAAAGAGCAAATCACCGATGATCCCGCTGCAGATTTGAACGAAATGTTCAAAGTAGGCGACGAAATCGACGTATTTGTTATTCAGGTTAAGGACGGCGAAGGCATCGCTCGCGTTTCAAAGAAAAGAGTTGATGCTGATAACAGCTGGGTAGTTCT
>JAZSJG010000030.1:0-26130 GCA_045534215.1 Eubacteriales bacterium
TGGAAGATCCTTGGGTGACCAGGTGCGCAAAGCGGGTGTTGTAAAGGTTTGCGCGCAGCTGGGCATCGGTGAGCCCACGCTCTTTGATATTCTCAGAGAGCTGGAAACGCCCGGTCGCGATATCCGTGACGACGCTCCCGCGCCTATCCTTTCGACCGACGTACTTGATATAAACGACCTTAAGCCCGATATGCAGCTTAACGGAACGGTAAGAAATGTAGTTGATTTCGGTTGCTTCGTTGATATAGGTGTTCACCACGACGGACTTCTTCATATCTCCGAGATGAGTGACAGATATATAAAGCACCCGTCTGAGCTTTTCAAAACAGGCGATATAATCGAGGTTCGCATAAAGGATGTCGACGTTGTAAAGCACAGAATTTCCCTTACCAGAAAAGGTATGGGAAATCCCAAAAGATAAATTATGTTTGGATACGTAAAGCCGGTAGTTTCGGAAATGCTCGTCAAGGACCATGAGTTCTATAAAGCAACCTATTGCGGAATTTGCAGGGCAATGAAAAAGCACACGGGTACGCTCTCCAATGTCACGCTGAGCTATGACAGTGTCTTGCTAGCTCTTGTAAGGATGCTTTATATCTCTGATGAGGAAATATCTGCAAAAAAGTCAAGATGTATTGCACATCCGATAAAGTCAAGACCAATGCTGAAAGAAAATCCCGCAATCGAATATACAGCGCGTTCATTTGCAATACTAACATACTATAAGCTGCTTGACGATATAATGGATGAGTCACGGAAAAAGCGAATGCTTCTTTCCCCGGCCAAGCCGATACTTTCTTCTGCCGCAAAGCGCGCAAAAATTCCTGACGTTGCAAAAACAGTTAAAGAGAAGCTTGCCGAAATCAACGCTCTTGAAGAACAAAAGGTATCAAGTGTCGATGCTCCGGCGCATATTTTCGGTGAGCTGCTCGGTGAGATTTTCGCAAATGGCATTGACGGAGAGGGAAATATTCTTCTGCGCAAGTTCGGATACCATCTTGGCAAGTTTATATACGCCGCAGATGCCGCTGAGGACTATGATGAGGACAGGAAAACAGGCAAATACAATCCTTATGTGCTTTCTTATGAATCAAAGCCGCTTACACCCGAAAATAAAAGCTGTATAAAATGTGCATTGCTTCTTGAATGTCGGGGAATGGAATCGGCTGTAAATCTTATGCCGTTTGACAATAGATTTACTATTGAAAATATAGTTAAAAACATTATATATCTTGGACTTGTAAAGCGTATAGACTTCTTGGATTCCTAACCCTTTGTTAAGTAATAAGGTAAGAAAAGGAGGGGCAAAATGAAAGACCCGTATTCCATTCTCGGCGTATCAAAGTACGCAACAGATGAGGAGGTAAAGGCGGCTTATTATGAGCTTGCACGTAAATACCATCCCGACAATTATACCGATGATAATCCCTTAAAGGATTTAGCGAGCGAAAAAATGCAAGAGATAAACGCAGCGTATGATGAAATACAGAAAATGCGTGCATCCTCTTCAGATTCCTCCGGCTCAAATGGCCAAAGCTCAAATTCAACAGGCGTCTATGCCGACATCCGCAGAATGATAAACAGCAGACACTTTGCAGATGCTGAAAGAGCTCTTTTCGATATATATGAGTTTGACAGGACTGCAGAATGGCACTATCTTATGAGCGTTATTCTTATGCACAGAAATAGGGTAAATGATGCTATGCGCGAGCTTGAGGTTGCTTGTAATATGGACCCCGGCAACATTGAATATCAGAAGGCGAAGCAGATGTTTAACAATACTGCTAAGGGCTACGGCAGCACATATTACGGTGGAAATTCGCGACACGCTGCAAGGGATTCTCGTGATGATGCATGCAACTGCTGCGTTGACCTTATGTGTATGGACTGCCTTTGCGAATGCTTTGGCGGCGACCTTATTCCTTGCCTATGAGACAAACTAAAAAGATAACTATAAGCGCAATGCTTGTTGCGTTGGGAGTCGCGTTTATGGCGCTCGGTGCTGTAATTGAGGTAATGGACCTCTCTCTTTGCGCTCTCGCCTCCCTTCTTGTTGTCTTCGCTTATCTTGAAATCGGTTCGCCTTTCGTATGGCTTGTTTGGCTGTGCACCTCTCTTGCAACCTTTTTGTGTTTTCCTGCAAGTATTATATGGATAGAGTATTTTCTCGTGTTCGGTGTCTATCCGATACTCAAAGCATATTTTGAAAAGGCGCCTCGCATTTTATGGATTCCGATAAAGTTAGCTTACATAAATGCTATAATTTGGCTATTAAGCTTGGGCGTTCAGCTTATACTCGGTATCCCATTTTTCGACGGAGAAACACTTCTTGTTAACGTAGTGCTTTATATTGTGATAAATGTTGCATTTTTCGTCTATGATATGTTTATCACCGTATCCGTGCGACTTTATTTCGGAAAAATCAGACACAGATTTTCTAAATTTTTGAAATGACATTGGATAAAAATATGACAAAGATAGGATTTATTTCTCTCGGCTGCTCGAAAAACCTTGTCGATACTGAGGTAATGCTTCGTACACTTCATGATGAGGGCTTCGAAATAACGCCGGATGAAACCGAAGCTGAAATAATAATAGTAAACACCTGCGGATTTATTGAAAGCGCAAAGCAGGAATCAATTGATAATATTCTTGACGTAGCTAAGCTAAAGGAATGGGGAAAATGCCGTTACATAATCGCTACCGGATGCCTTGTCGAACGCTATCGCGAGGAGGTTATGCGCGAATTGCCCGAGGTGGATGCGCTTTTAGGTGTGGGGAGTATCTCTCATATCGCAGATGCCTGCAAGGCAGTCTTGAATGGGGAAAAATACGTATCTTTTGACGATAAAAATAAATCCATGCTCGGTGGTGACCGAATACTTACCACAGATGAGCATACCGCCTACCTTAAGATTGCCGAGGGCTGCGACAACAGATGCACCTATTGCGCTATTCCTCTTATAAGAGGAGGTCTGCGTAGCAGAACTATAGAGGATATAGTACAAGAGGCAAAGGACCTCGAAAATCTCGGAGTCAAGGAGCTGAATCTGATAGCGCAGGATACCACAAGGTACGGGCTTGATATATATGGCGAGTATTCGCTTGCCCGTCTTGTAAGGGAAATTTGTAAGGCAACACATATTCCTTGGATACGTCTTCTTTATTGCTATCCTGATAAAATAACTGACGAGCTTATTAATGAATTGAGTGACAACGACCGTCTTTTGAAATATATGGATATACCGATTCAGCATATATCCGACAGCGTGCTCTCAAGAATGAATCGTCACGGCACATCCGAGCTTATAAAAGAAACCGTCTTGAAGCTTCGCAAGAATGTTCCCGACATAGTGCTGAGAACAACCGCAATGGTCGGATTTCCCGGGGAAACCGAGGAAGACTTTGAAAAGCTTTGCGAATATGTTAAGGAAGCTAAATTTGACCGATTTGGTGCGTTTACTTACTCTGATGAGGAGGGTACTGCCGCTTTTAATTACACGCCTAAGGTGGATGAGCAGACAAAGCAGGATAGATATGATATATTGATGCAAACACAGCTTACGGTAACAGATGAGCTTAATGCATCTAAAATAGGCAAAACCTATACCGTGCTTTGTGACGGCTTCGATACAGTCGCGGAGGTGTATTATGGAAGAACCTACGGCGATGCCCCGGACGTTGACGGAAGGGTATATTTTACGTCAGAGAAAAAAACAACTCCCGGCGAGTTCGTTGAGGTGCTAATTACGGAAGCTCTTGATTACGACCTCGTAGGCGTGCGAAAATAAATTATAAAACAACATAGCTTCACACAAGGAAAGGAAAGATGGAAATGAATAACAATTTGAATTCTTCTGAAAAAGCTGTTAAAAAAAGCAACTCAATGAATCTGCCGAACACGCTCTCCATAATAAGAGTTTTGCTCGTTCCGGTTTTCGTCGCAACTCTTCTGTTTATGCGTAATATAGCAATATGGGGTACTGTAGTTCCCGCTGTGGTTTATGCCCTTACAGCCCTTACTGATATGCTCGACGGAAAAATCGCAAGAAAGTATAACCTTGTAACCGATTTCGGTAAGTTTATAGACCCACTTGCAGACAAGTTTATGGTTATTTCGTCTATGATAACGATACTTGTCTGGATGATTCTTAGTGGCAAAGAAACTCTGGCGTTGGTTTTTGTATGGGTCGTTCTCGTAATTTTGCTCAGAGAACTTGGTGTTACAAGCTTGCGTCTTGTTGTGGCAGGAAAAAGCGGTATAGTAGTTGCTGCAAGCTTTCTTGGAAAAATCAAAACGGTATCTCAGATGGTTGGAACAGTTGTTCTTATAGTAGAGCCGATTATTCCTTTCTTCTGTGAAAACAATATCCTTTCTTATATATTTATGGCAATTATGGCGTTCACAACACTCTTCTCCGGAATTGATTATCTTAAAGCGTATATGCCTTATATTGATTCAAACAAGTAACCCCGTGTCAAAAAACAACATCGAATATATAATAAAACAGCGAGGGATATGCTGTATTCCCTCGCTGTTTTCTCTTTTTGTTTTTATTTCTCTCCCGCAAGAAGTCGCACGGCGCTCGTGATTTCATTTGTTAGGGATTCAAGTGTGGTCTTTCTGTCGCTCTTAAGCCAGTTGAGTATTGCTGCGAGAACCCCGCCTGTCATAATGGCTGCTATTGTTTCAACTGAAGCGCAAAGCTTCATTCCCTCAGAAACGCTTTTGTGAAGTCTGTCACAGGTGTCAGAGTAGTTTTGCTCTTTGATTATGTCGATAATAACAGACAAAACGTTGCTTTGCATTGCCAATTGAATCATCCCTTCGTTTTCTGTCAGAAAGTTTATTATTCCATGGACATATTCAACGTAGTAAGATGCTGTAGCATCGGGTTTTCTTTTTTTCTTAAAGTCATTGTCAAAATTATCGCGCAAATCGGTCACATAAGACCTTAAAAAGTCATACTTGTCTTTATAATGCTTGTAAAATGTTGCACGCCTTATATCTGCCCTTTGGCACAGGTCGTTTACCGTAATATCTTCAAAAGGAATTTCTTGTGCCATGATTTTGAATGTTTCTATGAGCTTTGCCTTTGTCTTAACTATTCGAGCGTCTGTTCTATGTTCCATTTGGGTCAACATAATCTCCTCTGAAGCAGTCATTTTTCATGCTAATTATACAACGAAAAATGACATTTGTCAAGTAAATGTTCATTATAAATTGCCAAGTGAGTCAATAATTAAAATTTTAACAATTTTACCTTGACTATCTTCTATCTTTGTGATAACATATATGAGGTAAAATATTTATTAAAAGGAGATAAAAATGGCAACTTACAATAAGAAGAACATCGAAGATGTTAACGTGTCGGGTAAAACCGTTCTCGTTCGCTGCGATTTTAACGTTCCCATGAAGGACGGAGTTATCACATCCGATAAGAGAATAGTAGAAGCTCTCCCCACAGTTAAATACCTCTTGAACAATGGAGCAAAGGTCGTTCTTTGTTCTCATATGGGTAAACCTCACAACATCTTTACAGAGGGCTTTGGCCTTACAAAGAAAGAGAAGAAAGCAGTTGCGGCTCTTCCCGAATCAGAGCAGGCACAGGCAACGGCTGCATATCTTGAAAAGGCGGTGGCTTCCGACAAGAAAAAGCTTACTCTTAAGCCGGTTTGCGATAGAATCAATCAGCTTCTCGGTGAAGAAAAGGTTGTTTTTGCAGAAGATATTATAGGCGCTGACGCGAAGGCGAAGGTAGCAGCTCTTAAGCCGGGTGAAGCAGTTCTTCTTGAGAATACAAGATTTGATGCAAGAGAGGAAAAGAACGGTGCAGATTTTGCAAAGGAGCTCGCTTCTTATGCTGATATTTTTGTAAACGATGCATTCGGCGCAGCTCATAGAGCTCACGCTTCCACAGCAGGTGTTGCAGATTATATTCCTGCGGTTTGCGGTTACCTTATTCAAAAGGAAATATCCGTAATGGGTAAGGCGCTCTCTAACCCCGAGCGTCCTTTCGTGGCTATTCTCGGTGGAGCAAAGGTTGCTGATAAGCTTAATGTTATAGATAATCTTCTTACAAAAGTTGATACGCTTATAATCGGTGGCGGAATGGCATATACTTTTGCAGCAGCACAGGGTTACGGCGTAGGAAAGTCTTTACTTGACGAAACTAAGATAGATTACTGCCGCGAAATGATGAAGAAGGCAGAGGAAAACGGAGTTAAGCTCCTTCTTCCTATCGACACTGCAGTGGCAGATGGCTTCCCCAATCCCATTGATGCAAAAATCGAGGTTGAGTATGTTGATACCTGTAAGATTCCTGATGACAAAGAGGGACTTGACATAGGACCTAAGACTGCAAAGCTTTTTGCAGATGCTGTTCTTGCAGCTAAAACTGTTGTTTGGAACGGACCTATGGGAGTGTTCGAAAACCCCACTCTTGCAAAGGGTACAGTAGCAGTTGCACAGGCGCTTGCAGACAGTGATGCAATAACCATCGTCGGCGGCGGTGACTCCGCTGCAGCTTGCGAGCAGCTCGGATTTGCTCCCAAAATTACACATATTTCCACCGGTGGCGGCGCATCTCTTGAATTCCTTGAGGGTAAAAATCTACCCGGCGTTTCCTGCCTAATGGATAAATAATTAAAAACCAAAATCAGCGTGAGGGCGCACGGAGCACCCTCACGCTACAAGTATAATTATAATATTTGGCTGGCCCAAGCAGAATGGAGAACAAAATGAGAAGAACAGTAATAGCAGGCAACTGGAAGATGAATATGACCCCTTCGAAAACTAAGGCATTTATCAATGAGCTTTCACCTATGGTAAAGGGCAAGGATAAATGCGACATCGTGCTTTGCGTTCCTTTCGTAGATATCGCAACAGCTGTTGAAGCAGCAAAGGGAACTAACATACATATCGGAGCAGAGAATGTTCACTTCGCAGAAAACGGAGCATACACAGGCGAAATCAGCGCAGAAATGCTCACTGAAATCGGAACGGAATATGTAATCGTAGGTCACTCGGAGCGCCGTCAGTACTTCGCGGAAACAGACGAAACCGTTAATCTTCGTACAAAAGCAGCTCTTAAGGCAGGACTTAAGGTTATTCTTTGCCTCGGAGAAGTTAAAGAGGAGCGCCTTGCAGGAATTACAAATGAAGTAGTTTCCATGCAGACAAAGCTCGACCTTGCAGGTATATCCGAAGAGGAGCTTAAAAATGTTATCATCGCCTACGAGCCGGTATGGGCAATAGGCACAGGACTTACAGCAACACCCGAGCAAGCGGATGAAACATGCGGTGTCATTCGTGAAACAATAGCTTCTATATACAGTAAGGACGCTGCTGAAAATATTACAATACAGTACGGTGGCTCTATGAATGATGCAAATGCAAAAGAGCTTCTTGCAAAGGAAAATGTAGACGGCGGACTTATAGGCGGAGCTTCTCTTAAAACTGATAAGTTTGTAGTTATAGTAGACGCAGCTCAATAATTCTCGGGCGTAGATTTTCATAGAAAATAAAAAAGGGACAACGTGTAAAGACACGCTGTCCTTTTTTATGAGGTGAAATACACACTGTTTTTGTTATGTTATATTAAAATTTGAAATACGGATAATGCTCAAAGAGACTGTTGCTTTCTCCATACCCACATTACAAAGCGGTGAGGGAAGAGCTTTACAAGAAGCGTTTGTCCCTTTGCTGTCGCGCCGTAAATGGACACGTCGCGTTTTTTATTCTTTAAGTCCTTAAATGTCTTTGATACGATTTGCTGTGGCTCATACATAACTGCATACTTTTTAACAACCTGTTTTTCGGATTCAGCACGGTTGAAAAATGCAGTTTTCGTCCAAAAAGGGCACACGCACAGGCAGCGAGCCCTGCGCGATTTGCGTAATTCCTTGTCAAGTGCGCGTCCGTACGAAAGCACGAATGCTTTTGTTGCACCGTAGGTTGCAATATACGGAATCGGTTGAAATGCAGCTACAGAAGCTATAAGGATTATTACCCCATCCTTTGCCATATAATTATAGCATGCTGTCGTAATTCCCACAATGGAACGGCAGTTTAGGTCTACCATGTTTTGCAAGACGGCAGGGTCATCATCCTCTATGGCAGAGAATCTTCCAAATCCCGATGCACAAATAAGATATTTAATCGACGGTTTTTCTTCATTTAAAATGCGCGCAATTTCGTCTGTGCTTTCCTTTTGAGAAAGGTCGAGAGCAAATACGCGAAGCTTTGCATCGGTATAAGTTTGCAGTGTCAACAGCTTTTCTTTGTTGCGTGCGACAACCCAAATTTCATCGAAGGATTCCCTTGTTGAAAGTGTTTTGAAATATTCCTCGCCAATACCGCTTGATGCGCCGGTTATAATAGCAATATTTTTCATAATTAAACTCCTGTGTATAGAGGTTGAATACTTATTAAATAATAGCTTGAGCTGGTGAAAATGTAACACGCCCTGCGGCTAAAGCACGTTAAAGAGAAGTCCTGTATATCCGATTGCCGACTGTATAACAGTGGGCTGTCTCAAATGCAATGTATGAAAGCGTTTGGGACAGCCCTTTAATTTATTGATTATAATGCTTTATTAGTGGCAAATGCACTTCTCGGAATCCTTATCAAAGATGTGAATTCTTGTAGGATCGATAGCGACAACGATATCATCGCCTGCCTGAGCGCGAGAACGGGAAGAAACTCTTGCAATAAGGTTCTTTCCGTTTGTTGCATCTTCCATACCTTCAAATCCGAGGTAAAGGTAGATTTCAGCACCCATAAGCTCGGTTACGTCAACGTTAACCTTCATTGTTGTTTCGGAAAGAGTCTGAAGGTACATGGGCTCATCGTGAATAGCTTCGGGACGAATACCGAATATAACCTCTTGGTCTATGTACTCTTTGAGTGCAGGGTTGTTGGACTTATCTGCGGGAAGCTTGATTTCAGCTGTGCCGAACATAGCGTAAAGGTCGTTTTCGCGCTTAATGAGCTTGCCTGTGATAAAGTTCATTTGAGGTGTGCCTATGAAGCCGGCAACGAAAAGGTTGCAGGGTGAATCGTAAAGGTTTTGAGGAGTATCAACCTGCTGAATAAGACCGTCTCTCATAACAACGATACGTGTAGCCATTGTCATAGCTTCTACCTGGTCGTGAGTAACGTAAATGAATGTTGTCTCAACCTTCTTGTGAAGCTTTGTAAGCTCGGTTCTCATGCTCGCACGAAGCTTAGCGTCAAGGTTTGAAAGCGGCTCGTCGAGAAGGAATACCTTGGGGTTACGGACGATAGCACGTCCAAGCGCAACTCTCTGCTTCTGACCACCTGAAAGTGCCTTGGGACGACGCTCAAGAAGGTGGCTTATGTCAAGAATTCTTGCTGCCTCTTCAACGCGTCTTTTGATTTCTTCCTTCGGAACCTTACGAAGCTTAAGGCCGAAAGCCATGTTGTCAAATACTGTCATATGAGGATAAAGAGCGTAGTTCTGGAAAACCATCGCAATATCTCTGTCCTTAGGTGCTACGTCGTTAACATATCTGTTGTCGATGTAAAGCTCACCCTCGGAAATTTCTTCAAGACCTGCAATCATACGAAGAGTTGTAGATTTACCGCATCCTGAGGGACCGACGAAAATAAGGAATTCCTTGTCCTTGATTTCAAGGCAGAAGTCTGAAACGGCAACAACACCGCCGGGGTACTTCTTGTAAATGTGTCTGAGTGAAAGACCTGACATTATAATTCTCCTTAATGTAAATAGTTTTGTATCTTAATTATATCAAATATGAAAATATTTTCAACAGTCAAATTTTACTGTTTTAAGCTAATACTGTTGTATAAAATGCACAAAAATATACTAATAAATATTTGCTAACTAACCAAACAAAAGGCGTAGTTCTAATTTATTAGAAAAACGCACCCCTATATATAATAAAAGATGTTCAACGAAAAAATCATCTGCAACAATAGACTTTAATTGACATATTACGGTAGTTTTACCATATATTTTGCATTGTTTTGCTTTTGGTAATATGATATACTTTTTCCATAAGGCAACGTCCTTAACCGCAGTTACTGTGCGGTTCTAGAGAAAGGAACAAGGTAAATGAAAAAAACAGTAAAATCACTTTTTGCACTGCTCGTCGTAACGGGTATTGTGACATCTCTTTCTTCCTTTACCGCATCGGCATCGGGGGGCGCGGAAAATCCAAGCCCCAAAACCGTAACTGATGCCATAGGAGAAAACGACCCGTTTGTAGCACAGGGTGTCAATCAAAAGTGGCAGCTTTCGACAGGCAGGATTGCAAACAAAAGTATTTGGGCATACCCCAAAGCAACAGCTAAGCTTAACGGAGTGACCCAAAGCGCAGACGCGAGAATAATCAACGGAGAGGTTTATATAGCAGTCAGAGCGTTTTTTGAAAATTCTCTGGGAATGTCCGTTACATATTACAGTGCTTCAAAAACCCTTGAAATACAGGGTAGCGGTTTCATTATGAACGTAATTGACGGCTCTTGTGTAACATATGTAAACAGCAGAACACTTTTCTCAATGACCCCCTCGGTGATAATGACAAACGGAAGAATGTACGCTCCGTTAGCGCCTATAGCAAAATCGCTCGGGCTTTCATATTCCGTATCCGGCAATGCTGCAAATCTTAACGGCAGTATGAATCCGATTAAGTCGGGCAACGTCTATTATGATGCAGATGCGGTGTACTGGCTTGCTCGTATTATCAGCGCGGAAAGCAGCGGCGAATCGCTCTTAGGACAAATAGCTGTCGGCAATGTAGTCTTGAACCGTGTCAAATCTCCGCTTTATCCCAACACCATATGGGGAGTAATATTTGACCGTAAATACGGGGTACAGTTCAGTCCGGTCGGTGACGGAAGAATATATAATACTCCAACAAGCAGCGCAATAACAGCAGCAAGAATTTGTCTTGAGGGATACGTTGTAGCACCGTCTTCGCTTTTCTTTTTGAATCCTGCAGCTGCAACGTCAAGCTGGATAACACAAAACAGGACTTACGTTTTTTCTATAGGCAAGCACGATTTTTATAAGTGAGTGCTTTATTTCTTTCAAAATACTTGAAAAGTTAAATATTTTGGTGTATACTTGACTTGTAGCAAACAATTGAATTTTCGCTATGAAGCCCATAAATGCTTCGAGGCGGCAAATCTAATATTTTGGAAGGATTTAGAGTTATGGTATACAGAATTAAAGTTGCCGGAATTGAACGTGATTTACCCCTTTGTCCCATATCTGACAGTCTTAATATCGGTGCGTTTGTTCTCTTTGGCGACGTTGAGTTGACAGAAAAGTGCGCAGAGGAGCTCTACAAGCTCGCTCCTGAACATGATATTATGATAACTGCGGAGTCTAAGGGTATTCCGCTAATCCATGCTATGTGCCGTATTTCCGGCAAGAATAAATATGTTCTTGCAAGAAAATCGGTCAAGCTTTATATGGAAAATGTTATCAAATGCGAGACCCAGTCAATAACCACATCGGCACGTCAGGTTCTGTATATAGATGGAAAGGATGCAGAAGCTATGCGAGGCAAGCGTGTTCTTATCGTCGATGATGTAGTAAGCACGGGCGGTTCTCTTGCTTCTCTTGAGGACGTTGTCCGTCAGTCTGGCGGTAATATAGTCGGCAAGATGGCTATTCTTGCAGAGGGTGATGCAATCGGGCGTTCTGACATAACTTATCTTGCACCGCTTCCCCTTTTCGATAAAAACGGAAATCCAATATAAGCATCAGCTTAAATTTTAATAAAAAAGCACAAGCTCAAATTTTGAGCTTGTGCTTTTTTTATTTGAAAATCAGTATGTTTAAGAGATATATTTCAAGATATATTTCAAAACGTATTGATTTGTTTTTATTTGTTACTAAAGAGTATCAATAAATCTGCAAGCAGCAAGAGCTGCGACAGCTCCATCTGCAGTAGCAGTAGTAACTTGACGAATAGATTTTGTGCGGCAATCTCCCGCAACGAAAATTCCTTCGGGCGCATTCTTTGGAACACAATCCTCGCCGGATGTGATATATCCGTATTCATTGAGTTTAACAATGTTTTTGAAAGGCTCATTTTCAGGCACCTGGCCTATTGCAACGAAAATTCCGTCAAGCAAAAGCTCGCTTTCTTCACCGCTTTCGGTATTAATAGTTCTAATTCCCTTAAAGGCCTCGTCGCCGAGCAGTTCGGTAACTACGGTAGAGAATATAAACTCTACGTTATCTTTTTCCTCTAACCTTTTTACCAGATTGCTTTCGCCCGTCATATAGGCAAGATTTTGTATTACGTAAACTTTTTCGCACCCGTCGCTGAGCAAGCATGCTTCTTGAAGAGCTGTATTTCCACCACCTATTATAGCAACGGTTTTTCCCTTGTAGAATGCACCGTCACACACTGCACAGTAGGATACGCCCTCACCCGTGTAGCGTTCTTCGTTGGTAAGGTTTAGAGTTCTATGCTTTGAACCGCTTGCGATTATAACGCTTTTTGCGGCAAATTCACCGTTTTCCGTAACTACAGTGTAATTGCCCGGCAAGCCCCTCACTTCAATTACTGTATCAAGCTCAATTTCAGCCCCTTGTGCCATAACCTGCTCAAGAAGCTTGTCCGCAAATTCGTTTCCGCTCATTGCAAGAAAACCGGGGTAGTTTTCCACTCTCGGTGAATGAGTTATCTGACCGCCAAAGGTGGATTTTTCAATAACGAGGACACTTTTTTCTGCCCGCCGCGCGTAGAGCGCGGCGGTAAGACCGGCAGGACCGGAGCCAACAATTATTATATCATACATTTCTTATTTAACCCTCTCGGTGTATGCTCTGATATTTGAAAGGTTAGCTATCTTTTCAAATTTGTCACCGGAAATCACGACAAGAGTAGGTGCTTGGGTTATGGAATATTTTGCAACAAGCTGTGGATTATCGTTAGCGGAAAGCTTTTCGTAAATCACACCCGCTTTGTCAAGGAACATTGCCGCTGCCTTGCAGTTGGGGCAGGTTTGCGTAGAGAAAAGAATTACCTTTTCTGCAACAAGCTCCTGCTTGTCTTCTTCACAGTCGCATACGTCAGCTGTAAGAGGTGCTTTTGAGGAAAACTTTTCGGGAGTATAAACCTTTCTGTCCTTATATTCCTGTGCCTTTCCGTCATTCCAGTTCTGAATAGGACGGTAGTATCCTGTTATGCGGCTATAAACCTCTGTTTTTTCACCGCAGTGGGGACACGTGTAAACTTCTCCGGAGATATATCCGTGATTTTTACAAACTGAATAGGTGGGAGAAAGTGTGTAATAGGGAAGTTTGTAGTTTTCTGCGATTGTACGTATAAGCGTAGCTGCGCTTTTCCAGTTGGGAAGCTTTTCACCAAGGAATGCATGGAATACTGTTCCTGAGGTGTAAAGAGTTTGAAGCTCGTCCTGAATGTCAAGTGCCGCAAAAATGTCGTCTGTATATCCAACGGGAAGATGAGAGGAGTTGGTATAGTAGGGTGCATCTCCCTTTGTTTGATCGGATGCTGTGATTATATCGGGATAACGGCGAAGGTCGTGCTTTGCAAGTCTGAAAGAGGTAGACTCTGCGGGAGTTGCCTCGAGGTTGTAAAGATCACCGTATTCTTCCTGATAGTCAGAAAGTCTGTCTCTCATGTGATTGAGAACCTGCTTTGTAAATTCCTGTGTTTCGGTGTGAGTCATATCCTTGCGAAGCCATTTAGCATTAAGACCAACCTCATTCATACCGACAAGACCGATTGTTGAGAAGTGGTTGTTGAATGTACCAAGATAACGCTTTGTGTAAGGATAAAGACCTTCGTTGAGAAGCTTTGTTATAACGCCTCTCTTTACCTTAAGTGAGCGAGCAGATATGTCCATCATACGGTCAAGGCGCTTGTAAAACTCTTCTTCGTTCTCGGACAGATATGCAATTCTCGGCATATTGATTGTAACAACACCTACTGAACCGGTGCTCTCACCGCTTCCGAAGAAGCCGCCTGATTTTTTACGAAGCTCGCGCAGGTCAAGACGAAGTCTGCAACACATACTTCTTACGTCATTGGGCTCCATGTCGCTATTAATATAGTTGGAGAAGTAGGGAGTACCGTATTTCGCAGTCATCTCAAACAAAAGCTTGTTGTTTTCTGTTTCGGACCAGTCAAAATCACTTGTAATGGAATAAGTGGGAATGGGATACTGGAATCCACGGCCGTTTGCGTCGCCTTCTATCATAGTTTCGATAAAGGCCTTGTTGACCATATCCATTTCCTTCTTACAATCCTTATACTTGAAGGGCATTTCCTTACCGCCGACAATCGCGTTAAGCTCTGCCAAGTCATTAGGAACAGTCCAGTCAAGTGTTATGTTGGAGAAGGGTGCTTGAGTTCCCCAACGAGAAGGGGTGTTTACACCGTAAATAAATGACTCAATGCACTTCTTAACTGCATCATAAGAAAGATTATCTACTTTTACAAATGGAGCGAGGTATGTATCAAATGAGGAGAACGCCTGTGCGCCTGCCCATTCATTCTGCATTATGCCGAGGAAATTAACCATCTGGTTGCAGAGGGTGGAAAGATGCTTTGCGGGGGCAGATGTGATTTTTCCGGTTACACCGCCAAGACCCTCTTGTATAAGCTGCTTGAGAGACCATCCTGCACAGTAACCTGTAAGCATTGAAAGGTCGTGAATGTGTATATCCGCGTTCTTGTGCGCTCTTGCGATTTCATCGTCGTAAATTTCGGAAAGCCAGTAATTAGCTGTAATTGCTCCGGAGTTGTTGAGGATAAGTCCGCCAACAGAGTAGGTGACGGTAGAATTCTCTTTAACTCTCCAGTCGCTTACGTTAACGTAGCTGTCAACGATGTCCTTGTAGTCAAGAATTGTGGATTTGATATTACGAAGCTTTTCATGCTGGCGTCTGTAAAGAATATAGGCCTTAGCAACATCCTCGTATCCCGCCTGAATGAGAACGGACTCAACGCTGTCCTGTATATCCTCGACCGCAATGTGGTGATCTTTAATTTTGGGCTCGAAATGAGCAGTAACTTTGAGTGCCAGGAAGTCAATTATATCCTGGTTGTAATTTCTTTCCTGCGCATCAAACGCAAGACTTATTGCATTCGAAATCTTTTTGAGATCGAAATCAGAGATCTTACCGTCTCTTTTAATAACTGTGTACATAAAAATTCTCCTGTCAATATTTCTTCAAAGTGCGTGTATATAGTATAGTACAAATGAAGAAGTTTGTCAACAGGAGAAACACAAAATATTGATATTTTTTTAAAATTTAGCACAATATATAGTACATTCAGCCCCTAATTTGTGCATTTGGAACATATTTCGACAGCAGATTTAACAAATAGTTAGTTTGCTTTTCGTCATATCCGCTAAAGCCGCTCTCAATGAGGTCTCCGGAGTCTTTGAATGTTTGTAAAAAATAACTCTCGTCTCCGCGAAGCCAAAGACCTATTTTTTCAATGTCCTCGTCGCTGTGAAGCTCTTTTACAAGTGTGGTACGGAATTCAAAATTTATTCCGCCTTCCATAAGAATTTTTGCACTTCTTTCAATACGGTTTATGTCGAAATTCGGTATTCCGGTTGTCAGTGCATACTTTTCTTTCGAATTCTTTATATCCATAGCCACGTAATCGACAAGACCGTGCTCTAAAATTTCTTCCAGCATTTGTGGGTTATATCCGTTCGTATCAAGCTTCACAGAAAATCCCATTTGGCGAATTTCCGATATAAAGCTTGGTAGCTCGTTGTAAAGTGTCGGTTCTCCACCGCTTATGCAAACACCCTCTAAAATTCCTACTCGTTTCTTAAGAAAAGAAAAAAACTCTTCCCTAGATATAATATTATTCGTTTTAACTCTTTCCGGCAGAGCAAGCGATGCATTGTGACAAAATGGACATCTAAAATTGCAGCCGCCGAGAAAAACAGTAGCTGCCATTTTCCCCGGAAAGTCAAGAAGCGTTAATTTTTGCAATCCGTTTATGTGCATATGAAACTCCATTAATATGTTATACACATAGTTTATCACGGATGTTGGATTTTTTCAATAGCAGTTAAGAATAATATTATTAAGGAAGCAACTTTTATCGACTTATTTTGTGTAATTTGCGCCTTGCCGGGTAATACTTTTGACAGAAGAAGATTTCTTCGGGAGGATTTATGAGGGTTAACAAGGTCGAAATATCAGGAGTGGATACCTCAAAGTTAAAGACACTGTCAGAACAAAAAAAGAGAGAGCTTCTTAAGCTCTCAAAGGAAGGTGATAAAAAAGCAAGAGAAGAGCTCATAGTCGGTAATTTACGCCTGGTACTGAGTATTATCCAAAGGTTTAATCCCAAAGGTGATAGCGCAAACGATTTGTTTCAGGTTGGTTGTATAGGTTTGATAAAGTCTATAGACAACTTTAATTTGGATCTTGATGTTAAGTTTTCCACATATGCGGTTGCAATGATAATAGGTGAGGTGCGTCGATACCAAAGGGATAATAACTCTGTACGTATCTCAAGAAGCATACGCGATCTTGCCTACCGCGCTTTGCAGGTAAGAGAGGAGATTTCAAGAAACGACCAAAGAGAAGCAACCGTTAAGGAAATCGCAGAGAAACTCGGCGAAAGCGAAAAGGCGGTCGGTGCAGCAATAGAGGCAATTGTCGAACCAATATCACTTTATGACTCCGTTTATAACGACGGCGAGGACTCGGTATATGTTATAGACAAGCTGACAGATGAGTCGGACACCGGAGAAGAATGGATAGAAAGCATAAGCTTGAAGGATGCCTTGAAAAAGCTTAACGAGAGGGAGCTTGGCATAATCACACGCCGCTTCTATAAAGGTAAAACTCAGATGGAAATCGCAGAAGAGATAGGAATTTCTCAGGCGCAGGTTTCCCGTCTTGAAAAGGGAGCAATTGACAAATTGCGCAAATATATGAATTGATAAATTGTAAATAAATATTGTCAAAATCTCGCAAAAATGCGCATCCGTGTTAAATTTTGCAAATAAAATCGGCCCCGGATAAGACCTTTACAGAATTTTGTAAAATTTCTGCAAATACAAACACAAATCCCCAAAAACAAAATTCTTTTGACAAAACGACGCCCTCTTGCTACCAAAAGAGAGCGCCGTTTTTTTATTTCTTTGCATAAAGCTGCATTCCCCATACACCCATCTGCTTTTTACCATTGAAATAAAGACTCCACCGGTGTTGACAATTACCAAAAATTGTGTTATGATATATTATATTATTTTTAATACTTTATGAGGTGCGTAATGAACTATCTTATAGTTGTTGCCCATCCTGACGACGAAGTTCTCGGCGCAGGAGCATTAATTCACAAGCTCGCAGAGCAAGGACATGATGTCAGTATATGCATTATGTCTGCTAAAGCAGATGCCAGAGCTTTTCGCCCAAGTGATGACGAGTTATCAAAGGATATAAATCAGAGCCGTGATTGCTTAGGCGTCAAGTACGTATATGAAGGTGAATTTCCCAACATACAAATGAATACCGTTCCGCATTTGCAACTTGTTCAGTTCATTGAAAAAGCAATTCTTGACACTTCGGCAGAGGTAGTTGTAACCCACCATCCGTCTGATACAAATAATGATCATCTGCATACGTCCCTTGCCGCGCAAGCAGCGGTGAGGATTTTTCAGCGTCGCTCTGATGTGACTCCAATTAAGGAATTTTACTTTATGGAGGTTCTTTCGTCTACCGAGTGGAGTGTAAATTCTTCGTTCGACAAGTTCAATCCTAACGTGTTCGTCGAAATCGGTTTGGATGGAGTCGAAGCTAAAATCAAAGCACTTGATGCATATAGAGGTGTAATGCGACCTTACCCACACCCACGGAGCAAAGAGGCAATCTTAGGATTGGCGGCGTATAGAGGGGCTCAGTCGGGCTGCAATTACGCAGAGGCATTTGAATGCGTCTTCAGGAGAATTGTCTAATGAAAAATCGCTTTTACGCCTTTTTGAAGAGGGCGTTCGATATATTTGCTGCTTTGCTTGGAATTATAATTACACTTCCAATATGGTTAGTAGCAATTATTGGTATAGAAATCTCCGATCCGGGACCTGTGTTTTACAGAGCTGCTCGAATAGGTAAAGATAACAAAGAATTTTCAATGTGGAAGTTTCGCAGTATGCGTGTCGCCAAAACTCGCAGTGAGAAAAGTGAAGCAAGTTTCAAGGCTGACACAAATAGAATTTTTCCGTTTGGAAATCTGATACGTCGCCTGAAAATTGATGAGCTTCCACAGCTTCTCAATATTATGAACGGAACTATGTCTGTAGTCGGACCTCGTCCCGCAGCAAAAGATCAAGTTGACATCATGCGCGCGGGCAAATACAATGTGGCATCTTTGATAAGACCCGGACTTACAGGTCCTGCCGCACTTTACGACTACATATACGGAGATTCGGTAGAAGACCTTGAGGATTATAAACGTCTTGTACTTCCAACACGCCTTGAGCTCGAAGCGTATTATCCCGCACACATGAGCGTAGGATATGATATTAAAATGATTTGGTACACAATTGTCTGTATTTTTGCATCTACCTTTGGAAAAGAACCCAAAAGAATTTTTTCGGAGCTTGTAGGTTGCGTTTCAGTGCCCCAAGTTGAAGTACATACAAAAGAGGAGCAGACTGTATGAATGTATTGATAACAGGTGCTGCGGGTATGATTGGCTCTTTGACTACAGAGGCAATTATCGAAAAAGGACATTATGTATTTGGGGTGGATATATCAGCTTCCTCAAAGATTCTTGAAAATTATACTCATTTTACGGCTGATTTGTCGGATAAAAAATCCTTTGAAAAAATAGTAGAGACAAATCATATTGACAGAATAATACATCTTGCCGCTCTTGCTCATACAGACAAAGAAACCGATTTGTCTTATGAAAGATATTACCGTGTTAATGTGGAGTGCGCTGAAAACGTATTTTGTGCCGCTCGCAATTTTCAGATACCCGTGCTTTTCATAAGCACAGCGGATGTTTACGGATTTGAGAAGAAACCGGTCGGACCAAATACTCAACCGAGGCCCGTAACCGTTTATGGCAAAACAAAGTATATGGCTGAGCAAAAGTGTTGCGAAATATGCGCACCGAGCGGGTATACGATTTTTCGTTTTGCTCCGGTTTATACCGATACGGTTATTCGGGACATCCAGAAACGCTATTATCTGAAATACCCAAATATCGCATATCTTGTGGGAAAAGGAACCGAATATGAGGTATTGCACATAAATACGGCAATAGCAAAAATGGCTGATTGGCTTTCTTCAGACCCCCAAAACGATGTTCACAATATTAAAAATCAAGAGAGAATGAATACCGCGACGAAAATACAAGAGGAAAAGCAGAACGGACGTGCCAAGCACGTTATTAAACTACCGAGATGGCTTGTGCGCTTCGGCTTCGCTATTGTAAGGATAACCGGCAAAAACAAATACACTTATCTTTTTAACAAAGTGGTAAATCCGCTTAGGACAGAATAATTTTAAGAGGAAAATCATGGATTTCAAAAACAAAAAAGTTTTAGTGCTTGATGGATACGGAAGACAGATCCCCAGTATTTTATATCAGCTTAAAAAACTAGGGTGCATAATTACTACAATTAACGATTCCAAGCTTGATGTAGGATATAGCTCTAAATATCCAAAAAAGAAAATTGCGGTTAAAGGTATAAGAACAGACCGAAATCTTTACCGCGATGCAATCAAGAAAGCTCTTGCGGAGGATGCGTACGATGTAGTATTTCCGATGCTCGAGCCGTCAACGGACATACTTCATAGCTTAAATGAATCAGGAGAGCTCGGAGATACGAGAGTGATAGCTGCACCGAAAGATGCGTTTAACAAGGCATACGATAAGCAGCAGACGATGACTGTGTGCATGGAAAAAGGTATACCTTGTCCTATCACGAAGCTAGATAACGAAACTCTCGAAGAGTATCTTTCCAAGGTCGATTTTCCGCTTGCATGCAAGCCAAGACGCGGAAGCGGCGGTGCTGGATTCAAAAAAGTGAACAGTTTGGAAGAGCTCGAAAAATACATAAATGACGGGGTCATAAAACCCGAAGAATACGTTATTCAACAGTTTATTCCTCAAACTGAACATATGTACGGTTGCTATGTTATGATGGACGATAATCACGATCCTATATATACGGTGGTTGTAGAGAATTGTCGATGGTTTCCTATAGACGGCGGTCCGGGATGCTTTATCCGTACTGTACATCGCCCTGATATAGTGGAATACGCAAACCGTCTTTTCAAAGAACTAAAATGGTCGGGATTTGGACACATGGGCTTTATCATGGACCCAAGAGATTCTACTCCAAAGGTCATGGAGATTAACGGAAGAATTCCCGCAAGTATAAAGATATGTGATTGGTCGGGTTGCTCGCCGGTAAAATATATGCTTGAGCGCGCTTACGGTGAAACGCTTATACCTATCACAACACCACTTCCTGTAGGGCTTAGTCTTCGCTATTTTCATACGGATATACTCTGGTTTATTAAATCTCCAAGAAGATTTAAGGAAAAACCAAGCTGGTTCGATTTTAGAAAGTGCAAGGATTATATATTCACATGGAGAGATCCGTTGCCGTTTTTCACTTATGCAATAGAGCATATAATGACATATAGAAGCGATATGAAGAAACGAAAGCATTAGAAAAGCATTGCGGAAATATTGATAAAATAAAATAGGTTTGGAGCACTAAAATATGGAATTTTTGTATTTAGGTGTGGTCTTTTTCGTTGCGATAACAACTTTTTTCTTTTTCAAAAGACCTCTTTATGAATGTATGCTTTATGCATTCGTTGCTCTTCTGACAGTAACTTGGAGTTGGGCAAAATTCCCTGAATATATTTGGGAGGCGTTGCGAGAGCCCACATTGTACGTTATAATAACTTTCGTTATATCAGCGTCGCTTTTATCTAAAACCGGAATTATAGATGATTGCATTTCAATTATATTAGCGGTTTTTGGCAAATTGAGAGGCGGCGCAGGGTTTGTTGCAATAATAGGCAGCACGTATATGGGATCTCTTTCCGGTTCTGGCCCCGGCAATGTTGCAACAACAGGAGTTTTTACGATTCCTGCAATGATACGGTCGGGATTTCCGCGTCATCTTGCGGCAAACGTAGAAGCACACGCAAGCACCATGGGTAACATGATACCTCCTGCCGGCATGATAGCTATCGCTTTTGCGGCATTGGATACTCTTTTCCCGGACACTTATACTATGTCACAGTACTGGATGATCCTTTGGAGTGTGGCAATATTGTTTATCATTCAGAGAATAGTCACGTTGTATATAATGTGTCTGTGCTATAAAGTTCAGCCAATGAATAAAGAAGATATTCCCGGATTGAAGCACTCACTGAAGAAGGGCTGGAAAGCAATTTTTCTCCCGATAATAGTTTTTTTGCCGTTCTTACTCACTAATTCATTTGAAGGATTTATCAAGAGTAGGATAGGTGGTGCAGGAGCATCTGCTCTTTCCAACAGTTTGTTGCTTTTGATTCCGTCTATTATCGTTATATTTTCTATTCTTCTTTCGGACAAAGAAACAAAAAAAAGAATGACTTTGAAAAATATGTATAATGACATAACCAAGGGGATGCTAAAGGTTGTACCAACGTCCTCGCTCGTCCTCTTTGCATATTTTGTTAGTAATGTGTTTGTAGATTTGAATGTCGAAGTTGCAATTGGAGAATTCATTAATTCTCTCGCTATGCCGTATTGGCTACTTTGCATTACAATTCCTTTGTTTACGGCTATTCTCGGAATGCTTTTGCCCGGTTCTACTCAGGTAAAAATTTTTGGCGGGATAATAATTACCGTCCTTGTGGCAGCGGGGGGAAATCCAATACTTGCCGCAGCGATGCTCCCGTGTATTTGCGGTGCCATGCACGGTGTTACACCTCCATACTGCGCATGCGTTTACACAGCGATGGGTATTGCTCAATCGGAATTGAAACCTACACTGGTTAACTGCATGATTTGGGTAGGCATGCATTATGTACTTTCGGTATTGGTTTTACTTGAGCTAATACCGATATTAGGAATGTGAGGTGCTTTTCATGCGTAAGAAAATATATAATGTCCTCAATAAAATATATGGCATTGGCATGACAGTGTCATTCTTTGCAGGTGTTTTGCCACTATTTCCATTTATTGTTGCTCTGATTGTGGGCGGCGATATTGGCGAAAAAATTTCCGTGTTTTTGTACAAGCAGTTCTACCCGTGGGTAATTTTAGCCGCTTCTATTTCAGTTCTGATAGGGCTTGTTGCAATGTACATAGCAAAGAGCGAAGGATTATCTCTAAAATCGGTTTCCGCGGAAAAGACTAATCAAGAAGATGAAAGTCATGTTAAAAACGAATTGAATCTTTCGTCATATACAAACGAAGATCTCGTTTCCATAATTACTCCGGCGTATAACTGTGCAAAATATATAGGCGAAACTATTGATAGCGTATTGGCTCAAACATATCCACATTGGGAAATGTTGATTGTAGATGATTGCTCTACCGATAATACAGAAGAAATAGTAAAGTCGTATAATGATCCTAGGATCAAATATTTGAAAAACGAGAAGAACAGCGGTGCTGCGCTCTCCAGAAACTATGCTTTGAGAGAGGCAAAAGGACGCTGGATTGCTTTCCTTGATAGCGACGATATGTGGATGCCCGAAAAATTAGAGCACCAAATATCCTTTATGAAAAATAACGGTTACTATTTTTCCTGCACAAAGCGTGTGATGTGTGAGGAGGACGGCACGTTAACTAACAGATATGCTACAAGTCCTAAAAAAGTAACTAAATTTATGATGAGAAATTATTGTTGGATTGCTTGCTTTACCGTAATGTATGATGTGCAAAAGATTGGACTGATTCAAGTTGCTGATTTGAAGAAGAGAAACGATTATGCTATGTGGTTAAGAGTAATAGAAAAATGTGATTGTTATTATCTTGATGAGGTATTGGCGATACACAGAAAACGCCCGGGCTCGATATCAAACGCCAAGTATTCAGTCTTGATAAAGCATCTATATTTGCTCTATAGAAAAGATCAAAAGTTGAATCCTGTTCACGCGGCTTGGCGTACTGCGAGGAATGTGATTTTTGGCGTATTCAAAAAGTTGTTTTATAGTCATACCACATGATGAATAAACACTTAATCCTTTAATTTCAAAGGAATAAATTATAAATCCAAAGGGGATAAGATATGTTTGTTTTCGGTGTATACGATCTGGAAAATGGAGAATTGAATATATCCGAAAATGGAGCAAAGCATGTTTGTAAAAACGAAGTAGATGCGTGGATTCTCAATGTTTCAACAGATTCTATGTGTCAAAATATAGTTGATTGCTTCTTGGATAAGAGACCGGTGATTATTGATGAAATGTATCTTGCGTTTGTTTATAACAGAAATTGCAAAAAGCTTGAAATTTTTGCAGATATAACAACATCTCCATATAATCTCTATTACACCGAAAAGAGCGGGAAAATTTATTTTTCCACATCCCTGAAAATATTGTTGTATGAAAGCAGAATTGAAAGAAGTTTAGATTTTGAATCTGCAAAATCCTTTCTTTCCAACGGATATGTTGTTGGCGAAACCACGCTGATTAAAAAAGTAAAAAAACTCACGTTTGGAAACAAACTGGATTTAAGCATAGGAAACGCAGTGCAAGTGAAAAGCTTGTTTACTTCCAAGCATCAATCATCTTCTATAAATTTCGAAGGACAATTACTTGATTCCATGCAAAAAAGCATAATTGGAATGCTTCAAGAGGGGGAAACTGTCGCTTTACCGCTTTCAAATGGATATGATTCCAATTTGATACTTGATACCGTGTTGAAAAATACGGACAAAAAAATAATTGCGTTCACAGTGGGCGGTAAATATGGCTCGAATGAAATTTCTGCAGTTAAGGATAATTTGTCCGGCACTGATGTGAAACTGTGTACGGAACTAATAGATGAGAGCTATTTTGAATATTTTTCTGATATAATATGGCGACTTGAGGGAAGCGTTTATGAATCAGGTGTGTTTTTGCAATATGCATTAGCTAAAACAGTTAAGCAGCAGGGCGTGAAAATTCTTATTTGTGGAGAGGGCTCTGATGAGGTCCAAAATAAATACTACGCGGAAAGCATGAATAGGGTTTTAGTCAACAACTCACCGCGAGATAAAAGGTATTTTACATACTCAGACCCCTTTGTTGGAACCAATCTTATGATTATGAAAAAAAGCTCTGTAATGCTAAATTCATTTGGTATTACAGGTAGATATCCTTTCAAATCTGCCTCGGTTGCGTCGGCTGCTATGTCAGTTTCAAAAAAGAATGGAACAGAAAAAAAATACTATAAAAAACTATGCGGAAATCTGTTTGACGAAAAAATAACAAAAAATCTTAAGACGAAAGGTGGAACAACAGGTGTAAGAACTGTTGTTGATTCATATACACTCGAACAACTGCAAAAATTTATACAGGGCAACGAACTTATCAGCGAGATTAAAAAAGCGAAAAATGATATTGTAAAAGATTCCTATACGAAAAAACTTCGCAAAGAACAGGGCGTTAAAAGGATATTAAAAGAAATAAGAGATGAGGGATTGATAAGAGGCATGCGTCAAATTCTAAATAATAGAAAATATGCTCCTCTTGCTAGTCTTTTTAAGCAGGTATATCTTGTCATTTTTAATGAGCTTTTCATAAAAAATGACTGTTATGACTCTTTCTCTTCGGAAGAAGCACCGGTATCTACTCGTGAATTGCTTTTTGGAAAGGTGACACAGCATGAAACAGTATAAATATGGAGTAATAGGCAGATTTGCATTTGGCAAGCAAACCTTTGGCGGTCAGTCTATAAAAACCAAAAATTTTACAGACGAGCTTGAAAAAATGGTTGGAGAAGAAAATGTTCTCAGAATTGATACGCACGGATGGAAAAAGCACCCCGTTAAGCTTATAAAAAATATTAGAAAAACGATTGCCAAGTGTGAGCAGGTAATAATATTGCCTGCAGACAGGGGTGTGCTCGTTATACCCCGACTTGTGAAAGCGTTAAATCGATTCAAAAAAAGAAAACTCCATTACGTAGTTGTTGGCGGGTGGCTACAAAGTTTCACAGAAAAATATCGCGCATTGAAAAAAACATTGCTACAATTTGATGGAATATATGTAGAGACATCTGTAATGAAGCGCGCACTTGAAGAACAAGGATTCAAAAACATAGTTGTTTTTCCAAACTTCAAAGCGCTTACACCTCTTTGCACCGAAGAACTTTTATACAACCGTTCTGAACCGTATAAGTTATGCACATTCTCAAGAATTATGAAAGAAAAGGGTATAGAGGATGTGATAAATTCGGTAAAAAAAATCAATTCAATGATGGGAAGATGTGTATATACTCTTGATATTTACGGAAAAGTGGACACATCCTATGTTGACGAGTTTGAGAGTCTTTGCAACTCTTTTCCAGATTATATCAAGTACGGTGGCATTATAGATTCTTCAAAGAGTACGGACATTATCAAAAATTATTTCGCGTTGGTATTTCCCACAAAGTATTATACAGAGGGCATTCCGGGAACCATAATCGATGCATATTTCGCAGGTGTTCCGGTAATCTCTTCCAAATGGGAAAGCTTTTGCGATGTTGTGGATGATGGCGTAACCGGAATCGGATATAAGTTCGATGATGCGGATGAATTAACAAAAACACTTATAACGGTTTTACATAATCCTGAAAGAATGAATGATATGAAAGAAAATTGCTTGAAAAAAGCTATAGATTTTACACCGGAAGAAATTATCAAGATTTTTGCGAAAGGTAAATAAATCAATGCCGAGCATTTATCAATGGAAAAAGTGGATAAAAAAGTATGCGCTTAAAAAGAAAGTTGGATTCAGACAAGGTGTTGGACAGTTTTACAGCAAGAACGAAATTGCCGGATACTACAACGATTTAAGAGAAAAAGTAACAGATTTTCCGGAACTTGCAGACAATGAGTTGCCTATGAGTTATGCCGATAACGGCGAAAAATTTTATTTTTCTATAGCCATAATGCAATACGGTCTG
>JAZSJG010000112.1:0-6300 GCA_045534215.1 Eubacteriales bacterium
CTCAGATTATCGACGACGTAGCAGGTGTAACACTTGCCAGTGCAAGCACCTACGAGGCATCCTTTGAGGGCATCGGCTCCAACAAGGAAGCAGCTCGTAAGGTTGGTGCCACTCTTGCAGACCGTGCACTTGAGAAGGGCATTTCCGCAGTAGTATTTGACCGCGGTGGCTACATTTATCACGGACGTGTATCGGAATTAGCTGAAGGTGCTCGCGAGGGCGGCCTTAAGTTCTAATCGCCGGTTTGTACACTGTTTCAGACAAAGAAACATTCTATAAGGAGAATAACATGGCAAACAAAATCAATGCAGCTGAGCTTGACCTTCAGGAACAGCTTGTAGTATTAAACCGTGTTTCCAAGACCGTAAAGGGCGGACGTATCGCTCGTTTTGCAGCTATCATGGTAGTAGGCGACGGAAATGGACACGTTGGCTACGGACTTGGAAAGGCAGCTGAAGTTCCCGATGCAATCCGCAAGGGAATAGAAGATGCAAAGAAAAATATGATTAAGGTATCCTTGAGCGGATCCACAATCCCTCATGAAATAATCGGTGAGTATGGCGCGGGAAAGGTTCTTCTTAAGCCCGCAGCTCCCGGTACCGGTATTATCGCAGGTGGTACAGTTCGTACAATCCTTGCACTTGCCGGAATCAAAAACATTCGTGCGAAATGCCTTCGCTCAACGAACCCCACAAACGTAGTTAAGGCTACATTTGAGGGACTCCGTGCTCTCAGAACTGCTGAAGAAGTAGCAGCTCTCAGAGGAAAGAGCGTTGAAGAAGTTAAGGCGTAAGGAGGTAACTGAAATGGTAAAGGTTACTCTTGTAAAAAGTCTTATAGCTTGCAAGCCCGCACAGGTTGCAACGGCAAAGACCCTTGGACTTAAAAGACCGGGTGATTCTATCGTCCTTGCTTCCACTCCCGCTTTGATGGGAAAAATAAAAGTAATTTCACACCTTGTTAAGGTTGAAACCGTTTAATCGGAATTGAAAGGAGGATAAACTATGAAGCTCCATGAACTTTCACCCGCAGAAGGTTCCGTAAAGGAAAACTTCCGTAAAGGTAGAGGCGCAGGTTCCGGTAACGGAAAGACAGCCGGTAAGGGTCATAAAGGTCAGAACGCTCGCTCCGGCGGCGGTGTAAGACCCGGTTTTGAGGGCGGTCAGCTTCCGCTCTACAGAAAGTTGCCGAAGAGAGGTTTCAATAATTTCAGATTCGGTAAAAAGTATTCAGTAATTAATGTTCAGTCTTTGAATAAGTTTAACGACGGAGATGTTGTTGACAGCGCAGCTCTTCTTTCCGCAGGTATTATCAAAAATGTCTTTGACGGCGTTAAAGTGCTCGGCGAAGGAGAAATCGCAAAGAAACTCACCGTGAAAGCAACTGTCTTTTCTGCAAGTGCGAAGGAAAAGATTGAAGCAGCAGGTGGAAAGACTGAGGTGGTATAAATGCTTCAGACTCTTAAGACCGCTTGGAAAACAACAGATATAAGAAATAAAATTCTTTTTACTCTCTTCATTCTGTTATTATACCGTCTTGGTACAGTTATTCCCGTTCCTTTTGTTGATGCTCACAACTTTGCATCATCTTTTAGCGGTACAATACTTGACCATATGAATTTATTGTCCGGCGGAGCACTTGGAACGGCGACACTGTTCGCTCTCGGCGTTTCACCATACATCAACGCTTCAATTATCATTCAGCTTTTGTCAGTTGTTTTTCCCCGTCTTGCAGAGCTTGCGAAAAATGACAAAACAAAGATGAATCTTATAACAAGAATAACAACAGTTATTCTCGCTCTCGTAACTGCAATAGGTTACTACTTCTTGCTTAAAAACAACTCCGCCCTTACAAATGCAGCAATGCCGGGTGAGGGAAGGATGGCTTGGGTTTATGCAGTAGTTATTGTAGCTTGTTATTGCGCAGGCGCATCAGTAATTATGTGGCTTGCTGAGCGAATCAATGAGAAGGGAATCGGAAACGGTATTTCGCTTATACTTTTCGCAAATATCATTTCTTCCATCCCCTCAATGATATACAATCTCATCGTTGTTACTGTTGCTACCTATTCTTATCCCGACAAGGCATGGCTTTATGCTATAGTCTCAACACTTCTTACCGTGATCCTCGTTGCGTTTATCGTTGCTTCGATAATATTCGTTATCTGGGTTACCGGTTCTGAGAGAAAGATACTTGTAAAGTATGCTTCAAGACAGATAGGTAGAAAAATGATGAGCAGTCAGACTCAGGATTTGCCGATTAAGCTTAATATGACAGGCGTTATGCCCGTTATTTTCGCAAGCTCTATCGTATCTCTTGTTCCCACTATCCTTGCTCTTTGCGGTGTAACACCCTCAACAAAGGGATTCTGGGGAACAGTTTACAATATCCTTGGTTCTGATGGTATAATTTATCCGATATCCCTCTTCCTTCTTATCATTGCGTTCGCATACTTCTATACACAGATCACCTTTGATCCCATGGAGGTTGCAAACCAGATAAAAGCTAAGGGCGGTGTAATTCTCGGATACAGACAGGGTAGACCTACAGCAGATTATATTAAGAGCATTCTCGGCAAGGTAACTCTTGTTGGTGCATTGTTCTTAGGTATAGTAGCTGTTGTTCCCGTAATCGCAGGACCTCATATCCTTCAACACATAATTGAATGGATTCTTGACGGTTCGGCAGAAGCTAAACTCATCGAGCAGTATATGGCTGACCCCAATTACTCTTGGTATGCTTCTGTACTTGATTCTCAACTTGCAGCAAGAGCTTCGAGCATTACAAGCTCTCTTACGTTCGGTGGTACTACGCTTCTCATTATGGTAGGCGTTGTCCTCGAAACCTACAGAGAAATCGAGGCACAGCTTGCTATGCGTAACCTTAAGGGACTCTTCTGATTTTCTTAAAGTTCGTGAACAATATAAAGCGAGGTTGAGCGATGAATATAATTTTTCTTGGCGCACCAGGTGTCGGAAAGGGTACTCATTCGGATAAAATATCAAAGATACTCGGTATTCCTACCATATCAACAGGTGTTATTATTCGAGAGGCAGTCAAAAATGGTACACCAATGGGACTTGAAGCCGAAAAATTTATAAAAAAAGGTGAGTTGGTCAGCGATGATGTTGTAATAAACATAATCAAAGAGCGACTTATGCAATCGGATTGTGAAAACGGATTTATCCTTGACGGATTTCCGCGTACTGTGCCTCAGGCAATAGCTCTTGAGGAAATGGGAAAAACAATCGATCGCGTAATATCCATTGAGGTTCCGGACGAGGTTATAGTTGAAAGAGTTTCCGGTAGACGTGTCTGCAGTAATTGCGGTGCAACCTACCACGTATCTTACAATCCCTCAAAGGACGGTTCTCATTGCGATGTTTGCGCTACCGAGTTGACGGCAAGAAAAGATGATACCCCTGCAGTTGTTGCGACACGCCTCAGGGTATATCACGAATCAACAGAACCTCTTAAGCAATATTATCTCAAAAAGGGTAACCTGAAAATCATTGATGGAAACGGAAGCGTACAGCAGACGTTTGAACGCACCCTTTTAGCTCTCGGAGTAGAATTATGATAGTAATTAAGAATTCCGAGCAATTAATCCTGATGAAAAAGGCGGGTGTCATAACCGCAGAAGCGTTGCTCATAGCGCGCGAGGCGGTCCGCCCCGGAATTTCAACTAAAGAAATTGATTCTAAAATCAGACGCTTTATTGAAAAATGCGGAGCAACACCCTCTTTTCTCGGGTACGGAGGTTTTCCCGGAAGCGCTTGTATTTCTATAAACGAAGAGGTCATACACGGAATACCGTCTGACAAGGTTATCCTAAAGGACGGTGATATTGTAAAAATCGATGTCGGTGCTCGCTACCGCGGCTATAATGGCGACAGCGCAAGAACTTATCCTGTCGGCAAGGTAAGCGAAGAGGCATTGAAGCTTATTTCCGTCACTGAAAAAAGCTTCTACGAGGCAATGAAATTTGCAAAAGCAGGTTATCGCATCGGAGACATCGGTAATGCAGTTGAAAGTTTCGTCATTTCAAATGGCTTTTCCGTAGTAAGAGATTTCGTGGGACACGGTGTGGGTGCTGAGCTCCACGAAGAGCCCGAAATACCTAATTTCGGTAAGGCAGGCAGGGGTGCTCGACTCTATTCGGGCATGACAGTCGCTATCGAACCAATGGTAAATATGGGCACAGCGAATGTAAAAGTTAAAAAGGACGGTTGGACAGTTGTTACTCTTGACGGTAAGCTCTCAGCTCACTACGAAAACAGTGTAGCAATAACTGAATCCGATCCAATAATACTCACAGATGCAGGAAATTAATAACCGTTTTCGGTAAAGAGGAGGGATTATTCTGCCTAAGAACGATTCGATTGAATTTGAAGATTGCAAAGTAGTGGAAGCACTTCCAAATACAGTCTTCAAGGTAAAGCTTCCTAACGGTCACATAGTGACAGCAACAATATCAGGAAAGCTTCGTATGAATTATATCAAAATTCTCGTAGGAGATACAGTAACAGTAGAGGTGTCACCGTATGATATCTCTAAGGGTCGTATCACTTGGAGAAAGAAGTAATAATTTCTGAAAGGAAAGGTATTAAAAATGAAAGTTAAGCCTTCCGTCAAAAGAATCTGCGAAAAATGCAAGATCATTAAAAGACATGGTAAAATAATGGTCATCTGCGAAAATCCTAAGCATAAGCAGCGCCAGGGCTGATAACTTGGATCCACAGAACGCAATTCAGACGACATTAAATTAAAAAAGGAGTATATATCGAAAATGGCTCGTATAGCTGGTGTTGATATTCCCAACAACAAGCGTGTAGAAATCGCGCTGACATACATTTACGGCATTGGTCTTAAAAGCTCTCAGGATATTCTTGCAAAAACAGGAATTAATCCCGATACACGCGCAAAGGACCTTACCGAAAGCGAAGTTGCAGCTCTCCGTGACGAGATAGAATCAAACTATCATGTAGAGGGTGACCTTCGTCGTGAAGTAGCTCTTAACATCAAGAGTCTTGTTGAAATAAATTGCTATCGCGGTATTAGACACAGAAAGGGTCTCCCTGTAAGAGGTCAGCGTACTAAGACGAACGCAAGAACAAGAAAAGGTCCCGCAAAGACCATTGCAAATAAGAAGAAGTAAGGAGTGAATTGAAATGGCAGTAGCAAAGAAAGTAACTAAAAAACGCCGTGAGCGTAAAAACGTCGAAAAAGGCGTAGCGCATATTCGTTCCACTTTTAACAACACAATAGTTTCTATCTCCGATATGCAGGGTAATGTAATTGCATGGGGAACAGCAGGCGAAATGGGATTTAAGGGCTCTAAGAAGTCTACTCCCTATGCAGCTCAGACAGCTGCAGAGCATGCAGGTAAAATAGCTGTTGACCACGGAATGAAAACAGTAGAAGTTCTCGTAAGAGGCCCCGGAGCAGGTCGTGAATCTGCAATCCGCGCTCTTGCAACAGCAGGACTTGAAATTACAATGATCGAGGACGTAACACCGATTTCTCACAACGGTTGTCGTCCTCCTAAACGCAGACGCGTTTAATTCTAGGGAGGTATTAGTAATATGGCAAGATATACAGGACCTAACTGTAAGATGTGCCGCCGTGAAGGCTGCAAGCTCTACCTCAAGGGCGAGCGTTGCACAAACGGTAAGTGCGCATTTGATCACAGAAGCGCAGCTCCCGGTCAGCACGGCGCAACTCGTAAGAAGGTCGGAGAAGGCGGCAAACAGCATCGTGAGAAGCAGAAGGCAAGACGTTACTACGGCGTACTTGAAGGTCAGTTCAAGCACTACTACGAAATGGCTGAGAAGATGGATGGCATTACCGGTCAGAACCTTCTTATCCTTCTCGAGAGAAGACTTGACAACGTAGTTTACAGAATGGGTATGGCAGCATCCAGAAAGGAAGCTCGTCAGCTCGTGCTTCACGCACACTTCACCCTCAACGGTAAGAAGGTAAACATTCCTTCTCTCCTTGTTAAGCCCGGTGATGTTATCGCTGTTAAGGAAACAAGCAAGGAAAGTGTAAAGATCAAGGCTCTCGCAGAGCAGATGGCAACCGCTACCGCTCCCAAGTGGCTTGATAACGACGCTGCAAACCTTACCACTAAGGTTGTAGCATTCCCTGCAAGAGACGATATTGACTTCGAGTTCGAAGAGCAGCTTATCGTCGAGCTCTATTCTAAGTAATCCCTCCGATACGAAGCGAAAGAAATATGAGAGTCAAACTTTCATATTCTTCGCATCATATCAGTTTAGGAAAGCGGTGAGCTTTTTT
>JAZSJG010000007.1:0-2074 GCA_045534215.1 Eubacteriales bacterium
TCTCGTCAGACTTCTTGACAAACAAGCGTTTGACAAGGCAGGACTCATTTACGGTATGGGACACGCCGTTTACTCACTCTCCGATCCAAGAGCAGACATTCTGCGCTACTATGCCGAGCAGCTTTCGATAGAGAAAGGACTGCACGAGGAATTTGAGCTTTACCAAACGGTTGAGAAGATGGCTCCCGAGATCATTGCTGAAAAGCGCAAAATGTATAAGGGTGTCAGCGCGAACGTGGACTTCTATTCGGGTATGGTCTATAAAATGCTCGGACTGCCTTATGAGCTTTTCACACCCATCTTCGCCATTGCACGAATCGCAGGATGGAGCGCGCACCGTATGGAAGAAATACAGAACGCGGGTAAGATCATACGTCCCGCTTACATAAACGTAAAAGAAGAAACAGAATATGTATCCCTGAAGGATAGATAAGAACAGCCCTCGTTCCATTACGGAGCGAGGGCTGACCACATCAATCGTCAGCCCTCAAAATTTGCATCGGAGGAAGCAAAGAAAAAGGCTTCGGGAATTGCTTCCCAAAGCCAATTTTGCTCGGAGTGACAGGATTCTGAACCTTGTTTTGCGCCGAGGGGTGCAAGAATCCATTATTCACCTAAGCGCAAAACGATCCTTTTCTGCGAAAAGGAGAGGATCTTCACCGTCAAATTCAATCGAAAAAACCCAAAGGGGAGCGTTGCCACAATGTCATTAGGTTAAGAAAGAACCAAGTTCAGAAATGGACTTGGCTCTTTTTTTGTAAACAAATTAAGAATTTTTCCCCAAAAGGGTTGACAAAAAGGCAAAAGTGTGCGGTCGATTTTATTAGCTTGCTAATAAAATCGACCCTTGTATAAAGAACTTTATGCTATGCGTTGGGGTATCGGGACATCCTTCAGAAATTTGAAATATTCGCTTGCTCTGTCTTATTTCCACTCTAAAAAACGGAGAATATTCTCCGAGAGGTCTTTGCCAAGCTAACTATGTACAACTTTGCTGAACTGATTACCTCGCACGTAGTCGTTAAGCAGAAAAACAGAAAGCATTCTTACAGAATTAACTTCGCTGCCGCTGTACATATTTGCCGCAATTTCTTCTTGAAAAATATTTCTCCGTCAGACGTTGAAGCTTTGTTGCTTATGCATTTATTACCTGTTCGTAAAGGGTCCGCCAACCCACGAAGAGGATCTCCTAAAGCCGCTCCAAGCTTCACGTATAGAATACCATAAATCTTTCCTTTTTGCAATACTTTTTTTGACAGACTTTTTCAGTCTGTCTTTTCGCCTTGCTTTTTTATTTGAAAAATGCACATAACGCCGCTGTTCCTGCTTTGTTATGTGCTTCTTTCATTTGTGTCATTATTTTAACTTAATGACATTGCCCTATTGGGTGGTTTTTGTGGGGAATAACCCTAATTTTGATACAAAGACTTAAATGATCGACAGAAGCGCAAGAGCCAAGATAAATGCAATAAGTATCGTAGAGGCAGCCACAATAATTCCTATAAGAGCTTTGACAAGAGGTTTTTTATTTTTCATAAAATACATTGATACTATCGCACCAACACCACCCAAAGCACCGCCGAGCGCTCCACCTACAACAGGAAAAATAGCACAAAGTGATGCACTGTTGCCCCAGATCATCAAAAACAAGAAGGGAATAATAGCTAATATTATTTCATACCACTTCATTTTGGGCGACAACTGTATGGCTTCGCCCTCTATATGCAGAGTACTACCCGTTAAAAAATTTCCTGTAAGAAGTGCTCTTTTTTCGTTCACCATATATTCTTTTTTCGAAATTGGCTGAGCATCAACGCCATTGACAGCTATTTTCTTTTTTCCGGTCCAAAAGTTTTCATTGTAAATAATTTCTCCATAAATGGGGTGTTGAACAATTTCTTTCATAGTATTTCTCCTCCTGAACGTTGAATTAAATCACATCGCTATAGTTGTCTGTGTTCATTATATCATGTGCAGTAACATTTGTCAACAAAAACCGCAACCCCTCCTTCTCCATCTTGCAGTTAAGGATTGGCGGAGCTGGAGAGATTCTCTAGCCGCTGCGCGGCGTCGC
>JAZSJG010000037.1:0-7044 GCA_045534215.1 Eubacteriales bacterium
CCGATTGCCATTGCCCTACCTCCGATACCGGGGCATAGGGTCGCCGATACGGTAAAGAGGATTGCGTTGTCCTCAAGGTCAACCTTTTGGATCATCTTAAGACCCGAAACGGCGATAAAGCCGTAAAGGGTGATGCAAACGCCGCCCATTACGCAACCGGGAATGGAATCAAGGAATGCAACGAAGGGGGAAATAAAGGAAATAAGAAGCGCCATAATAGCAGTTGTTGTGATTGTGGAAACAGATGCGTTTTTAGTGATAGCTACACAACCAACAGACTCGCCGTATGTTGTGTTGGGGCATCCGCCGAAGAATGCACCTGCGATAGAGCCGACACCGTCACCGAGAAGAGTTTTGTCAAGACCGGGGTCTTCAAGCAAATCCTTGTCAATGATGGAGGAAAGGTTCTTGTGGTCAGCAATATGCTCTGCAAAAACAACCAGTGCAACGGGGACGTATGCAACTGCAACTGTTGCAAGGTAGCTTCCGCTGAATTCACCGAAACCGCCAAATGCTTTAACGAATGAAAAATCGGGAAGTGCAAGGAATGTAGTGATGCCAACGCCTCCGTCTACAAGTGCCTTGAAGGGTGCGAAGTCGATAACCTTAAGAGCATCGTTGCCTGCAATGTAACCGATGATTGTGAATATAAGAGCTACTGTGTAACCGGCAAGTATACCGATAATAAAGGGTATAAGCTTGACCATTTTCTTACCATAAGTAGAGCAAATAACTACTACAAAAAGTGTTACGAGAGCGCATATTAAGGAAAGCCAGATTGGAGTAGACATGATGAATGAGCCGTTGGCGTCCTGAGGACCGTAAGAGAATACATCCTTAACAGCCGCACCTGCAAGTGAAAGACCGATAAGTGCTACTGTCGGGCCGATAACTGCTGCAGGCATGAGTTTGTTAATCCAACCAACACCGACAAACTTAATTACCAATGCGAGAACAACGTATACAAGACCTGCAAATATTGCTCCGATAATAAGACCGAGGTATCCAAGAGCAACTGTTGTAGCTCCTGCAAACGCTGCTACCATCGAGCCGATAAAAGCGAATGATGAGCCAAGGAATACAGGACTTCTGAACTTGGTGAATAGCTGATAAACAATAGTGCCGATACCTGCTCCGAAAAGAGCTGCGGAAGCGGACATTTCGGTGGCAAAGGCAATAGAGTCATTCGAATTTATTATTGCCGGTACCGCAATTGTCGCCGCCATAATAGCAAGAAGCTGCTGAATAGCAAAAACAATAAGCTTGCTAAAACGTGGCTTGTCGTGGATGTCATAAACTAGGTTTTTAGCCATTTTTCTTTCTCCTGTTCTATTTGTTTTTTGTTTTGTGTGTTTCTTTATACCGCTTCTTTTATTGTAGCATTAATGTCAAAAAATGTCAATGCTTGTCATAATATTTTATGCAATGAAAACAAAAAAATTCTATATGGTATTTTTAAAATAATAAAATAAAAAGAACTCGGCATCAATTGGTGGTAAAGCCGAGTTCTTTTTTCGCGTTTTACAAATAAGGTTAATTAATCTTTATAAGTGAATAGAAAAAAGCTAATTATCTTGCAATATCTCTTGCAACCCAAACACCGCTTGCAGATGCATGAGAGAGTGAGTGAGTAATTCCGCTTCCGTCGCCGATAATATAAAGTCCGGGGTAACGGGATTCAAGCTTTTCGTTTACTTCGACCTCCATGTTGTAGAATTTGACTTCCACGCCGTAGAGCAGGGTGTCCTCGTTTGCTGTGCCGGGAGCTACTTTGTCCAAGGCGTAAATCATTTCGATAATTCCGTCAAGAATACGCTTTGGAAGGACCAAGCTTAAATCTCCGGGTGTCGCCTGCAGGGTAGGCGTAACAAACGCCTCCTCTATTCTGTTTTCAGTGGAACGGCGTCCGCGAATCAAATCTCCGAAGCGTTGAACTATAACACCGCCTCCGAGCATGTTGCTAAGACGTGCGATAGACTCACCGTAGCCGTTAGAATCCTTGAACGGCTCGGAAAAATGCTTTGCGACCAAGAGTGCAAAGTTCGTGTTTTCTGTTTGCATGGCGGGGTCTTCATAGCTGTGACCGTTAACCGTGATTATGCCATTTGTATTTTCATTTACTACAGCGCCTCTGGGATTCATGCAGAAGGTGCGCACTTTGTCACCGTATTTTTCGGTGCGATAAACAATTTTGCTTTCATAAAGCTCATCGGTTAAATGTGCAAAAACATTTGCGGGAAGCTCTACACGGACTCCTATGTCCACACGGTTTGATTTCGTTGGAATATCAAGCTCACGGCAGACCTTTTCCATCCATTTGCTTCCGCTTCTGCCTACAGATACAATACACTTTTTGCATTCATAAACACCGTTTTTGCAACTGACCGAATATCCATCTTCATTTACTTCAATATTCTGCACGGGAGTATCAAAGAAAAATTCCACACGACTCTTCAAGTAATCGTAAATGTTTTTGAGAACAATGTAATTAATATCAGTACCCAAGTGGCGTACAGAAGCGTCCAAAAGATGCAGGTCATTCTGTATGCACAACGTTTTAAAACGAGTTCCTGCGGTGGAATAAAGCTTCGTTCCTTGTCCACCGTATTTAAGATTGATTTCATCAACGTAATGCATTAAATCGAGTGCCTGTTTCTTGCCGATATACTCGTATAGTGTTCCGCCGAAGTCATTAGTGATATTGTATTTACCGTCCGAAAATGCCCCGGCACCGCCGAACCCACTCATTATTGAACAGCTTTTGCATCCGATACAGGTTTTGATTTTATCTCCGTCAATTGGACAGCGGCGTTTTTCCAATGCGTGTCCTGCCTCAAATACCGCAACCTTCATGTCGGGCTCTTGTTGCATTAATTCATAAGCCGCGAAAATACCGCCCGGTCCGGCACCTATAATTATTACATCGTATTTCATAAATAAATCCTCACAAAACAGTTATTTATATAAATTGCAGCTTTTTCGCAATAAGTTCTTCGAATTATTCTTATTGAACAGTAAGTTGCTTTTGGTATTTTTGGTGCAAAATTATTATACAATAAAAGCTATAAAATTTCAAGACGGTAGAGTAAATTCGCTTTGCTATGGGGTAAGGATTCCTTTAATTACAGAATGCCTTTTATTTCTTCCAATGATGCCGCTTGGTAATCCGGCTTTATTTCGTTAGGAATTTCTTTTTTCTTGGGGTTGTAGAAGCAGGTTTTTATACCCGATTGAATTCCACCCAATATGTCGGATGACAGGGAATCCCCGACTATCATAATTTCATGCGGATTTATTACGCTATTCGATTTCAAGTTTAAACGGTTTATACAAGCTTTGAAAAATGCTTCGGATGGCTTCGAGCAGCCGATTTCTTCTGAGATAAACAGGTCTGAAAAATATTTGAGCATTCCGCCTAATTTAAGTCGATTCACCTGCTGTAAGAACGGACCGTTGCTGGCAACGCAAAGGATGTATTTTCCGTGAAGATATCTTAACAGCTCAATTGCACCATGCTCAACAATTGCACTTTCAAACAAGCGTTCTCTGAAATATTTTTCAAAAAGAATTCCATCGGCCGATATGCCCAATCGCTTAAATATCATGTTCCAGCGCTTCTTTTGCAGTTCTGCCAAATTCAGCTTGCCACGTTCTATCTCCTCCCAAAGACCGGAGTTTATATTGTTGAAAATATTGAACATTTCATCTTTATATGTGCCAATTCCGAATTCATCAAACCCTATTCTCATTGTTTCTTTAACAAATTCATCAAAGCTTAGTAATGTATTGTCAATGTCAAAAAGAATTGCTTTTATCATATGCTCTCCTTGCGAGTTTTATTTATTCAAACACGGTATACCATAACCAAAGCAATACAGTTTTTACTTGTGCAAAGGCGAGCGCCTATTTTGGTCGCGTCGGAACACTCCTTCAAGGCAATTTGCAGTTTGGCAATAATGTCAACCTTGCCACCTTTCAACTCGATATGCAAATTATACCATAAAACCGATTGCTTTTCAATCTCATAAAACAAAAAATGCTTTTTGCCGAGGCAAAAAGCGTTTATCATATAACTTTTAACTATTCACTATTACTTATTACCTCCAAAAAAATTCCTCTGCGGAGAGAGAAAAGTGAAGAGTGAAGAGTGAAAAGTGAAGAGGTAAAAAAATATCCTCGGAACAAGTCCGAGGGATTTTTTGTGTTGTACAGCCTTAATAGATGCCACCATAAAAAAGTCAATAAAATCAATGGGCTTTCAACTTTTGAAGCGGTTTCATGTGCATCCTAAATAGATGCCTATTGCTCAAGGAGTCTTTTTACGCATTCTATCAATTCATTTTCTTCCTTGATTTTTGACATAAACAATACAGCGCACACAACGGAAATTAAGATAAATGCCAGTATATCTTGAACAAAAATAATTTCTAACAAGCCAATCAACAAACCAATTATCAATAAAGGGCAGTAATATGTATATCCTTTGACAATGCGTTTCCCGTTTTTCTCTTTTATTTTGATGTGCATCCAAGCTTTCGCTCTCTGCAAATCGTAATGTCTATTACGTTCTCCAGTTTCGTAATAACCGGTAAAACCATTTTCATCGGGATATAGATGCAAACCTTTTCTAGGAGAGGTGTATTCCTTAAATATATTCCACGAAGAATGCTTTTCCCATTCATAATAAGATGACATGCGGTGTTGGATCTCGTCACTGGTCAAATAAGTTTCAAATTCAAAAAAACGCATTCGTTCATCGCCTTTCATTTTGATTTTTGAGCAAGGTATGTGTAATATTCTTTGAGTAGCTTCTCATTCACTTTGCAATCAAGCATCTCAATCTTTTTCTCATTGATCAAATACGCTTTTTGAATGATGTCATAGGCGTATTTTTCGTCCTCGGTTTTCGGGGGATTGCTCGAAAAAGATGCTTTATATGTGAGTAAGGCTAATTTTACTTGATAATATGGCTTTAGGTCTATCATTTCTGCGCTCCTTTCGGGTTGTAACACACATTATACCGAAAAGAATGCGGAAAGTCCAGAGGTTTTTCAAGTAATGGACTGCCCATTATCTTCACCTCTCTGTGAAATCATTATATCACATTTTTAACTAAAAATCAATGCTTTTCGACCAAAGGGAGAAAAGCTACCTTTTCTTTTCTCTCTTCTCTCTTATCTCTTCTCTGGAAAAGTCGCGCGGGAGATTTAGAGAAAAGTGAAGAGTGAAAAGAGAAGAGTGAAGAGTACAAAAAGAAAAGCCGCTTGCGCGACTTTTCTTTTTGTGTTATCTTGACAAAATAGATGCTTAAATGTTGTTGTGAAAATAATATAGCGTATTGGTTTGGGTATCAAAAAAATAAACGTCGTAGTTTACAAGTGAAGTGTAACCATCATCCCAAGTATGATTTTCGGAGTCGATATATAAATAGTCCTCGCTGTCGATGAGTGAACGGTCAAAATCATAATTTACAACTATCTCGCTTGATGCGTCATTATAGCCATGGGCTTCGATACAACTTTCAAAATCGTCTAAATGTTCATTCAAAGCATCAATATCAGACTGCTCAATTATAGAAAAGTATTCGTTATCGGTGAAATCTACCGGATCATAATAATATTTTGCGTAATCCGTATAATCTTGAAACGCTCCTTCGGTATAAAATTCGCGACTCTTATATTCGCCTAACGAATTAAGGACTTTATCTTCGGGAGCAATGCAAGAGGATAAAGTCGAAATAAGAATGATTAGTGAAAGAATGATGGCTGTTGATTTAATGCGTTTCATCTTTGCTCTCCTAACAAATTTGTTTTCTTTTTATAATCAAGCATTTCAATCTTTTTCTCATTTATCCGATACGCCTTTTGGATAATGTCATAAGTATATTTTTCGTCCTCGGTTTTCGGGGGATTGTTGAGAAAAAGATGCTTTATATGTGAGTAAGGTTAATTTTACTTGGTAATATGGCTTTAAGTCTATCATTTTCTCGCTCATTTCGGGTGGTAATACACATTATACCGAAAGAATGCGGGAAGTCCAGAGGTTTTGGGAATTTATTATCGGTTTTTAAATAATCGCTTTATTTTTGTCCAAAAACTTATTTTGGGTATTTCTTCTTCGTGCGGTTTTTCAAGTACCCACGGCAAGCGAATATTGTAAATAAAAATTTCAAAACATTGTCTATTCCCTTGTTCATTTGGGAATACAGGTGTTTTGTTTATAACAAGATTTATGAATAAGCCGCCATCTTCCATATCAAATTCATATTTACCAAATTTGATACACTCACCAACCGCAGTATAGGTAACCGCATGATAATCCACATCGCCTTTATTATACGTTGAGTGGATTTCGTCAGGTCGGGCAATATCAATGCCAAAATCCAATAAAAAACTTGTTAGCTTTGGAAAAGTATTCTCTGCTTGGCGGTAGTAGTTTTGACACTCATTGCAATCACATAAGGTTCTTGTTGCGTAGTATTCTTTTGTTTTTCCTATGTCAACATCAAAGATGTAATCTTCTTTTTCTATGATTGCCATGCCGTCACCGCCTTTCTTAAAATAATTATAACACACTTTTTACTGAAAATCAATGCTTTTCGACCAAAGCGCCAAAGGCGCAGGAGAAAAGCTACCTTTTCTTTTCTCTCTTCTCTCTTATCTCTTCTCTGGAAAAGTCGCGCGGGAATTTCAGAGAAAAGTGAAGAGTGAAAAGAGAAGAGTGAAGAGTACAAAAAGAAAAAGCCGCTTGCGCGACTTTTCTTTTTGTGAAAGAACAGTAAAAAGGTGTGTAAATGTAGGTAAGAACAGTGAAAAGGTGTGTGAAATTTATTTTTTCTGACGAAAAAAGAAGAACGCCTCTTCATATAGCTTGCGCGTTTGCGTTTCGTCATTCCAAGACAAGCAATCATCGGCATAACTCAATGTCCAAAAAGGCTCTTTCTGTTGTATGTGTGATGGTAAATGGTTCCATAGTGAATAACAACGCTTGCCAAATTCATAAGTCGGAGGCCAAGCGGTCTTAGGAAGACAATTTTCATTTTCA
>JAZSJG010000109.1:0-3841 GCA_045534215.1 Eubacteriales bacterium
CTTGGAAAAGACCTTCAGCGACGAGCAAAAAGAAATCTTCGAGAATTACATGTAGCAAGTTAAAAACAACTGAGTGTTGTTTAAGTCGGAGGCCAAGCGGTCTTAGGAAGACAATTTTCATTTTCAACTCCTTGGCTCACAGAACGACATGGCTACGATCAGACTTCTTGGAAAAGACCTTCAGCGACGAGCAAAAAGAAATCTTCGAGAATTACATGTAGCAAGTTAAAAACAACTGAGTGTTGTTTTTAGCGCAGCGAAACCGCCCAAAGCAACGATCAGACAAAGCTGAATTTGTTTTTATCCGATGCATACCGCTTGCGGTATATTGCGTTATTCGTCGTGTACGACCGACGAATAGCAAACTATGCGACGGTGGAGAGAAGCTGGAGTGAATACAATCGCAATCGAAACGTTAACTAAATAAGATAGCGAGAGGGATAGGTTCGGAAACGAGCCTATCCCTTTTTGTGTTCTTTTCCCAATAATAAAAGTTGCCTTAAATTCGCCCCGTGTGACAAATTAGGGTGCTCTAAGGCAAGTATCCATAAAATACTTTTTCGAGCGATTGTAGCGAGTTTTTACCCCCGAAACCCCGCCTTTTTGCGCCCTAAAACGAGAGGGATAATGGCTAAAAAACATACTGCCTTAAACAAAGAATAGATCCTTGAATTTCTTGCGAGTTTGTGGTAAAATAATTTTGATAGAAATGTTATAATACTATAAACAACAGGAGACGGAAAATGTTAAATATAGGTGATCGCGCACCAAACTTTACTCTTAAAGATAAAAACGGAAATGACGTAAGCTTGTCAGACTTTATTGGCAAAAAGGTCGTGCTTTATTTCTACCCCAAGGATAACACCCCGGGATGCACAAGACAGGCATGCGCATTTGCAGGAGCATACGGAGAATTCCAAAAAAGAGGCATAGAGGTTATCGGAATCAGCCGTGACGGTATCGCATCTCACGTTAAATTCGCAGAAAAATATAATCTTCCCTTCGTTCTGCTTTCCGACCCAGATCTTGAGGCAATTGGGGCATACGGTGTGTGGCAAGAAAAGAAGCTTTACGGAAAGGTTAGCTTTGGTGTTGTCCGTACCACATTCATTATTGATGAGAATGGAATTATAGAAAAGGTAATGCCCAAGGTTAAGCCGGATACAAATGCACAGGAAATATTAGAATTTCTATAAAATCCAAAATCACGGAGATTGATTATGAGAAAAATAAAAAGGCTTTTGCCGTTTGTTCTTTCGCTGATGCTTTTGTCGTCCTGCGGTGCTCCCGGAAGCTCATCTTCGGGTTACCGTCAGATAAGTATGGACGAGGCAGTTAAGATGATGAGAGACGAGAAAGACTATATAATTCTCGACGTGCGCAGACCCGACGAATATGCCGAAGGGCATATCCCCGGAGCGATAAACATTCCGAACGAGGAAATAGGCACCGCCGAGATAGCAGAGCTTCCCGACAAGTCACAGCTGATACTCGTATACTGCAGAAGCGGAAGACGAAGCAAGGAATCCTCCGAAAAGCTGGTCAAACTCGGATACACAAACATAGTTGAGTTTGGCGGTATCCAAGACTATGAAGGTGAGATCGAGAAGTAAGAATAACGAATGCCGACGAGCACAAAACTCGTCGGCATTTTAATTTATACCCCGTAAAGCAAAACTCCGAGCGCCCCGGATATTACAATCAGAATTATGGGAGAAAGTGATTTCCTTTTCCATTTTGAATATGCAAAGGAAATTGCGCATATAACTGCTAAAACTATGAGCGTTCGATAGTCAAAATTAGGTGTGCTGTGCACGTTTTTGATACCGACGCCAATGCTTAAAAGCATAGTAACTGCAGTTCCTAAAATCAAAGCAACAATTGCCGGGCGAATACCGCCAAGGATAGCTTTGACACCTGCGTACTTCAAAAGCTTAGTGAATACCGATGCAATCAAGAGAATAATAACAAATGACGGAAGCACTACTCCGAGCGTTGCAAGGAACGCACCAAGAACACCTCCCTGCGACGATCCTACGAATGTTGCCATATTCACGGCAATCGGTCCGGGTGTTGACTCCGCAACCGCAATAAAATTAAGCAACTCCTCTTCCGTAAGCCAACCGTTTGCAAGGCAGTCGTCTCTTATGATAGAAATCATTCCGTATCCACCGCCAAATGAAACCGCGCCGATTTTAAGGAAGGTCAAAAACAACTTTAAGAAAATCATTTTTCATCCTCCCCATTTTTATTTCTCAAATACCCTACCGTGTAAATTAAAAGGCCTGCAACACCGAATATGAGAATATAAAATATCGAAGAGAAGCTTACCGAAAACAAAGAAAACAGTATCATAGCACAAAACGTAATTAGCATAACCCCTACGTTAAACACGGTTTTCTTTATTTTCTTCAGCATTTTAAAACCTGCCGTGAGAATTAAGAACACCACGCATACCTGAATACCGTGGAATGCGGATGCTACCCACTTTATCTCAAGGAAGCTATTAAAGAAAAGTGATATGAGATAGATAATAGCAAATGATGGAATACACATTCCAAGCGTTGCAAAAAGCGCACCCAAGAAACCCGCCCTCTTATATCCGATGTAGGTAGAGCAATTAATTGCAATTGGCCCGGGGGTTGATTCCGCAATCGTAACGAGATTCATAAATTCTTCACTGCCGAGCCACTTCTTTCGCTCGACGAATTCGTTGTCAAGGAGATTTATCATTGCATATCCGCCACCGAACGTGAACATTCCTATTTTCATCATAGATAAAAACAGTTCACATAAAAACTTGAATTTTTTCAAGGTAATGCTCCCTTCATTTTCGTTTTGTTTTCGTCCTCGTCAAGTCGTAGCTGATAGCAAGAAGCCAGGAGATTGTATCATTGTCACACTCGGAGAGAGCAACAGTTAACCAATGCGTTTTATTCATGTGATACGCACGGTAGATGCCCACTTCAATCCCAGCGAGTGATTCGATTACTTCGGGAGCGCACTTCAGATTAACTACGTCAATCTTTTCGTCACTGTCGTGACCTATTTTTCTTTCCCCTATGTTCATTGCAAGTGCAAACCACTTGCCATTCTCGTGCCGGAATACTCCCGTTACAAGATCGTCCTCGAAAGGATAATCTGCTCTTACGTTGTACGTATCAAAGACAAGCTCTTCAAATTCTTTACGTGTCATAAAAATATCCTTTCAAAGTTTAGTAAAACAATTATATCACAAAGTGCATTGTTCTTCAATAATAAACAAGCAACTTATCAAAAATTACACCCCCTAAAGCCGTAAGAGAGCCAAATCAACGAGCTTCGCGACGATAAATTTTAGCGTCCTTCGTCGCATCGAGCCTTGCAAAGTCGTACTTTACTGCGGCTCGCTACGGCAAAATCCATCAAAAATTTATCAGTCGTAAAGTGTGAAACAGTTTCGAAAGAATAGATTTTTACTTAGCCGAGCCAAATTTGTTGAGAAATATACCATATTTAAGAGAAATTCGGCGAAGGATTAGGGAAAATCTATCTTTCCAAACCTCGTGAATTTGACTCTCTTACGGCTTCAGAATAAGGGGGTACGGAAGAATGAAGAAAAACGGTGAACTCTCACTTGAACAATTAAGACAGAAGCTACATATAAGCAAACGCAAAGCAGCGTGGATGCTACAGAATGGCATCATCCCGTGCGAAATCCGCAACCCACCTAAGCACAAATACACGATAAGAAAGGAGGATGTTCTCGCCTACATGGCAAAGAGCGACCGCGAGAAGCGGAAAGAAATCCCCGTCGGCATTTTCAATGCAAAAAAGAGAAATAACCCTCGCAGAACCGAGT
>JAZSJG010000063.1:0-7933 GCA_045534215.1 Eubacteriales bacterium
ACGGATGCATTCTGCATCTGCTACCCGGTGGCAGTTTTACTATATTCATTTTTATTTATTATACTACAAAGTAATACAAAAATCAAGTAAAAATCAATTTTATTTAACAATTAGTTATAACATAAAATGTAAATATTAGATATAACAAAAAGCCCTGCATAGCAGAGCTTTTTGTATATAAGATAAGAACTTATCTCTTCGAGAACTGGCTTGCGCGACGAGCTGCCTTGAGACCGTACTTCTTTCTTTCCTTCATACGAGGGTCACGAGTGAGAAGTCCTGCTGCCTTAAGAGCGGGCTTATATGTTTCGTCTGCCTTAACGAGTGCTCTTGCGAGACCGTGGCGGATAGCACCTGCCTGGCCGGAGATACCGCCTCCGTTTACGTTCGTGATGATACTAAACTTGCCGTATGAGAGCGCTACGCCGAACGGCTGGTTTACGATGAGCTTGAGGGTTTCAAGTCCAAAGTATTCGTCAATGTTCTTGCCGTTGATGGTGATAACGCCTGTTCCGGGAACGATACGAACTCTCGCTACCGATTTCTTTCTTCTACCTGTGCCGTAAAAATAATTCTTTGCTCTTGTCTACATCTTATGCATACGCCCCAATACTCAAGTACGATGGGCTTTTGAGCTGCCTGCTCGTGATTTTCGCCTGCATAAACATGAAGACGAGTGAATGCCTTGTCGCCAAGGGAATTGTGGGGAAGCATACCCTTAACTGCAAGCTCCATAGCGAGCTCGGGACGAGTTGCCATAAGAGTCTTATAGTTTACTTCCTTAAGACCTCCGATATAACCGGAGTGATGACGGTAAAATTTCTGTTCAAGCTTCTTGCCGGTAAGTACTGCCTTTGCAGCATTAACGATGATAACGTATTCACCGCAGTCTGCATGAGGAGTAAATTCGGGTCTGTGCTTACCGCGAAGAATAGTAGCGGCTTTAACTGCAGTCTTGCCAAGAGGCATTCCGGCTGCATCAATTACGAACCATCTGCGTTCAATGGTTTCATTTTTAGCCATAAAAGTAGACATTTAATATTCCTCCAAAATTTTCTCTTTCGTACTAAAACGAACTTTTTTCAAGCTTCCATATTATAGCACATAAAATACTCGTTGTCAATGCTTTTTTGAAACTTTTTTTGAAAAAATCAATTTAGAAAACTAAACCTCTTGTTTTCTCGTGTTTTCTCCTGTTTTCTCTCGTTTTCTCACTTGTCAAATTTGAAAAAATTCATATTTGTCTTTGGACGCTCTTGTATTCGTCATAAAATTTATAGTACTTACAATCGAAATTAAATCCCCCTACAAACTGCGCCATTTCATCCTCATCAAGATTGAGAGTGCAGCAGTAGGTGTCAGTATATTCGTCGTATTCGTAAAATTGACAGCTTTCGCAATTCGATTTGCCTTTTTTCTGATATTTTGAAAAATCCATAAATTCTCCTTAAATCACATTTTTATCAATGTAAAGGCGTCCGTTTGACTTCTTAATTCCATAACCGACATCACATGCCATATTGAAAATGTCAGAGCCGTTTATACCGATACAGTTGTCCAACGTATCCAAAAAGCTTTGCGCCTGCACGTGAAAGTTGGAGGTTGTCGCAAAAATACCGCGAGTACCTTGATTGGCACAAACAGAGCCGTAAAAGCTTCTTATATCTACTTCTGTTGAATGCTCGTTTCGGTTTTTTGTCTGAACGAGAACAGTCTCTTTGAATCCCAACCGGTCGACAGTCTTTAGAATTCCGTCAATACCTCCGTCGTTGCTTCCGCCGACAGTAAGATTTTCAAGGACGGTTTTTGCGCATCTTTTTGTTACGTATCGCTCAATCAGATTCATAAAATAATGCTCGAAAAATTCTCCGCCTCTTTCGTGAATCGTTAAAATAAAATCGGCTTGAAGCGCCATTAGCTCTTGCCTGTTCCTTGCCTCGGCTGTCTTGACTTTAGCAATCTTGTAAAGAGAACCGTCATAGACGAGTATTTGCTCTGCAACAAGACGCTTCAATAGCTGACCAATGTAAGTAAGAAGCTGATTATCGTCTTTAGTTGTCGTTGTTTTATCTGTCCTCATTATTTTCACAAGCTTTTCACGAATAGATGCTTTTGTGTGAGGAGCAGAACGCAAAAGCTTAAGGATTTCTTCTTCGCATCTTTCAATTCTTATAGCAATAGGTCTTTCAGTATTAATTTTGTAAAGTCCGTTTTCATCACAATCGATAACCCGTCTTGATAGCATTCGGTTAATTACGGTTGCAGCATTCGCTTTTATTGTGTTCGAACGTGAATTGGTTTCGGATTCACGAATTTCGTTGTCTGAAAGGGAAAACGCCTTTAATACGGCTAAAATCAATGTCTTTTTATCTGCGGAATTTTTATCAAGCACGTCAAGCACGGTTTTGTATATGAGTCTGTAGCTTCTTATGTTTTTCATAAAACTCTCCAACAAGTATTATCTCAAGAATATTTTATCACATTTGATTTGATTTTTCAATAAAAACAACAAAAGCTTCGAGATGAAAACATCATCGAAGCTTAAATTAACAAATTATGTTGCGCAGTATTTAGGTCTTTGCAATAAACCAAATAAAAATGTAAGCAATGACAAGAAAAGGGGTAGTCATAAGGAATATAAGAAGCCCTGTGGTTATCTTATCCCAAACTTCTGCTCTTTTTTTCTTTTTAGCAAGCTGTTCATCGGTAAGTAAAGTTTCTTGTTTCATCTCAATATATTCCTTCTTTAGTAATTCTTGAAACTATTTTAACATAAAAATTTCGTTAAGTCAATAGATATTAGTATTTTTACTTGAAAAGTGTGCGTTAATATGATAAAATCGTCTTTGGTAGAAATTTCATCAGCAAGGTGGGGAAATATGAATAAAAGTCATGTGGAAATCGAGCGAAAATATATAATTCTCATTCCGGATGTAAGAAAGCTTGTAGCAGAAGAGAATTACAGCAAGCTTGAAATCATGCAAGTATATCTTGAGTCAGAGGATAACATCACTCACAGAGTAAGACGGGTTAAGGATGAAAAAGGACTCAGTTTTTTTGAAACCAAAAAAATGCGTATAGATGCTATAAGTGCATACGAGGATGAAAGGGAAATAACGGAAAGCGAATTCTTGAAATCTGAGAAAAATATCAAGCGCGGAACACGCCCGATAATTAAAACTCGCCACAGATTTGTTTATCACGACCAGACTTTTGAAATAGACGTCTATCCCGAATGGAAGAATAGCTGTATTATGGAAACAGAGCTTGATTCAAAAGACAAAGAAGTCAAATTTCCCTCATTTATCAAAATTCTTGCTGAAGTAACAGGAAATAATAGTTATTCGAACGCTTCAATGTCAAAAATATTTCCTAAAGAACTGATTTGATTATTTATGGTATCTTTTACCGGAAATTATGGTAAATGAACGGTAAAGCGCCTCAAGAAGCAGTACTCTCATAAGCTGATGCGGAAATGTTAATTTCGAAAAGGAGAGCCGTTCATGGCTCTCTTTTTTTACTTTTTCTGAAAGTCCGTGAGAGGACCCGATTATAAGAGTTAATCTCCCCTTGTCATTGATTGCCTGTTCAATAAATTTAGCAAGGGCAGGGGAATCGTATTCATGCCCCTCAACACACAGTGATATGACGAAAGAATCCTTGGGCACAGCCATAAGTATCTTCTCGGCTTCTGCATCAAGTGCACGCTTTATCTCGGATGCATCTGATTCGTTTTTGATTGGGTGTTCTTTTATATTAATTTCATTTACCCTTGCGTATTGGCAAAGCCGCTTTTTATATTCATCAACACCTTCGCGAATGTAGGATTCCTTAAGTGTTCCAACTGTTATAAGAGTAATATTGGCCATATCATTTGCCTCCGATTCTTGCCAGACGCTTTACTCCTGTGACAAGCCCTTGAATAAGCGCATCTATATCTTCTTCGGTATTAGTTCTGGAAATGCTAATTCGTATGGAGGTGTCGGCTTCACTTTCGGTTTTTCCGTAAGCAATTAAAGCTGAGGATTTGTGAGAGTGATTTGAAGAGCAGGCAGAGCCACTGGATACGAAAATTCCGAGCGAGGATAAATAGTGAAGCATAGTTTCGCTTTTGATTTTTGGAAGGGTAATATTAATTATATGAGGCGCAGAGTGGGGCGGCTTTGTAATCTTAATTTCCGAAAGCTCCGGGGTAGCTTCTATACTTGAAATCAAGCGTTCTTTAAGCGACGAAAGCTTTGCCTCTACATCCTGAAGACGCAAGCCGGCGATGCGTACCGCTTCAGCAAATGCAGCAATTCCGGGGACGTTTTCTGTGCCTGAACGAAGTCCGAGCTCTTGACCTCCGCCAATCGTAATAGGGGTTAACCCCTTACCCGTGAGAATTTTTTTGTCTATTACAAGCGCTCCAACCCCCTTAGGACCTTCAATTTTATGAGAGGATAGGGTTAGCATATCGGCACCCATTGCCTGCTTTGAAATTTTTATCTTCATATACCCTTGTGTTGCATCTACGTGCAAGAGTGCTTCAGGGCATTTTTGCTTTATGAGAGCAGAAATCTTCTTTATATCGTATATTGCTCCCGTTTCATTGTTAATAAGTGTCGTGCTGACAAGGACTACATCGGGTGTTAGCTCGCGAATAAGCTCCTCTTCATTCACACAGCCGCCATTTGTGGAAATTTCTGCAGTTTTGAATCCAAACTCTTTAAGCTTTTCTATGGTTAAAGAAACAGATGCGTGTTCACCGCGCGTTGTTATTATCTTTGCTCCGTTTCTGTATCTTTGTTTTGAAAAAGCACGTCCTAAAATCGCAAGATTGTTTGCTTCGGTACCCGATGATGTGAAAATTACCGTAGAATCCTTCGCTGCGACAGAGGAAAGGATGATATTCTTTGCATTAGTTATTTCTTTTTCGGCAAGAAGACCTACGGAGTGCAGGGAAGAGGGGTTACCATAACAGTTTTTCGATACTTCAATGTACTTATTTAGTGCCTCGTCGCAAATTTTTGTTGTTGCACTGTTGTCAAGATAAATATGTTTAATTTCCATTAAAAATGAACCTTATTCACAACTTTTATAATTTCCGGAAGATGCTTTTCATAATTTTCTTCGGATGCAGTGTAGGTAAATACATATCCGTTACCTAAAAACGACTTGTCAACGCAAAGAATTTGATACACGTGATATGTGCTTCCGTTGTATTCGTACGTATATTCACATTCAAACGCATAGCTTGCATTTCCCATTTGTACTGTTTGATCGCGGTGAATATCCTTGATGACTGTTAGATTTTTGACAACTGCCGAGAGCTCTTCTTTACGCGCCTTCCAATAAGCTTCAATGTCGATTCCCGTTGCAGTAGCTTTGGACATAGTAATATTCGAGCCGTCGTTATGAGTTGCACTTACAATCGCACTTGCGTAATCAAGCATGAATTCTTCGGGGACGTAAAGCTCGAAATCTGCTAATCCGGGGTCGGAAATAAGCAAGTATCCGTCTTCATCCTTTTTGTATTCCGGATTTTCGGAAGCATCACCGGAAGATACAGTGTCAACGAATCTAAAGGATTCAATTATGCCTATTAGCTTTTCTTCAAAGTAGTGGTCGTAATAGGTCGCACCGCCGTTTCGCGACTCGAGGAGTGCAGTGTAGGTAAATACATAGTATTTCTCGTCATTTTCGATAAGGATTTGCAAAAACCCAAAATTATGTCCGGAATACTCGTAGCTATAGGTGTATGCACAAGCTTTGTCAGCGCTTTCGTTCTCTTTGCCAAATATGTAATTCGAAGGCCCCTCAAGGTCCTTGGGCGCACTTGGAAATTCAGATAGAGAATCATTGAAATAGTCTTCGAAAAAGTAACTCTCGGTATCCTTTTCACCCTTGTTCATTTTCGCGGGGTCTACCTCTGCAAAGCTTACAGATGTAATATCAAGAGTCGAAACATATGCGGATTTTATCCCTCCAACATTGGATACAGTCCACTCTTCAGGTGCGAAGAAATAATATCCGTCATGCTCGCTTCCGTAAACAAGCTGCATTCCCTCGGGAACATCAACTCCATCTCCGCATGAGGCAAGAGAAAATATAGTAAATAACAGTAAAAAGACAATACCGAGTTTTTTCATTTTAACTTCCTTTCGTTTCACTAGTCTTTTTATATAATCTGTAAACAAAGTCCTTAAATTTGTCTCCTCGTTCCTCAAAGCTCGAAAATCTATCGAAGCTTACAGAAGCAGGAGATAGCAGAACCGTGTCACCAAAATCAGCAATTGAGGACGCAAATTCTATAGAATAAAAGAAATCATCGATGTAAGTGAAGGGAATATCAAATCCAAATATGCGCTGTTCGATTTTTAAAATCTTTTCAATTTCCTTTCCGCTTTCACCGGTTAAAATTATGTACTTTGCTTTTTCCTTAAGAGAGGGCAATAGCTCCCTGTAATCAAGTCCTTTTGAACGTCCCCCAAGTATAATTATGACTCTTTGTGCCATAACAGAAAGAGTGGCAACAGTTCTTTTTGGCGAAGAATCTATGGACGAATTTATATAGCTTATACCGTTAAATGTTCCGACCTTATTGCACCTATGGGGAAGTCCCGTAAATTCTCTTGCCAGGAGTGCAAAGTCCGCATTTGAGCATTTTTCAAAGCTTAATGCATATGCGGCTAAAAAGTTAAATATGTTGTGTCGACCCGGTATCCGTATTTCCTTTTCACAAAGAATTTTATTACCGTTTGCAAGAAGATATCCGTTTTCACAGGTGAGATATAATTTCGCTTCAACGCGCCCTTTAAGCTCCTTGTGTGTATGAGAAAGACTTATTAATGCAAAAACATTATAATCGCATAAAAAGCTCTTTGATATCGGACAGTCAAAATTTATAATTCTTTCATCCGAAAATTTAAGTACGTTTCTTTTTGCCGTAATGTATTCGCCGAATGACTTGTGCCAGTTCAGATGATTTTTGGTTATATTGGTAATAACAGAGCGCTTCGATTTGGGATTGAAATTCATAAGCTGAAAGCTTGAAAGCTCTGTTACATATGCGTTGCCCATTTCATCGGAAAGGTGCGGCGTGACAGGTTCACCGAAATTTGCACATGGCAAGGCATTTTTATAAAAATTAGAAAGCAGGGAAGCGGCAAGAAAGGTCGTTGTGCTTTTTCCGTCAGAACCCGTTACCGCATATACATCGTTTTGCGTCAATGAATAAAAAAATTCCACGTCAGATGTAATTATACAACCTCTTTTTTCAGCTTCATAAATCTCTTTTGTGTCACGTCGCACAGAAGGAGAAAGGAAAAGTATGTCCTCATCTATATGAGAAAGGTATTCTTTTCCTATGAGCATCCTATCAGGCAAAAAGTCAATTTCACTATTCGAGGATACAGCCCTTACGGTAAAGGAAAGATGCGGATAAAGAGAATATAAATAGCTATATACCCCTCTGTTAGATTTACCATAACCTACAAAACCTACCTTAAAGATAGGTACACCGAGATATTCAAAACGCAAAATTCTACACCTCACTTTATGGGGCATAGATTAACAGATACAATTATAATAATTATTATACTGTTTTGCAACACTAAAATATAAAAATTTACAAATTTGTGCCCCTATAAACAGTTTATGAGGGGAATTTTAGAAATAAAACACGTATCACAAAAAGAAATCAGCAATCCGAATATAAATGAACTGCTGATTTGTCTATTTTCTTATGACTGAACTTGTAAGCCGGGTTCTGTACGCTGTGCGCAGCAATCATCTATCTTTGCTAAGTGTTACCACCTAGCTCAAACCTTTCGGTTTTGCCACCATGAGAATATGGACGGGCAGCCCACCGAAATTAATCGGTTCTCAAGGTGTTGCTTCGGATAGGGTTTACAGCGAACCTATGTTACCATAAGCTCGGGTGAGCTCTTAC
>JAZSJG010000097.1:0-3072 GCA_045534215.1 Eubacteriales bacterium
GCCATTGCGCCCTACGGTGTTCGGAAAACCGCATATTTATTTCCATCAATATGCAGTTTTACGACTCAACCGGGACGACCGTGACGACCTCTGTGGTAGTGGCAAATAAGTTGTCACGGTTGACCAAATTGTCACGCGTGCAGCACGAATTTGATTCGTCTGCCTGCGTGAGTGCGCCTGCTTTCACAGAGAATACCGTACTCGTTAAGCAGTCGCCCGGCGGTGACATTAAGCTTCATTCCTAACTGAATGGGCGTAATGTCCGTCCCAAGAAAATCTCTGAAGTCGGAAATGCTTCCGTCCCACACGGGATTTTCTTCCGTGATTTTTTCTGCAATCACTTCAAGTAAGGGATCAGGCTTTTCTTTCCAAAGTTCTGTTTCAACTCTTTCAAGCTCCCACACAAGTCGCTCTTCATTTCTGACAAGAAACAGTCGTTGGTCCTGTTGGTCACGACCGGAGATATCAAGTGTAGCCGTCTTTGCCGTTCGCTTCTCTTTCTGTAAGAGGAATGCTCCGTCGGCGGCACCGAGTAAACCGTTGGTACCCGAAATCATATCAAACTTGTCTCCCGAATTCTGTTTGCGTGTGTGATGCACAAGGAGAAGACAGATACCGTATCGGTCAGAAAAATTTTTAAGCTGTGCAATTACCTCGTAATCATTTGCGTAAGAAAATTTTTCTGCACCCGACTCTCTGACCTTCTGCAGAGTGTCGATGATGATAAGTCTCGTGTCGGGATTCTCTTCAATAAATTTTTCAAGCTGTTCAAAGAGTCCGCCATTGAGATTCTTTGCCGACACGGAGAAGAACAAATTGTTTGTGCCTTCCGTTCCGAACATTCGGTAAAGTCTTTTCTGCAGCCGTGAGTAATCATCCTCGAGAGCAAGATAAAGCACCTTGCCCTGTCTGACCTCGTTTTCCCAAAGAGGCTTACCCGTACTCACGTGATAAGCAAGCTGTGCCATCATAAAGCTTTTACCGACCTTCGGTGCACCGACGAAAAGATAAGTACCGGGATAAAGTATTCCGTCAATAATTGCAGGCTTACTCAGGTACGCCGTTTCGTAAAGCTCACTCATCGTCACAGTCTTCATATATGACGGGTCCATTGACTTGCGGAGCTCTCTTTGCATCTGAGCAAATTTCTCTTCAAAGCTATTGATATTTTCTTCTCCGTCGGGTATAATGTTATTAATAGATTTTTGATTTGACTGTCCTTCATCTGGTGGTGCAGATGTGTAAGGGACGGTCTTTTCTTTTTTGTTTTCAAATTCTTCTGTCATTTAATCCTCCTTTTTGTTTCCAGGTAGCAATACGTCACTTTTTGCTGCCCTTATTTTTTGACACAACTTTGGCACCTCCTGTGATTTATTATAGAGAGCCATTGACAACAAATCAATAGATTTGTATAATGTTCTTTGGAACGATATAAATTCTACAAAATCTAAAAAATTTACATTATCCAAAAGAAGGTTGCTTATGGAAAAAGATTATTCGGAATACGAGAAAACAGAGTATGACTTATATTTAAAAAGACGTGCCAATCTTAAAGATGCACGACTTGATTATTTTTCTAATTCGGCTCGCTTCAATGCCGAGGATAAAATATTCCACATCAGCGTTGACGACTATAACGAGCATATAAACATTGATTGGCTTATTGCAGAACACGAAACAGACAGAGCCAAGCGTGAGGGAAGAGAATACAAAAAGGAAGAAACTGAGCCTGAAATCATAGAGGAAAATATGAAAACATGTCAGGAGTATTTTGATAAACTGAGAGCAAAATATAATTTTTATCCCGGCATTTGTTGCGGTGTTAATATTGAGGAGACAGGCAAACTGGAATATCCTCTTATAAATGTTTTCAGCGGTGCCGGTGTTACATTAAAGTACGGTGAAGGTATCCTTGATTTTATTTATGCCGATTTTCTTACACCGTTAAAGGAAGCAATTAAAAATGCACAGTTTGAAAACTTTTTGATTAAAACTTTCCGCAAAGAAAAAGACGATGAGACATCTGAAACAATAAATCTGCCCCAAAAAGAAAAAGTTTATAACGACACTCAGGAAATCGTTGAAAACTTTTTTGATTATGAAAGCTCTTTTGGTATTATCAAAGACATTGCCTACGCTTCCCTTTATTCAGCAATTTGTCCGCCGGTATTCCACACAAGAACATTTGCAAATACGGATATTCTGAAATGGTACGGCAGTTATCTTTTATATTTAAGAGATGAATTCAGAGAGATAATCGAATTTTGTTATGACGAAGATTTTTATCCTGAGATTTTTGGAAATCTTTATCCAAGTGAAAGATTTAACATTTACAGAAAAATTCACGATTTCCCAATAAAGTTCAGACGCAACGAAGAATTTACGCTTACTCATAAAGGCGTAATAGGTAAAAAGATGCCTTACGGGTTATCTCTTGAGGAAATGATGAAAATCTTTAGCACACATGACCGAGAGCCAACCGAAGAGGAGAAAGCATTTGCCAAAAAATATAACTACCCGGTTGAGGACTTATTGTTTTATCTTCGGAACCACTCATTTATAAGAATAAATTATTCTTTTCGGTCTGTTGCAGAAATTCTTGAGCTTGAATTTACAAAAATGCTTGAGCAGAATGTTCACTTCCGTAAGTGCAAGCGATGTGGGAAGTATTTCATAATGAAGGGCAAATACGATACCCGGTACTGCGACAGAATTGCAGATGGCGAAAACCGTAGCTGTCAGGAAATTGCCGCTGCCGAAAATTACAAAGCGAAACACGCCGATGATAAAGCTACCGCTATTTACAGTAAATATTACAAGCGGTATTCTGCAAGAGTAAAGGTCAGACAGATTAAAGAGGCTGACTTCAAAAAGTGGAAATATCAGGCTATAACAAAGCGTGATGAATGTACCAACGGCGATATTACGCCTGAAGAGTTTACAGAGTGGATGGAAGCGTGTTTTCCGAACAGAAAGAAAAAAGATTGACAGATATAGCAACACCGCCGAGGATTTTCTCCCCGGCGGTTAGTTTATTTATTGGGTTTTAGTTTACCAATGAGTAACTTCGCA
>JAZSJG010000011.1:0-2600 GCA_045534215.1 Eubacteriales bacterium
GGGGAGAACGGTTTCAGGCTCAAAGTGAAAGTTGTTTTTTATTCGTTCACTGTTTTCGTAGTACTTTGCGCAGTCCTCGCGGAAGTCCTCAAGACTGTGGAGCTCGTACTCTATGACAGATGTGACCTCGTCACCGTTTGCGTCGAGCTTAGGTGTTTTGTCCGCGTTGAGCTCAACGATCTCCATTGTGAGATAGTTGTCCCCGTCAACTACGAACTGATTTACCTGGTCATTTTTAAAATATTCAACTATTTCTCCGTATTTGCGCCCTGGCTCTGAGTCATTAAACATAAATGACAGGGCAAAAATGACTGCGAGAAAAAGCGCGATGTAAAATATTATAATTTTAAGATTGCTGCGTTTCTTCATTTTTTCCTCCGATGGATATTAGGTATCAGCCACCGTAAACTTCGGGCTTCAATATTCCCACGTAGGGGAGATTTCTATATTTTTCGTCATAATCAAGGCCGAATCCCACAACAAATGCATCAGGAATGATCTTGCCGCTGTAATCGGGTTGAAAATCAACGGCTCTGCGGTCGGGCTTGTCAAGGAGGGTGCAGGTCTTAACACTTCCCGCGCCTCTTTCTTTGAGGTATCTTACAAGGTGTGACAGAGTTTTTCCACTGTCTATTATGTCCTCGATTATTATGAAGTCAACATCCTCCATATCATCTCTCTTGATATCGAGGTGAATATTTATGTATCCCGATGAAACGGTTTTTGAACCATAAGAGGATACCTTCATAAATTCCATTTCAAGTGGGAGATTTATTCTTTTCATAAGCTCAGAGGTAAATACGAGCGATCCCTTAAGAATACAGATCAAAACCAGCTTACGTGTAGAATCCTTGTAATCTTCTGTTATTTCTTTTGCAATTCTGTCGCAAATATTTTCAATTTCTTCTTTGCTGACAAGTATCTCTTGAATGTCTTTCGTCATGATTTTTAGCCTTTCCTTTTATGATACACTTATATCGTGTGATTAATAACAAGTATGTTAGTTTAAAGAAAAAGTAATGTTTGTTACCAAAGCTTCAGATGTATTATCCCCTCTGTATTTTGCACCGTCGCGAATACCCACAAATGGAATTGCAACAATTCCTTCGTCATCGCAAATTATTGGGAGCCTTTGACGCAAATCCAGCGGTATTTTTTTATCGCACATAAGCTTTTTAACGCTTTTGCTCATGCCGCCCATTTTTATTTTATCTCCGCCTTGTCTGTTGCGTGCGGTCAACGCTCCTCTTATTTTAGCAGAATCAATAGACAACAGTATTGATTTTTTGTAAATAATTTTAGAACTGTGTGAATTTCCTATGAAAATTTCGCAATTTGTCTGTGAAATAATGTTTTCGCCTGCTGTGAGCTCTATTTTATATTCCTCAAGCTGTGCCTGCGCGGATGCTTTTTGCCTGAAAAAAAGCTTTCCGTTTTCTATAGCACCCTCTATATTTCCCGGTAAAGACACGGCAGAGTGGGGAATTGCGTTTTGCGCAAGCTCGCGAAGCGCATTGATATGGATCAGCTCGAGATTTTTTTCTTTTTCGATCCTGCTATATAACAAAATAATAGCTCTGTTGATTATTGCCGTCGGATATTTGGATATCTTTTCAACGTCAATTGCGCAATTATCCTCAAGACCGTTAAGAAAGTTCCGAGCAAGATCATCAAGGCAGAGAGAGTCCTCCTTAAGAAGCTCACTCATTCGCGAGGCATTTTTTACCGCACCTGAATTTATCTGCTTCATAATGGGAATTATTTCAGCTCTTATCTTGTTTCTTGTATAATCGGTATCGGTATTTGTGCTATCGGTCACGTAGCTTAGCCCATTACTCTTACAGTACGAGATTATATCGCGCTTTTCCATGTTGAGAATTGGGCGCACGACTATTCCGTTTGCGCACTGACGGACGCTCGGAATACCTGAAATTCCGCTAAGACCCGTGCCGCGCGCGATGTTGAAAATGATAGTTTCCAGGTTGTCATCAGCATTGTGCGCAGTGGCAAGTATCTTTATATTATTTTTTCGCATAAGGTCATCGAAATATTCATACCTTTTGCGTCTTGCCGCGGTTTCCATGCTTTCTGAGGAGGTTTTGGCTATTTGAGGAATGTCTATCTTAAGTGAAAAGAATTCAACACCTAATTTTTTCGCAAGCTTCTCGCAAAAACATTCATCACGATCTGCTTCCTCGCCACGAATACAATGATTTACGTGAGCGGCATAGATTTTAGCCCCTACAGTTTTTGCGTAAATGCTGAGCATGTGAAGAAGTGCCGTGGAATCCGACCCACCCGAAAAGCCTACTAAGATAGCCTCGCTTTTATCAAGTCCCGACAGAATATGAGGGGAAGTAAAGGCGTCGGGAAGTGAATTTTTCATTTCTGACATAGTTTATCCTTCTTGCATTCCATCGGTTGCTATAGAGCGGAACTTTGTATAACGTCCTACCCAGCCGACCTTTACGATTCCTACGGAACCGTGTCTGTTCTTTGCAATGATAACCTCGGCAACGCTGCCCTCGTCGGGATTTGCATCGGCATCATAATATTCGTTACGGTAAAGGAAGATTACGGTATCTGCATCCTGCTCGATA
>JAZSJG010000044.1:0-3789 GCA_045534215.1 Eubacteriales bacterium
CGGGACAGGTTGCCGTACAGTTCAGACATCCAACAGTTACACAATCTCCTGCCTCGTTCGTTTCCTTAATGCACAAGAAGCAATCTATACAAAGTGCTTGGAGCAATGAATAATCAGGTCCGCCGCAATGAGCCACGCAGCCGCCGCAGGTAGTTGTGCATCCATCGCCAAAAAGGCAATCAGAAACAGTTGTGCAAGCACCGCCGCACGCGGTCATCTCATAGAAGCACTCGTCGACACAGTTGCTCGTTTCCATGCATTTGTCACCATAGCACTCCATGCATCCCTCGCACAGAAAGCAGCCCTGGCAGGTGTTGTCGCAAAGCGGAACACCGATGTTGTAGCACATACAAGCCAGAAAATCGAACGGCAAGCAGCCCGTAAGAGAAAGCGTAATAAGAACGGTAGTTGCAATCGAGATGCAAAGACCTACCGTTTTTCTGAATAAGAACTCCAATACCCTGTCAAGAAAATTCATTTTATACTCCAAAGACGCGATGTGCCGATTTGTGATATCCGGAACAGTGCGTTAAATATATTATATTAATATTCTATATTTTACCTCAAGTGTAAGCGATTGTCAATACGTTTTAAGTATTTTGTATATATTTAATATTGAATAGCGAGGTTCTTTGTGCATTTTTTGTTCTTGTGCTTGTATTCCGAAAATTCATCTGCTATAATAGAATTAAAAGTTACATTGTGAGGATTTTTGTGTGAAAATACTCGTTATCGGAGACGTTACAAGTCCCAAGGGAATAGAGCATCTTGAGAAAAACTTGTGGAAAATAAGAGATAAGAACAAAATAGATTTTGCCGTCGTGAACGGTGAAAACGCTTCCTTCATCACGGGAATATCAAAGGAACTTTCGGAGCGCTTGATAAAGGCAGGTGCCGACGTTATAACAGGCGGAAACCATACTCTATATAACCGCGCCGCCTACACGTATCTCGACGAAACCGACAAGGTACTACGCCCCGTAAATTTCGGAAACTCCGCACCGGGAAGAGGATATACCGTATTAGACGCACTTGGGTATAGGATACTCGTCATTAACGCAATGGGCAACGTCCACATTGAGCCGACACTTGACTCTCCCTTCCCCTATATTGACAAGGTTCTTTCGGAGAACGCAGGAAAATACGACTTTTCCGTGCTCGATATTCACGCGGAGGCGACGGGAGAAAAGCTTGCGATTGGTTATGCTTATGACGGAAAAATCAACGTAATATTTGGCACGCATACCCATGTCCCCACTGCAGACGAGCAAATTCTCCCGAACGGAAGCGGTTATATAAGCGATGTCGGAATGTGCGGAGAATCGGGTGGTATTCTCGGCATGGATGTCAATGCTGTAGTAGAAAGAATGAGGACAAAGGTGCCTATTAAATTTTCTGCCGCAGAGGGCACGGTTAAAGCAAACGCTGTAATTTTCAATTTAAATCAATCAAACGGAAGAGTTGATTCTGTAGAAAGAATCATCTTCTGATAGAGGTTAAAATATGGACAAACTATCTACCCGTGTAGCCGTAATAGGTGCAGGACACGCCGGAATAGAGGCAGCCCTTGCTTCTTGTCGAATGGGGATTCCGACAGTTCTTTTCACGATAAATCTCGACGCAGTCGGTAACATGCCCTGCAACCCCTCTATAGGCGGAAGCGCAAAGGGACACCTTGTTTTCGAAATAGACGCACTTGGCGGAGAAATGGGATATGCCGCAGATATGACCGCGCTGCAATCCCGCACTCTTAATCTTGGAAAGGGTGCTGCAGTACATTCAAAAAGAGTTCAGTCTGACAGGGCTGAATACAAGAAGCTTATGAAGAAAACGCTTGAGGGCGAGAGCTTGCTACGTCTTGTCCAAGCCGAGATAACAGAAATTCTCACAAAAACAGACGGCGACACGCAGAAGGTTGTCGGTGTGCGTACACATCTTGGTGAGATATGGGAAGCTGATAAAGTAATTATCGCTACGGGAACCTTCTTAAAAAGCAATATTTTCGTAGGTGACAAGGTATTCAGCGCAGGTCCCGACGGAATGCTCCCATCAAATGAGCTGTCCGACTCCTTAATGTCGCTCGGAATAAAACTCATGCGCTTCAAAACCGGCACACCTGCAAGGGTAAGCCGTCGTTCCATAGATTTTGAAAATCTGGAAATACAAGAGGGAGAAAAGGAAGTTACACCCTACTCCGAAAGAAGCGAAACACGTGCTTCGGAACTGGTAAACCGGGTGGCGTGTCACATTGTTTATACAAATAAGACCACGCATGATATAATCTTATCTAATCTTGACAAGTGTGCTATGTACTCGGGAAACATCAGCGGTACAGGACCGAGATATTGCCCTTCGATAGAAACAAAGCTTGTGAGGTTCAAGGATAAAGAAAGACATCAGCTCTTTGTAGAGCCCTGCGGTATAGATACCGATGAAATGTATATACAGGGCTTTTCCACCTCCATGCCTACAGATGTTCAGTACAAGATGCTTCACTCTCTTCCGGGATTTGAAAAAGCAGAAATAATGCGTTATGCATATGCCATAGAATACGACGCCGCAGAGCCGACACAAATGTACCCCACCCTAGAATTCAAAAACATCAGGGGGCTTTACGGTGCAGGACAGTTTAACGGCACGTCCGGCTATGAGGAAGCGGCAGCACAGGGCTTGGTCGCAGGAATCAATGCAGCCCTTGCCGTAAAAGAAGAGCCGCCAATGATACTGCCACGTTCATCATCGTATATCGGCACTCTGATAGACGACCTTGTAACAAAGGGAACGAATGAGCCGTACAGGGTCATGACTTCTCGCTCCGAATACAGACTCCTGCTGCGCCAGGACAATGCAGATTTACGACTTACCGACACAGGATACCGTGTAGGTCTTGTCAAAGAAGAAAGATACTTGGCTTTTTGCGAAAAAAGGGAACTTATAAACGCAGAAATTTTAAGAATGGAAAAAACCACTCTTCCTCCGTCAAGCGAAGTCAATACACTTCTAAGGGAGCTGAATTCATCCGAAATCAAAACGGGAATTAAAATAAGCGAGCTGTTGCGTAGACCTGAAATTTCTTACGATGCAATCGAAAAAATCGATACTTCCCGTCCTGTTTTGCCAAAATCAGTTCGTACTACCGCAGAAATACAGATTAAGTATGACGGTTATATTAAAAGAGAGCTTGCCGAGGTTGAAAGACAGAAAAAGCTGGAAGAAAAGCTCCTGCCCGACGGTATAGTCTACGGAAAAATCACAGGACTGAGGACCGAAGCTGCCGAAAAACTTGAAGCAATTCGCCCTCTTAACATAGGCCAGGCATCAAGAATAAGCGGAGTAAGCCCTGCCGACATAAGCGTTTTGCTTATATATCTTACCTCACGCACAAAAAACGGACAAAAGGCATAAGATGTTAACAAGCCGGAAAGTTGCCGCGCTGAATCAGACAAAGGGTGAGGAAGCTGTAAAATCAAAGCTTCCGAAACATACAAATGAAAATAGTAGTCTTACATTCTCCAAAATTCCTTTCGCCGCTTCTTGCGCGAATTTTCAAGATTAAAACAAGAAAACGTAAATAACTGTTTACAAAAGCGGTGATTTTCACCGCTTTTTTTCTTTTTAAATGCAAGAAGCCAAAAAATATTTTTTGCTCAAATTGCAAGAAGAACAAAACGGAGGGAAAGACCCCTCACCTACATAGTAACGGTAATTCTCGCAAAACAACACTGCTTTACGCACTTTACACACCGAAGCTCAAGATAGTAAAAATGCAATACAACACCGCAGGGCAAA
>JAZSJG010000068.1:0-14058 GCA_045534215.1 Eubacteriales bacterium
GTTTTAATTCTTTGCTATATTTTTTCTGCTTTCCTCTTTTTGACATAAAAATAACCCCCTTAGTGTAGTCTTGAAAACTTTTTGTTTTTTCAAGTGTCTACTCTAAGGGGATTATATCACTTTGTTTTGCTCTCTTCTTTATTGAAAAAACGGGGGGCGTGTGAAATTTGCGGCGGCAAAATACTTAACAAATTATCAAAACCAGTCCGACAACTCCCGCAATTACGCCCACAAGCGCACCTGCCACAACGTCCCGTATAAAATGAATTCCGAGAAGAACACGTGAGGCGGCAAGGGCGAATCCGACCAGAAACAATCCAACAGAAAGATAAATGCTTACAGAAGCTGAAACGGTTGCAATGATAAATGCCGAAAAAACGTGGCGAGAGGGGAAAGAGAGCCCTCTTTTTTCTTTCGGCTTCCTTTCATAGAAGTCATATAGCTCGTATGGGCGGGGAGCATTGATTACACGCCTGAAAATGCTTACAATAACAAACGGTATGCCTGTTGCCAAAAGAAGCTTTAGGGCGGAAAGATAATCTTGCGAAAAATTGTATACAAGTAGAGCGAAAAAGGCGGCAGCTATAGCAAACACGGATATGTGCGACGTCGTCTTAAGTATTAGCGTGAGACGTCGCGAATTGTAAACTTTAATTAGCATTTTCTTCATAAACAGTTTTCCTTTCTCCCTCGCCTGCGTCGTTTTTTGCGACGGCTTGTCTATGAGATAAGACGATATCAACTTCTCCCTTACAGTATAGCACAACAAGCTTGATACGTCAACCAAAACCTTTTTTGTTTTGTCGAATGCGCTTTAAAAATTAGTGATATGCAGTGTAATTTTTGGAAAAAGTGTCGATTTTGGGCATACATTTGCCCCTAAAATTACCAATTTTTGATATAAATATAACAAAAGAGTGTAAAAGTAGTTGACAAGTGGTAAGTATTAGTATATAATATTATATATAATTTTTTATTAAGTGCTTTTCGGTGGGCGCGCCCACCGCCTTTTGCCGCTCGGTTCCCGACCGGCAACCGCTCATCGACGGTTACATACGGTGCTTAAGTTGTAGTAGTGCGAAGACGCATGAAAATAAAAAAGGGCAAAGCCCAAAAATATGGAGGTTCATCATGAACAAGACATTCAAAAGGGTTGTTAGTACCATACTTGTTGTATGTATGATGCTCACCGCTTGTCTTTCTCTTGCAAGCTGCGGAGAAGATCTTTCCGGTCAGTATACTTACAAATCTTATTCAACGGCTCTCGGTACAAACTGGAACCCTCACACATGGGAAACAAATGCTGATGATTCTATTCTCAGCTACATTTCCTCTCCCTTCGTAACCATGGAAGCTAAGGACACTGAAAACGGTGTTTACCAGTGGGTTTACGAAATGGCTACATCCATTGAGGACGTAACGGCTTCTCACAAGGATGACCTTACAAAGTACGCAGTTACTCTCCCTTCAGGCAAGACAGCTGAAGAGGTTGAGTCCGGCTACGTATTTGAAATCAAGCTTAATCCCGATGCAGTTTGGGAAAACGGTGAGAAGATCAATGCTGATGACTACATCTACTCAATGAAGCAGCTTCTTAACCCCCAGATGAAGAACTACCGCGCTAACCTTTACATTGCCGGCGAATCTGCTCTTGCAGGTGGCGAAGGCTACTACTATCAGGGCAGCAAGGTTTGGCTTGACGCTAACGGCGGATACGCTATCGCAGACCTCGTTAAGGGCGCTGACGGCGTATATGCGGCAGCAGACGGCACACCTGTTAAAATCGCTCCAAAGGCGCCTCTTGCTTGGCTTGGCGGAAACTCTCTTGACGCATATGTAAATGCTTACGGCGATGATTATTTCGGCGTTGAAGCATACCAGAGTCTCGTTGCTCTTTGCGATGCAGAGGGATACGTTACTCTTACAGACGAGTCTCTTGGATACCTTGTTGGTACAATCACAGCAGTTGCAGAATGGGGTGAAACCGCTGCACATGCTTGCAATTACCTTGTATACCAGAAAGAGTTCCCTGTTGTTGATTATGATGCAACAGTTGGATGCTACAAGGTAGACGAGTACACAATCCGTTACGTTTGTCAGACAGCTATCGACTACAACTACTTCCTTACATCCTGCACATCTACATGGCTCGTTTACGAAGAGCTCTACGAAGCAGGTAAGGAAACAAACGGCGACCTCGTAACAACTAACTACTGCACATCCATGGAAACTTCTATGTCTTACGGCGTATATAAGTTTAAGTCCTTCCAGGAAGAGAAGCAGATCGTATTCGTTCAGAACGAGAACTGGTACGGCTGGCAGAAGGATGACGCAGGCGAGCTTGTAAGAGACGAAGAGGGTAACCTTGTTTCTTACACAAACTACCACAAGAACACAAACGGCGAAGAGTTCAAGGTTGACGGTCAGGCACTTCGTCAGCACCAGATAACAAAGGTTGTTATCGACGTTATGGACGAAGCAGCTGCAAAGCAGGCATTCCTTAAGGGCGACCTTTCCGACTGGTCTCCTTCCGCAGACGAGCTTTCCACATACGCTGCATCCGACAGACTTTACAAGGTTGACGAAACCTACACCATGTCCTTCTTCTTCAACACAAACGTTGATGCACTTAAGGAAATGGATAAGTCTAAGGGCAACACAAATTCCGTTGTTCTTTCTAACATCAACTTCCGTAAGGCATTCAGCTTGGCAATAGACAGAGCTGAGTACGTAACTGCAACTGAGGGTTACAAGCCCGCATTTGCTCTTATGAACAACCTTTACTACTACGACTTCTACAACGATCCTACATCCTCTTACAGAAACACCAATCAGGCAATGGAAGCTATCTGTAACCTCTACGGTGTAAAATGGGGTGAGGGAACTCCTTATGCTACACTTAAGGAAGCTTGTGATTCTATCACCGGCTACAACCTTACGGAAGCTAAGGCGCTTATGAAGACAGCTTGCGACGAGCTTGTTGCAGCAGGCCTTTATACAAAGGGTCAAGAAATCAAGATTAGAATCGGCTGGTCCGCAGGTGCTATTGAGTCCGCCGGACAAAAGCAGATCACTCTTATGAACGAGTACATCAACGCAGCTATCGATGGTTCCGGCTTCGGCAAGGTAACTCTTGAGGGCGTTGGTAACCTTGAGGACAGATACTCTGACGTTCCTAACGGTAACTACGCAATCGGTTACGGTGCATGGGGCGGAGCTGCTCTCTATCCTTTCCGTAACTTCCAGGTTTACATGGATCCCGATCAGTATGACATTAACGAAGCAGCATGCTGGGATCCCACAACAGAGACAATCACTCTCACAGTTGGTGGCAAAGAAGTTACTAAGACATGGCAGGAATGGTCCAACTCTATGATGGGTACAGGCGAATTTGCAAACGCTGACAACGAGACCAAGCTTACCATCACTTCTATGCTTGAGACAAAGTACCTTGAAAAGTACTACAGAATTCCTCTTGCAGGAACAACTATTTGCTCTATGCTTTCCTACCAGCTTAACTACTATACAGAAGAGTACAACATGGCTTACGGCTTTGGTGGTTCTCGTCTTATGACATTCCAGTATGACGATCAGGAATGGAAGGATTACGTTAAGTCTAACAAGGGCAAGCTTAGCTACGAATAATTTTTCGCTTCCTCTTTGGACAACGAAATAATTTTGGGGTAATGGGAGAGCAAAACTCTCCCATTACTTGCGAGTTTTTTCGTCTGCTCACCCCGGCGGATGAATTTTTATCTGTCGAGCTGAGCGGACGAAAGGGGGAAGACGTGTTTTCTTCTCTCGGAAAGGAAAGGTCCATTATATGACAAAATACGTTATAAAAAGATTGTTTTTAATGCTCTTCGTTCTCTTTTGCATAGTGACTATATGCTTTATGCTTATAAGAATGCTTCCGAGAACGCCCCCGACCGACAAGGACTTGCAGGCGGTTATCATTGCGCGCTGGAATGCGCTCGGATATGACAAGCCGCTGCTTGTGCAGTACGGAATTTATCTTAAAAATATTTTCACGGCGGGCGACTTCGGTACTTCGTGGCATATCGCTCCTACTAAGGGTGCTTTCGATGTTATCGTTGACCGTCTTCTTCCGACGGTTCTTGTTAACCTGTACTCCTTGCTTTTTGCAACACCTATAGGAATAGCACTCGGAATTTACGCTGCGATAAAGAAGAATAAGTGGCAGGACCATACGATAAGCACGGTAGTTATGCTCTTCGTTTCTATACCGAGCTACGTATATGCGTTCCTAGTTCAGTTTTTCTTCTCATACCTGCTTGACTGGTTCCCGCTTACAGTATACTCGTTGGCAGATGCGGGCGGCTCGTGGTTTACAGGTAAAATGTTCTACAGTATGGTGCTTCCCGTTCTTGCGCTCTCCTTTGGAGAGATTGCCGGACTTTGCCGCTTTACAAGAGCCGAGCTTACAGAGACGCTTACCTCTGACTATATGCTCCTTGCGCGCACGAAGGGACTTACCAGAGCGCAGGCAACCACAAGACACGCACTTAAAAATGCCATGGTTCCGATTCTTCCCTCAATTATCGGAAGCTTTATAGGAATACTTGGCGGCTCTATGATTATCGAGCAGATTTTCTCCGTACCCGGAGTAGGTCAGCTCTTTATTAAATCGATAAATCTTCGTGACTACGACGTATTTATGGCAGACACCGTTTTTTATACTCTTATCGGACTTACGGCGGGAATTATCGTAGACATAAGCTACGGATTTATAGATCCTAGAATCAGAATGGGAGAAAAGTAATATGACAAACGACAATAATTACAAAAGTATCCCAAAGGAAAAATTTGAATTTGCCAACATGGGAGGCAAAATTCACGATGCAAAATTTGAAGATAAGCCAATCGGCTACTTCAAGGATGCGTGGATAAGATTCAGAAAGAATAAGGCGTCTATTGCAGCCGCACTTATCATTGTATTTATAATTTTGTTCTCGCTCTTCGCACCTCTTTTCAACCCCAATTACGATTCAACCTTCCTTGACCCGTATTATGCGAAAAAAGGACCGAAGAACGTATGGCTTGGCGAAAACCTCGGTATAATGGACGGAAATGTCTCAAGAACAGCTTCCGAAAGAGGCCTTTGGTGGCTTGCGGCTGTAGGTATGGGCGCTGAGGACACAACCGAAGCTCTTGCGTCTAATAAGAAAAATACCGTTAAGGACGGTATGGAGAGCTATTATTCTCCTCTTAACGAATACAAGGCAGCTGGAATGGGTCCCGACGGAAAGCCAAGATACGACGTCGGAGTTGACACATACCTTGAGGTTGGCTTTATTTACAAGGAAATAACTCAGGAAGAGTATAAAAAAATCGTCGATTGGCAGGAAGAGACCGGAATACAGGTTCTTTATCCGAAAATCGCAAACAATGAGTACTATTATCCTGGACACGTAACCGTTGATAACCCCGCAAACTATTGGTTTAAGTCTAACCCTAAGGGTGACCCGATAAAGGTCGATGTGGATTCTGAAGGCAACGTTACGGAGAAGAAAATCTCCTTAAAGGAGAATGCGACTCTTGAGGATAATTACAAAAGAGATGCAGACGGTAATCTTGTATACTGGGATTATATCGGCGGAGGAACGCACGAAACAGCTCAGTATGAAGTAAGAGTATTATATTATAACTACTATATTTATCAGAATGGATTTGAGCCGAATTACTTCTTCGGTACGGATTCACAGGGCTACGACTTAGCTCTCCGTATGGCAGACGGTATCCGACTTTCGCTGCTTGTTTCTGTATGTGTTTGCGCCATCAACTTCTTTATAGGTGCAATTTACGGAGCTATAGCAGGATATTACGGCGGTGCGATAGACTTGGTAATGGAGCGTATCACGGATATACTTTCGGGTATACCGAGTATAGTTGTTATGACGCTTTTCCAGATGCATTTTGCACACAAGGTTGGCGTCATTCCCTCGCTGTTGTTTGCATTCGTTTTGACGGGCTGGATAGGAATGTCGAGCCGAGTCAGAACTCAGTTCTACCGCTTTAAGAACCAGGAGTATGTTATGGCTGCACGTACACTCGGTGCACGTGACAGAAGAATTATTTGGAAGCACATTTTCCCGAACACGCTCGGTACAATAATTACCGGTTCGGTCCTTGCAATCCCCGGTGTTATCTTTACCGAGAGTATGCTTTCATTCCTTGGTATAGTTAACCTTGGCGGTCAGGAAACCACCTCTCTTGGTACTCTTCTTTCAGATGCTTCGAGCATCTGGACTAACTACCCCCACCTTATGCTGTTCCCCGCGCTCGTTATTGCTTTGCTTATGATAAGCTTTAACCTGTTCGGTAACGGACTTCGCGATGCATTTAACCCGTCTTTGAGAGGAGTGGAGGACTAATGGCAAATATTCTTGAAGTAAAAAATCTTAAAATATCCTTCCGCACAACCTTCGGAACGGTTAAGGCAGTACGTGATGTTTCCTTTAATTTGAACAAGGGAGAAACGCTTGCGATTGTTGGTGAATCCGGCTCGGGTAAATCGGTAACTTCAAAGGCAATTCTCGGAATTCTCGCGGGAAACTCTATTATTGAGGGCGGAGAAATCCTTTATGACGGTAAGGACCTTCTTAAAATTTCCGAGGAGGAAATGTGCAAAATAAGAGGCGATAAAATCTCAATGATTTTCCAAGACCCTCTTTCGTCCCTTGACCCTATAGTAAAGATAGGAAAGCAAATTACAGAAGCGATGCTGCTCAAAAACAAGCAGAATCGCAAAATGGGAAGAATCGAATTTAACGAGCTTCTTGAGGTTTTAAGAACTAATATTATTGAAGCAACCAGCTCGAATAATCAAGAGCGAATTGCACAAATTAACGAAATTGTAGAAACGTTTGATAAATTCAATATCGTTGCTAACGAGCTTGAAAATCACTACAATATTGCATATACCAACGCAGAAGAAATCGTTGCGGAGCTTGACGATAAGCTTTATCTTGCAAGCAAGGCACAAAGAGTAGACGTAAAGGGACTTATGCAGGACTGCATCAAGAAGCTTTCTCTTCTGAAGGACCCATTCCTCACCGACGGATATGATGAACAAATTGCAGGAATGATAAACAATCTTTCCGCACTTCGTTCAGGATATGTTGCTCCGAAGCTTGCAAAGGGTGAAAGATTCTCGCTTTCCCCTGTTATTGAAAATGTGTTGGTAAATCTTCGTGCTCTCGTGGTAGATATTCTTGGCGCAACACGTCCCAATTTCTTCCGTATCGGATTCTATAAGTATAAGAATCCCGACGTTCAGCTCGGCGGAAGAAATATAGAGGAGCTTAACGAAAGAACTCTTAAGTATCTTGACGAAAACTTTATGGGCAAATTCCTTGAGCTCGAGACTCTTGGAATAAAGAACGCATATGCAAAATCTCTTGCAAAGAAAAAAGAGGTTCTCGTAGCACTTGCAAGTGCTCGCAAATTCTTTGACAAAGAGGAGCTTGACAAGTCGGAAACACTTACCTTCTGCAGAGGTCTTTCGGCTCTCGTTGAGTCCTCAATAAACAAGCTTGAATACGTAAAGGACAGCATCGCGGGCTCCTTTGCATCAAGTATTGTTTCGGAAGTAAACAAATATTTCTACTATAAGAAGCACAACCCTAAGGAAGAGGCACGCTATGAAAGACAGTCATTGAAACGCGAGGCACTTATAGCTAAGGGCAAGACTGTTGACTGGAAGGTTGTTCCAAAGGTTGTTTATGACCTTGATATGTTGAAGTCAAACATCGTTCTCGTTATCGACCGTCTTGAGAAAAAATATCAGGCGGACGTTGCAGTTGAGAATGTTGATTTTTCAAAAAAGGCAATCGGCTTCATTGACTACATGAAGGAAAAGGCATCGCAGGTTGTATATGTTGTAACCAAGCGCATGGCTAAAGAAAAGGCAATCAAGCTCATGGAAGAGGTTGGTATCGCCGAGCCGCGTATACGTTACTATCAGTACCCGTTTGAGTTCTCGGGCGGTATGCGTCAGAGAATAGTAATTGCTATTGCTCTTGCGGCAAATCCCGACATATTGATATGCGACGAGCCCACAACGGCTCTTGACGTTACAATTCAGGCACAGATACTTGAGCTTATAAATAAGCTTAAGAGAGACAGAGAGCTTTCGGTTATATTTATAACGCACGACCTTGGTGTTGTTGCAAACATGGCAGACAGAATTGCTGTTATGTACGCAGGAAAAATTGTCGAAGAGGGAACTGCCGACGACATATTCTATGACCCAAGACATCCGTATACGTGGGCACTGCTTTCTTCAATGCCCGACCTTGATACCACAGAAAAGCTTGATGCTATTCCAGGCACGCCCCCGAATATGATATATCCCCCCAAGGGAGATGCTTTTGCAGCGCGTAACAAGTATGCGCTTAAGATAGATTTCGAGGAGCAGCCCCCCATGTTTGATATATCAGAAACACACAGAGCTGCTACTTGGCTCTTGCATAAAGATGCGCCGAAGGTTGAGGTTCCGAAAATCATAACCGACCGCATCGCCAGAATGAATAAGGACAAAGGAGCACAAAACGATGAGCAATAATAATAACGAAGTTTTGCTTAAAGTAGAGAACCTTTGCCAATACTTCAAGATGGGAAAAAGAGAGCTTCATGCTGTCGATAACGTAAGCTTTGATATCAAAAAAGGCGAGGTTTTCGGTCTTGTCGGTGAATCCGGCTGTGGAAAAACCACCACTGGCCGCTCAATTATCAAAATATATGATATAACAAGCGGAGATATCTATTTCAAGGGTCAGCGTATAGGAGCAGGTACACGTTCTTATAAAAACGCAATCGAAGAAGCTAAGCGCCGCGCGAAAGCAGAGCTCTTCGCTTTGAAAAGGGACACCGAACAAAATCCGGAAAACAAAGAGCGCAACGACCAAAGGGCAAATGAGATAAAGGCAGCTTTAAAGTCAGAAATTAATGTCAATAAGGCGAAAATAAAAGCCGCTATTCACGACCAGAAGCGCGTAGACCGCGAGTATGCTAAAAAGCTTGTTGAAGAGCTTAGGGTTGAATACGAAGCAAAGTTCGAGAGTGCTCAGGGCAATGAGGAGCTTTTGCAAAAGCTTAAAAATGAGTATAAGGAAAAGCGTCACGTTGCGAAGAATACACGTCTTGTAACTCAAATTCAGATGATTTTCCAAGACCCTATTGCTTCTCTCAACCCACGTATGACGGTTAAGGAAATTATATCAGAAGGACTCGTTATCAACGGAATTAAGGATAAAAAGTATATCGAGGAAAAGGTTTACGAAATCCTTGAGCTTGTAGGACTTGTTCCCGAGCACGCAAGCAGATATCCTCATGAGTTTTCGGGAGGTCAGCGTCAGCGTATAGGTATTGCACGTTCTGTTATTATGCGTCCGGAAATGATAATTGCGGACGAACCCGTTTCCGCTCTTGACGTTTCGGTTCAGGCACAGGTTATCAACCTTTTGAATGAGCTTAAGGAGCAGCTTGGACTTACAATTCTCTTTATAGCTCACGACCTTTCGGTTGTTAAGTATTTCTCTGACAGAATAGGTGTTATGTATTTCGGTAAGCTTGTTGAGCTTGCAGATTCCGATGAGCTGTTTGCCCACCCCATGCACCCGTATACAAGGTCGCTGCTTTCTGCTATTCCGCTTCCCGATCCCCACTCAGAAAAGAAGCGTAAGAGAATTTCCTATAATCCTCTTGATTCTCACGATTACTCGGTAAACAAGCCCTCTTTAAGAGAAGTAACGCCGGGACATTTCGTTTATTGCAATGACGAAGAGGAGAAGAACTATAAGGAAGAATTGAACGGTGGAGAAGTTAAAGAGCAGCTTGATTAAATATGGCATAACCGTGGTTGTTGCCTCTTTGATAACAGTTACGATTTTATATACCCGCGACTTTGGCTCGGCACTTGAGCTTTCGGAGAAAATGCGAATACTTGCCGATGCGTTCACAGTTCCCGGTGTTATACTTATAATGCTCGGATGTCTTGTTTTTGTTTCTACCAGCGGATTTTTTGATATGATTTCCTTTGGTATATCAAGAGGTGTTGCCATGCTTATTCCATTTTCTCACAAAAGCAAGGAAACCTTTTATGAGTACAAAACAAGGAAAAACGAAGAACGCTTCACGGGATATTCGTTTCTCTTCTTTGTGGGGCTTGCCTTTTTGGCTGCGGCAATAGTATTTACGGTTCTGTTCTTTACGGTTTAAAACCGAAATCGGAGCGTTGATTTGGAAATGTTATATCCGTAGAAAACGCTTTATGAAGAAATCTTAATCGAATAACAATCTTTCATCTCCCTCTGCGTAAAGCAGGGGGAGAAATTTTATATAAATAGATATCGCATATAGAAAGAAATAATAAAAAGGGGTACTGTGAATTAACACAGTACCCCTTTTGCAATAAATGTAAATTTCAAAGGAACTAATGCCGGAAACCAAAGGTTTCATACGGTTGTTATAAATGTGTTGGCTGCACGAAGAGAAGAATTAAACCTCGGGCTTCATTGTGGGGAAGAGTAATACATCTCTGATAGATGCAGAGTCGGTGAGGAGCATAACAAGGCGGTCAACACCGAAGCCAAGTCCGCCGGTGGGGGGCATACCGTATTCAAGCGCCGTTACAAAGTCGTAGTCAACCTCTGCCCGACAGTTCGGCTCTTCTTTTCTCTTAGCTTCAACCTGCTTTTCGAAGCGCTCCTTCTGGTCTATTGGGTCGTTGAGCTCGGAGAACGCATTTCCAAATTCGGTGCAGTTTATAAAGTACTCGAATCTCTCTGTGAAAAGAGGGTCGCTCGGCTTTCTCTTTGCAAGGGGGCTGTTTTCTACGGGATAATCGTATATGAACGTGGGCTGAATCAGCTTGTCCTCGACAAATGCGTCGAAAAGCTCAACAAGAACTGTGCCCTTTGTTGCATTTTCGGGAACTTCTACGTGGTGGCTCTTCGCACACTCGCGCGCGTCTTCGTCTGATGTCCAACTATGATAATCAATGCCCGAATATTTCTTAACGGCATCAACCATTGTAAGACGCTCCCACTTGCCAAGGTCAATTTCGTTGCCCTGATAAGTGATTAGAGTAGAGCCGCAAACCTCCTTTGCGAGCATCTTATAAAGCTCTTCTACAAGGTCCATCATTCCGTAGTAGTCAGTGAATGCCTCATAAAGCTCGATGGTAGTAAATTCAGGATTATGCTTGGGGTCCATACCCTCGTTTCTGAATATTCTTCCTACCTCGTAAACCTTGTTCATACCGCCAACGATAAGACGTTTAAGGTAAAGCTCGGTTTCGATACGAAGATACATATCCATATCAAGTGTATTGTGATGAGTAATAAAAGGACGCGCGGACGCACCTATTTCAAGGGGAACAAGTATAGGCGTGTCAACTTCGAGATATCCTTTAGAGTCAAGAAACTCTCTTATAAGCTTGAGTATCTTAGAGCGCTTTACAAAGGTGTCCTTAACGTCAGGGTTGGCGATAAGGTCAACATAGCGCTGTCTGTATCTTTGCTCGAGATTTGTAAGTCCGTGGAATTTTTCAGGAAGCGGGAGTAAGGATTTTGCAAGCAGTGTAGCGCTCTTCACGTGTACAGAAACCTCTCCTGTTCTTGTGCGGAACAGAGTTCCCTCAACACCAATGATGTCGCCGACGTCCCACTTTTTAAATCCGGCATAATTTTCTTCTCCGAGATCGTCACGGCATACGTAAAGCTGAATTTTGCCGTCGGAATCAAGAACGTGAGCAAAGGATGCCTTTCCCATAATTCTTCTTCCTGTCATTCTTCCTGCGATTCTTACAGAAATCTCTTCACCCTCAGCGAGTGCTTTCTCCTTTTCGGTGAAAAGAGCTATCGCCTCGGTGCTCGTGTGGGTTATTTCATACTTTGTTATTTCGAAGGGGTTTTTGCCTGCTTCAATAAGATTTGCAAGCTTTTCGCGGCGAACCGCAAGCTCGCTTGTTGAATTTTGCTGATTTATATTGTTTTCATTGTTTGACATAGGGAGTAAATATCCTTTCTTGTCGCATGGGGTGCGGCTTGTTTGTCGGGGTTATTCCTTTGCTCTTGAAACACTCTTTACAACGAGAATCTGCTCTCTTACGCCAAGAACTTTGACCTCGTCTCCTTCGCTCGCACCGAGAAGTGCGCTGCCGATTGGAGAGGAGTCTGAAATCTTGCCGTTGAGGGGGTCTGTTTCATATGAGCCGACTATATGATAAGTGGCTTCCATGTTTCTTGTTTTGTTAAATACTTTAACAATAGAGCCAACCGAAACCTTGGATTCGTCTATCTGGGATTCGTCGAGAACCTTTGCATGAGCTATCATTTCCTTAAGCTCTGCTATACGGCTGTGAATTTTGCCTTGCTCCGCCTTTGCCTCGTCATATTCGCTGTTCTCGGAAAGGTCGCCAAAGGAGCGAGCGGTGGAAATATCCTTTTTGTTTTCCTCTACTCTGACTGTTTCGAGGTATTCAAGCTCATCTTGAAGCGCCTTAAAACCTTGAGGCGTGTAAATTTTTGTTTCTGCCATTTCAGTAAAATCTCCTGCAAATTATTTTATCAGTTTTTTAATTTCGTTCATAGCCGCATCGAGCTGGCTGTCGCCTTCTTCTTCAAGCTCTGCTATGATGTCCGGGGTTATTCCTATTCCGTCGTAATTCACACCCGAGGGGGGATTGTAATATGCAACGGTTAGGGTAATTGCCGAGCCATCGGTAAAGCCGTAAGAGGTTTGCATAACGCCCTTGCCGTATGTCGTTTTTCCTACTACAGTAACGTCAAAAAGGTCCATCTTTCCGAAATCACGCATAGCTGCTGTGAAAAGCTCGCCTGCGGATGCTGTGTTTTCATCACATATAACTACCGTCGGAAGAGCTACAACGTGCTCGCTGTTTGAAAGCTGTGAGGGCGCATAATTGTTTGTAAAGGACACAAGAGTTGTTCCCTTGGGAGCAATATAAGAGAGCATATCAAGTACGGAGGAAAGATATCCACCGGGATTTGCGCGCAGGTCGTAAACCATGCCGACAGCACCGTTATCCACCATATAATCTATTGCATCTTTGAACTGTGAAACTGTGTTCGATTTAAAAGAGGATATTTCAATATAGCCGATTTTATCCTCTCCAAGAGAATAATTAACCGATTCCTCAACTATTTTCCGTCTTTGTACTGAGAAGGTGATTTCCTCGTCACCTCGAAGAACCGTTACGTCAACAAGCGTACCCTCTTCGCCTCGTATTGTGCTTATTGTTTCGAGATATCCAAGCTCTGTAACAGGTACTCCGTTTGCCGCTATTATAAGGTCACCGGCTTTTATGCCCGCATCCTCTGCACCGGAGCCCGACATAACCTCTGTAACCGTCATTGTTAAATCGATATAGCTGTAAATTACCGATACACCGATTCCCGAGAAGGTTCCGCTCATGTCGTCCCCGTAGAAGTCGTACTCCTCCTTGGTTCTGTAGACGGAATATTTATCTCCGACAGATTCTACGTAGCAGACTATAAGTGCATCGGTTACGGCGTCCTTGTCGTTTTTGTCAATATCATCGTAAAAATATTCAAGAAAAAGCTCTGCCGTTGCTTTTGCCATTTCATAGGCGCTTGGCAAATCCTTTACATAATAATCTCTGTAAACAATTTCTATGCCCTGCGTTTTTGTATTGAAAAAGTCGGGCATGCCCCAAGAGGTAAGATAAGCGGTAGCATAATCTCTTTCAAGATTGCTTTCATTTGAGATATTGGCTTGAATTTCTTCCTTGGAAATCGGGTCGGTGGGACCGCAGGATGAAAACAAAAGGGTAAAGACGGCTAAAAGAGATACAATCAGAAGTAACTTAAACGGATTTATTTTAACTTCGGTGATTTTCATTTTTTACTCCTTACCAACATTTTGCCCTGCAAAATTGCAGGGCATATAATATTATAAACTTAAAGTGTTAAGAAATTTGTCGAACTGTAAAATCAGAACTTGGTGGGCTTGCTTGTTAAGTACTTCTTAACCATGAGAGCAACCTTAAAG
>JAZSJG010000013.1:0-11985 GCA_045534215.1 Eubacteriales bacterium
CTCCGGGCTTTCCTTCTTGCCAATGCTCTCTCCGTTTACAAACAGCTCTACTTCGGGTTGGTTAGAGTATACAGTAACCTTTGTTACGTCCTCTACTCTGTCAACGTAGCGCTTTGAGCAAATGTGCACGAACGGGTCGGACGAAAGCCATGCCTTATAAGCATAGAAGGAGTCCTTCTTATACTTTCTGTCAAACGTCATAAGTCCCTTATGGTTCTGTCCGTTCTCGCCGCCCTCACTTCTTGCATCTGCGCCAAAGTCAAACATATTCCATTCGTGAGTTGCCCAAATATACTTTCTTGTAAAGAGTTGCTTTATCAGCTCCTCGTGGTAGTACGCTTGATATTCCTCTGTGTAGTCGCCCTGTACAGGATTTGAGGTGTGCCAGTTAAGTGCCTCGCAGCCGTATTCGCTCACGCCGATAGGAGTGTTGGGGTACTTCTCGTGGAACTTGTCAAACCAAGGTCCATTCATCGAGGTATCTCCACCGTACCAGCCAAAATAGTGGTTGTAAGATACAACGTCCGGAATCTTTATATACGGACTGTCTATCGGGCAGGGAGAAACTGCGGCAATTGTTGTAAGACGTGTTTTGTCTAATTTATGGCAAAGATTGTTAAGAATTTCGTGATTTTCAAGAAGGTCCGGGTCGGTGTCTCCCTTCATAGTAATTTCATTTGAAAGTCCCCAAACAACTATAGAAGGATGGTTGTAGTTTTGTACTATGAGCTCTGTCATTTGAGATATAGTGTTTTCTCTTGCCGTAGGCATGTGCTGTGAGATATAGGGAATTTCAGCCCATATAACCATTCCGTATTCATCGCACAGGTCATAGAAGTATTGGTCGTGTTGATAGTGAGCAAGACGAATTGTTGTTGCTCCAACCTCACAAATAAGCTCTATGTCTTCCTTGTGATGCTCGGGGAGCAGTGCATTTCCGTATCCCCAGCGGTCTTGGTGACGAGAAACTCCGCGAAGGGGATATTCTTCACCGTTGAGAATAAAGCCTCTTTCAGGGTCAATTTCAAAAGTACGGCATCCAAATTTGGTGCTTAATGAATCTATAACCTCACCGTTTTCAACAAGCTCTGTTTTTAATGTATAAAGGTAAGGATTTTTACGTCCGTGCCAAAGGATAACATTATCAATATTGATAACAACCTGTTCCTTTTCCGTTTCCGTCTTGCTTATTTCGATACCCTCTTTGTCGTATACCGTGTAGCGTATAAGCTGACTCGGCTTTTTAGAAGAAACAAAAACCTCGGCATTGATTTGTGCTGCACTTCCTTTTACATTAGGCGTGATTTTAACACCTCTTCCGCCAAAGTATTCAAGCTCGAAATGTGATTCATTCACGCAGATAATATTAACATCTCTGTAAATTCCGCCATAAAATGTGAAGTCAGCAACCTGAGGATAAACCTTGTTATTTGCACTGTTGTCAACTGTTATAACCATAAGGTTATCTCTTTTTAGTGAATCTGTAATATCTACACGCCAGGTTGAATAACCGCCATCGTGATGGCAAAGCTTTTTTCCGTTAAGGAAAACATCTGCAGAGGAGTTTGCTCCGTTTATCTCAAGGTAATATTTTTCACTCTCAGGAAGGTCCATTTTATCAAATGATTTTGCGTAATAACCTATACCTCTAAAATAATCGTTTCCGCCATCTTGACCGTCAATAGCATTCCAACAGTGAGGCAAATTCACAAAATTCCAATCCTTTGGCATCTCTTTTGGAATTTCATTTGCTTGCTTGGTGAAGGCCCATTTTGCATTAAAATTGAGAATTTTTCTCATTGTATACCTCCGATAAAATCATATTTATTATTTTGGGTAATATATCTAAAAAAATACGGCGCATGACAATATTTAAATCGCCGTGCGCCGTAAAAATGACTAAATGCAGTATTAATTAATTTTCGTTAACAACTACTTCTTCTGTTACGGAAGCTTCGTTTGCTCTGCGAGCATCAAGTTCATCGTTCATTTTAGAAAGAGTTTTCTTGTCAAGGTTGTATACAAGCGCAAGACCTACAAACTGCATAACAGCAGCAATGAGGAAGAGAACTGCAACAAGGACACGGAGGTTAACTGCAACATCCCAGCCGAGCCACTCAACATTGATAGCGTTGAAGTTGCCGTTTGCATCAGGAATGTTAGTGTACTTTCCGTTAGCGTCAAGGTTAGCGTTATTTACGTAACCGAGAGAAGCCATTATAACAAGCGCTACAGCAGGGCCGATACCCTGTGCGAGCTTTCTGAAGAATGAGTGGAGCGAATAAACAACACCTTCTTCGCGCTTGCCTGTTTTCCACTCGTTATAGTCAATAGCATCACCCATCATAGCCCATGAAACCGTGGAGTAAATGCCAAGACCGAGACTGTATACAAGCTGGCAGAGTATGTAAATTACAAGGTCAATTGCAGTGTTGTCGGGAGTAATAATAAACAGACCGAGACCGCCGATTATAGAGCAGATTGCCCCAACGATTGAGAGCTCTTTTTTGCCGTATTTCGTAACCATCTTACGAGCAAGAGGAGTGAAAAATACAATCGGTATCATAGCGAAAAGCTGAACAACACCGGAGATTTTGGGATTCTTGAAGTAAATCTGGAATACAACGGAAACGGCTGTAGCAGCGCCCTGCATACCGATGAACATACCCATAGCTGCAAGTGTTGCACCAACAGCGGGACGGTTAGTAATGAAGTTCTTAAGAGCAACAAGAACGTTGAATTTCGGTGTATCCTCATTCAACTTGATTTCCTGTTCAACACGGATTTCTGTGTTGCGAATCATGAATTGGAAGCAGATAAATCCAAGGCCGCCCATTATGAGAGCTGCAAGGAATACCATGTAACCGTTAAGGGATTTGTCAGGGTTGTAAATGATGAAAGGAAGAATTACCATAGGAAGCATGTTTCCTACCATAGAACCGATTGAACGCCAAGCTGAGAGAGAAGCTCTGTCTGCGGGTTCATTGGATATAAGGGATAGGAGTGATCCGTAAGGCACGTTTGCTATGGTGTAGAAAGCATCCCAAACAACGTATCCGGCAATAAAGATGATTATTTTAGCCCAAACAGGTGCCGAAGGGAAGGGAAGGAAGCAAAGAGCTCCGCCTACAATAAGTCCGATTGAACCGAACCATATGTAGCTTAAAAACTTGTTTTTCTTGTAGGTGCGTTTGTCTGAGTCGATAATAGTACCGATAAGCGGGTCATTAATAGCGTCCCAAACCTGAACTACTACAAGAAGAAGTGAATACCAGAGACCAAGACCCATAACCTGAGTCCAGAAGAGCGCCATAGTTCCTTTGAGAGCAAAGCTCATGTTACAACCAAGGTCGCCCGCAGCATACGCTACGCTGTCTCTTATGCCAAACTTGCGCTTGCCATTTTCATCTAACTGAATTGGTTTTTTCATAAGATACCTCTTTTCTTGAATTTTCCAACAAAAAATAAATGCCAAGGAAAAATAATCGGGCTAAATTTAATTTCTTTGACAAATAAGTTTGTTATGGAAGTTTTGATCGTATCTATTATACACTTTATTCAAGTGTATGTCAACATCTGAAACAATATTTGCGCATGATTTATCAACAAATATAGTATATATTACCAAAAATTATTTGAAAAGTTGAAAGTTGGTAAGAAAACGCATTAATATTACAATTGAAATTTATCAAATACCGTCTGCGACTTGACAATGCTAATATTTTAGTTTATAATTAAATAATGACTCTTAGTATTGGAGATTTTGTGTAATGCAGGATAAAATATCACTTGCAGGAGACCTTGGAAGCGGTAAAAGCACTGTTGCTGACATATTGATTACGCGACTCGGTGCAGAATATTATTCAACAGGAGCAATTGTGCGCTCCATAGCTGAGAAAAGGGGTATGAGTGTTGTCGAACTCAACGTTTATATGGAAACTCATCCCGAAATTGATCATGAAATAGATGACGGACTTAAAGCGCTTTCAAATTTGGACAAGCTTTTGATTATAGATTCAAGAATGGCTTGGCATTTCACAGAGGGAACGTTTAAGGTATATCTTTCGGTCGATCCAGAAACAAGCGCGCTTCGCATAATGAATGCGAACAGGCGCGGTGAGCATGCAGCGACTCTTGAAGAAACCGTAAAGCAAACGAAAGCCCGTCGTGAGAGCGAGAAAAAGAGATATTTTACTCAGTACGGAGTTAACATAAAGGATTTGCTTAACTATTCGCTTGTTGTTGATACCTCTCACGCAACACCTGAGGAGGTAGCTTTAATTATTGAAAAAAGCTTTAATGAGTGGAGATGCAATAAAGATATCACCCGTACATACGTAACGCCCGAAAGACTTTACTTTCTTGACGATGAACCAAATCAAGAAATGATAGCAAAATACGCATCAATGCTTGAGCAAGGACTTGAAATTCCCGAAATTTTGATTTTCGAGCAGTATGGTGAATTTTATCTTGACCGTGGGCTTGAAGCGGCTCTTGCGTATGCATTTAATTTTGAAACATTTATACCTGCACATCTCGTGTCAGGAAGCGTAGGAAGCAGAAAATATACACGAATGAAAAATTCTCTTTGAGAGGTGAACAGATGCTCAAACTTAAAGAAAATCTTGCGGCAATTATCGTAGCCGCAATAGATGAAAAATTCGGCAAAGGTCTTGTTTTGCGCGAACAGATTTTTGAAATGCTCGAATATCCTCCGGATAAGAATATGGGGGACCTCGCTTTGCCATGCTTCCGTCTTTCAAAGCTTCTGCGTCGCTCACCTATACAAATAGCTGAAACGCTTAAGTCTGAAATCACTACGGACGACTTTTCTGAAGTATCCTCTTTGTCCGGATACTTGAATTTTAAGATAAACGGACAGAAATTTTCCGAAAGAGTAGTTTCGGATATATTCGACCTCAAAGATTCTTACGGTTCATCACAGGTAGGTGTTGGAAAGACCGTTGTTTTGGACTATTCTTCTCCTAATGTTGCCAAACCCTTTCATATCGGGCATCTCGGAACAACTGTTATCGGTCATTCTCTTAAACTGCTCCATGAGTTTAATGGCTATAAGTGTATAGGAATAAATTACCTCGGTGACTGGGGTACACAGTTCGGAAAGCTCATCGTGGCGTACAAAAAGTGGGGCGATAAAGAGAAGGTCGAAAAGGGAGGCGTAGACGAGCTCGTATCCCTCTATGTAAGAATTAACAACGAAATTAAGAACGAAGAGGATATCAGCATCGCAGGACTCTCTGCCGAAGAGGCGGCAAAGGCAAAAAAATCATCTCTCGCAGATGAGGCAAGAGCTGAGTTTTCAAAGCTCGAGCATAATGATGAGGAAAACCTTAAGCTCTGGCGTTGGTTCGTTGACGTAAGTCTTACGGAATATCAGAAGACATACAAAATGCTCGGCATAGAATTTGACAGCTACAAGGGTGAGTCCTTCTATACGGATAAAATGCCGGCACAGGTTGACAAGCTTCGCAACATGGGGCTTCTTGAAATTGACGACGGAGCTTCTATAGTTAATCTTGATAAATGGAATATGCCCGTATGCCTTATACTCAAGCGCGATGGCTCAACTCTTTACCCAACAAGAGATATCGCAGCAGCTGTATACCGTAAGTCCGAGTACTCATTTGATAAGGCAATATACGTAACAAGTGCCGCACAGTCGTTGCACTTTGCACAGTGGTTTAAGGTCGTTGAGCTTATGGGATACGATTGGTACAATGAGCTTGTTCACGTGCCTTACGGAACCGTAAGCATTAACGGCGCAAAGCTTGCTACGAGAACAGGTAACGTGATTCTGCTTAAGGACTTGTTCGAGGAAGCAATAAACCGTGTATTCGAAATCGCAAAGGATAAGCACCCCGACCCCCAAAAATGCCGTGAAATTGCAGAAAAGGTCGGCGTTGGAGCCGTAGTATTCTATTATCTCTCAAACAATCGCATGAGAGATATCAACTTCGTTATGGAAGAAGCACTTTCCTTTGACGGAAATACAGGACCTTATGCACAGTATACTTATGCAAGAGCATGTTCTATACTTGAAAAAGCAGGTTTTGCCGGTGAAATGACGGACGCCCCTCTAGGAGCGCCCGAAACCGAGCTTGCAAAGGTACTCTCCTTGTTTCCCGAGAGAGTTAGGGCAGCACTTGACGAGTATGAGCCGAGCTTCGTTACAAGATATATACTTGATTTGTGCTCTTCATTTAACTACTTCTACCATGAGTGCAAAATAGCAAACTGCTCGGATGAGAAAGTGAGAAGCTCCCGTCTTGCCTTGACAGCCGCAGCAAAGCAGGTTCTAAGAACAGCTCTGCACCTCATTTGTATGCAGAGCCCTGAAAAAATTTAGTCAGTTAATTAAGGAGAGGCAAAAAATATGTCAGGACATTCAAAATGGAATAATATAAAACATAAAAAAGAAAAATCGGATGCAGCTAAAGCCAAAATCTTCACAAAGATAGGAAAAGAAATGGCTGTTGCCATTAAGGCAGGCGGACCCGCCCCATCAGTAAACTCCAAGCTCCGTGACCTTATAGCAAAAGCAAAGGCGAATAATGTTCCTAACGAAAATATCCAGAGAACTATCAAAAAGTTCACAGATAACAGCGATATATCTTACGAGGAAATTTCCTACGAAGGATACGGTCCGTCGGGTGTCGCAATAATCGTAGAAACATCTACCGACAACCGTAACCGTACCGCCGGAAATGTACGTGCATGGTTTAATAAATACGGCGGAAATCTCGGTCAAAACGGATGCGTCGGCTATTTGTTCGAGGAAAAGGGAGTTATTACAATACTCGACGAGGATGACGAAATAGACGAGGATAAAATCATGGAGGATGCCCTCGAATCCGGTGCAGAGGATATAAGGAATAATGAGGGTGAATATAAAATTTTCACCGCCCCTGAGGATTTCGATAGCGTTAGAGAGGCCGTGCTCTCTCTCGGTTATAAAATAGAAACGGCAGACATCGCCAAAGTGCCCTCAACCTACGTTGAACTCACGAGTGAAGAGGATGTGGAAAATATGGAGAAAATGCTCGATAAATTCAACGAGGATGACGATGTAACCGCAGTTTATACAAACTGGGATAACTGATGCCATGGATAAGCTGTATAAATCGAAGCGGAGTTATCTTTCCTTGGCAGTGTCCTCAACGGCTCTAATACCGATAACAATAGGACTTGCAGTTCTCTTTATACAAAAGCTTTTGTTCCTGCCACTCGCAATTGACGTTGCCACCGGCCTGTATGCGATATATAGCACACCGTTTTATTTCTTTGCATATTATGAACGCTCGGTGTGGACTAAGTTAATTTCGCAGGGACTTGATCCATCAGATATAAAAGCGGTTGCTGCAGCATTTTCACTTAAACCTAATTTTGCAAAGAAGAGCATTGAAAAAGCAAAGAAAAAAGGTTTTTTCGAAAATGTAAATGTTTCTCCCCAAAAAGTTCATGAGGAAAAAAAGACCGCAGAAGAATAAAATAGAATAGAAAAGGTTCTCCCACAAAATTCGTTGAAATGAGGAGAACCTTTTTTGTTGTTCTGACTATACGGTAAATGAAAAAATATACCATAATTTTTAACGGTTTGTAAAATCACTTTACTTTGTAAAGTTTTTGGTGTATAATATAATCGAAGTATTATTGTCAAGGAGAGGAAAATGCAGGAACGTAAGTTTTTATTAAAAAGCGATTTTCAGCCGACAGGCGACCAGCCGGAAGCAATACGTTCTCTTGTAGAGGGCATTGAAGCCGGTGAACGCGCCCAAACGCTTATTGGTGTTACCGGTTCGGGTAAAACCTTTACGATGGCTAATGTTATCGCAAAGCTTAATCGTCCAACCCTTGTCCTTGCCCATAATAAAACACTGGCAGCTCAGCTTTGCACCGAGTTCCGCAACTTTTTCCCCGAAAATGCCGTTGAATACTTTGTATCATACTATGACTATTATCAGCCGGAAGCATATATTCCCGGTAAAGATATGTATATAGAAAAGGATGCAATGATAAATGACGAAATCGATATGCTTCGCCACAGTGCTACCTCTGCGCTTTTTGAACGTCGGGACGTAATAATAGTTGCGTCCGTATCCTGTATATACAGTCTTGGAGACCCGCTTGAATATCAAACACTTGTAGTATCGGTTCGTCCCGGTATGCAAATGTCAAGAGATGAGCTGGTCAGAGGACTAGTGTCAATCAGCTATGAGCGTAACGATATGAATTTCGTTCGTAACAAGTTTCGAATCAGAGGCGATGTGGTGGAAATTTTTCCCGCTTCTGCTACAGACAAAGGTATCCGTGTCGAATTTTTTGGAGATGAAATAGATAGAGTATCCCGCATAAATACATTGACGGGTGAGGTGCTTGAAAGTTTGAATTATGCCGCAATTTTCCCTGCAACGCACTATGCTGTGTCTGAAGAAAGGAAAGAGGCGGCTCTCGCGGAAATTGAGGCGGAAATGCGGGAGCGTGTAGCATTTTTTAAGAGTCAAAACAAGTTGATAGAAGCACAAAGAATAGAAGAACGCACAAAATACGATATAGAAATGCTAAGAGAAGTCGGATTTTGCTCGGGCGTTGAAAACTATTCAAGAATTCTATCTGCAAGACCTGCCGGCTCAACACCTCACACTCTGCTTGACTATTTTCCAAATGATTTTGTAATGTTTGTTGACGAGTCACACGTGACCTTGCCTCAGGTCAGAGGCATGAGCGGCGGCGATTTCGCAAGAAAGAAGAATCTTGTTGAATACGGCTTTCGTTTGCCCTCGGCTTTTGATAATCGCCCACTTTTCTTTGACGAATTTGAAGAGAAAATCCGTCAGGTAATTTTTGTCAGTGCAACACCGGGTGAGTATGAGAAAAACGAAAGCTCACGCCTTGTTGAACAGCTTATACGTCCCACAGGACTTATCGACCCCGAAATAATAGTAAAACCTATCGAAGGCCAAATAGATGACCTGTTAGGTGAAATACGAGCAACTGTCGCGCGCGGTGAAAAGGTGCTTGTCACCACAATGACTACCAATATGGCAGAGGATTTAACAGAGTATTTGGCTACCCACAACGTCAAAGTAAAATATATTCATCACCGCGTCGAGACCATCGAGCGTATGGAGATAATCAGAGATTTGCGTCTTGGACTTTTTGACGTTCTTGTCGGAATTAACCTTTTACGCGAGGGTCTTGATATTCCCGAGGTGTCCTTGGTTGCAATACTTGATGCTGATAAGGAGGGCTTTTTGAGAAGCGAAACCTCGCTTATACAGACGGTTGGACGTGCCGCAAGAAATATAAACGGACGTGTCATTATGTATGCCGATAAAATTACCGCTTCAATGAGAGGCGCAATAGAAGAGACAAACAGACGTCGAAAAATACAGACAGACTATAATGAAATAAACGGAATAACCCCCGAAAGCGTGAAGAAAAAGGTTGCCGATATAATAGAGATAGGCAGAAAAGAAAAGACAGAGAATAAAAAGCTTACGCGCCTCGAGCGCGAGCGGGAAATAGAGAAGCTTACCGCTGAAATGCGTGAAGCTGCGAGAACTCTTGAATTTGAGAAGGCGGCGTATCTACGCGACCAAATAAGAGAGCTTAAGAATGCAAAGGAAAAGAAGGAAAAATAATGGCAAAAAGCATAATAATTAAAGGAGCAAAGGTCAACAATCTTAAAAATATAGATTTGGAGATTCCAAGAGATAAGTTTGTTGTTTTGACAGGACTTTCAGGAAGCGGAAAATCCTCTCTTGCTTTTGACACCTTATATGCAGAGGGACACCGTCGTTTTGTGGAAAGTCTTTCTTCCTATGCAAGAATGTTTATAGGACAGATGGATAAGCCGGAGGTTGACTTAATAGAGGGGCTTTCTCCTGCAATATCCATAGACCAAAAAACAACCTCAAAAAATCCACGTTCCACAGTCGGAACGGTAACCGAAATATATGACTACCTGCGCCTTTTATACGCAAGAGTGGGAACGCCTCATTGTCCTGTTTGCGGCAAGGAAATAAAGCAACAAACTCTTGACCAAATAGTCGAAAAAATACTTTCCTTACCTGAGGGAACTCGATTTATGGTTTTAGCCCCAATAGTTCGCGCACAAAAAGGAATGCACGAAAAGGTTATAGCAGATGCTCGCAAAAGCGGTTTCGTAAGAGTTCGTGTCGACGGAAATATGTATGATTTGTCCGAGGAAATAAAGCTGGATAAAAACGTCAAGCATACAATAGATATCGTAGTAGACCGTCTTATCATAAAGGATGATATCCGCTCGCGTCTGTCCGATTCTGTAGAGAGTGCACTAAAGGTTTCAGACGGAAGAGTTAGAATAATAACCGTTGAAAGAAACGGTGAAGAGAGTGAATTTGAATTTTCGGAGAAGTATGCCTGTGAAGAACACGGCATCAGCTTTCCCGAGCTTGAGCCACGCATGTTTTCTTTTAATAATCCAATAGGTGCATGTAAGGAGTGCGCCGGAATCGGAAATATGCAAAGGATTTCAATAAATAAGCTCATTCCGCGCAGGAATCTCTCTTTGAGAGACGGTGCAATTGCTGCTAATGGATTCAAGTCAATGACAGAGGACTCATGGACAGGTCCTGTCGTCGCTGCAGTCGGAAAGGTAAGCGGATTTACCCTTGATATGCCAATATCCGATTTTTCGGACAAGGCAATGAATGCCCTTATGTACGGCACGGGAAGCCATGTATATAACGTGACAAGATATTTTGGCGGAGTAGGAAGAGAGCAACGTGTAACGTTCGACGGCATAATTCCAATTATCGAAAAAAGAATGAGAATGCAGGGCGGTGATTATTACCAAGAATTTGTCGAAGAGGTTGCCTGTCCCGCTTGCAAGGGAAGACGTCTTTCGGATATGGTTCTCGGTGTTACCGTTGGCGGTTTGAATATAGACGAAATATGCAAGCTTTCTATAGGGAAAATGCTTCAGTTTGTTGAGGGCTTGACATTTGGAGAAAGTGAGGCAAAAATCGCAAAGGAAGTTATAAAGGAAATTAAAGAACGCCTCAATTTCCTTGTTAGTGTAGGGCTTGATTATCTCTCGCTCTCAAGAACGGCAGGTACACTTTCCGGTGGAGAAGCACAAAGAATACGTCTTGCAACTCAGATTGGTTCAGCACTCACAGGAGTTTTATACATTCTTGACGAGCCGAGTATAGGACTTCATCAAAGGGATAACGGAAAGCTTATAAAAACTCTTAAGAACCTAAGAGATATCGGCAATACGGTTATCGTCGTCGAGCATGATGAGGACACAATGAGAGAGTCGGATTTTATCGTCGATATAGGTCCCGGTGCCGGAATACACGGCGGTGAGGTTGTCGCAATAGGTTCTCCCGAAGAGGTCGCTAAGAATGAAAAATCTATCACGGGTGCCTACCTTTCGGGTAGAAAGAGTATAGAAGTCCCCAAATCTCGCAGAGAGGGAAGTGGAGAATTTTTAAGAGTAAGTGGCGCTTCGGAAAACAACCTAAAGAATGTAAACGTCAACATTCCGCTTGGAAAATTTGTTGCAATAACAGGTGTTTCGGGAAGCGGAAAATCCTCGTTGGTAAACCTTGTTTTATATCGAACCCTTGCTAAAGAATTGAATAGAGCAATTACTTATCCCGGTAAGGTGGAAAAAATAGAGGGTCTTGAGCATCTTGATAAGGTAATTGCCATAGACCAAAGCCCTATAGGCAGAACACCGCGCTCCAACCCGGCTACTTATACGGGGCTGTTCACTGAAATAAGAAATCTTTTTGCGAAAACAAAGGATGCAAAGGCAAAAGGATATAATTCGGGCAGATTTTCCTTCAACGTTAAGGGTGGAAGATGCGAGGCGTGCGAGGGTGATGGCGTCAAATGCATAGAAATGAATTTTTTGTCTGATGTTTATGTTAAATGCGACGTATGTAAGGGCAAAAGATACAATAAGGATACACT
>JAZSJG010000003.1:0-2780 GCA_045534215.1 Eubacteriales bacterium
TTGCCGGCGCCGGGAGCGCCAAGAAAAATTATTTTCATATTATACCATGCCTTTGCTTTTCGCAAAAATCATTTACAATGGGGCATTAAAGAAAGCCCTTGTAATTACGCATTGTCAGCTGAGCTTCAAGCTCTCTGAACGTTTCAAGCACAACGCCTACCATAATAAGGAGCGTAGTACCTCCGAAGGTAAATGTACTTGTAAGGCTCTGAACTGCGCTGTTTATCTGCGATTCAATTACTGTTGCATAGTAGGCCATACCCTCTGTTGCTGCGTATTTGGAAGCCTCGAGAGCAAGGTCTGAACCGTTCATTATCCACTGTAGGATGTGCTGTATGCAGTGAGGACCCGCGATTACGGGAAGAACTGCTATGATACCAAGGAACAGAGCGCCGACAAACGTTACCTTATTAAGTACGTTCTTAATAAAATCGGATGTAGGTCTTCCCTGTCTGATACCTGCAATAGTACCGCCCTGGCTCTTAATTCTGTTTGAAACCTCTACGGGATCGAAGGTGATCTGTGTATAGAAGTATGCAAACGCAATAATAAGCAAGAAGAGCGACACGGGATAGAACCATCCGTCAGAAGCGAGGAATCTTGAAACGCCTCCCCAGAAGCCCTTAGTGCTGTTAGTTACGCCGCAAAGAGCAAGGATGGTAGGAACGAGAGAGACTATGGAGCTTGCAAAGATTATCGGCATAACACCAGTCATATTGAGCTTAATCGGAAGATTCTGGCTCTGACCACCGTACATTTTTCTGCCTCTTATCTGCTTTGCGTATCTTACGGATATTCTTCTCTCAGAGCCCGTGATGTAGATAACGAAGATTATAAGCGCTACTACAGCCGCAATAAGAAGTGCTGCGAAGAGGGTCGAGATTATTCCGTAAAGCCATGCCTTCTCGGAGTATTGATAAGTATCAACTACAAGACTTAAAAGATTATATACGAATGAGGGAATGGAAGAAATGATATTCGCAAAAAGTATAAGCGAAATACCGTTTCCGATTCCCTTTTCGTTAATGCGCTCAGCGAGCCACATAATTACCGATGCACCTGCACAATAGCACGCTACGATTACTATTCCGTAGAACCAAGCCATAGAGTTCTCACCGGGCGTTGCCGCATTGGTAAGAGCTCCGTTGTTCTTAAGAAGGAAATAATATCCTATAGCAGTTACGATTGCAAGAATAACGGTTACTATTCTTGTTATAAAATTCATCTTAGACTTGTCAGTTTTAGCAAGCTCACCGAGCTTCGGGAAAACGACAGCTAAAAGCTGAATTATAATCGATGCATTAATATAAGGTGAAACGCCGAGAGCGAAGAGAGTCGCCGTTCCCAAAGCGCCGCCCGAAAGGGTGTTCATATAATCAAGGATTGTGCCACTGAAAGATGAGGCAAAAGTATTTGCTTCAACGAAAGGAACGGGAATTACTGTACCGATACGGTAAAGTAAAAGGATGAAAAGCGTAAAGAGAATTTTACTTCTGATTTCTTTTGTATTCCAAGCGTTCTTTAAAGTCTGAAGCATTTATACCACCTCAGTCTTTCCACCTGCAGCTTCTATCTTTTCTTTTGCATTCGCGGAAAAGATTGCAGCCTTAACGGTGAGTTTCTTAGCAATGTCGCCTTCACCAAGCACCTTAACGCCATCAAAAACGTTATGGATTATGCCGGCTGAAAGAAGAGCCGCGCTGTCAACAACCTCGCCGTCATTAAATTTATTCAAAGACTGAACGTTGATTATAGCGTATTTGTTTGCGAATCTGTAATTATTAAAACCTCTTTTGGGAAGTTTTCTGTAAAGCGGAAGCTGACCGCCTTCAAAACCGGGTCTTACACCGCCGCCTGAACGCGCGTTCTGACCCTTATGACCTTTACCTGCCGTTTTTCCGTTGCCGGAACCTGCGCCTCTGCCCTTGCGGTAGTTTTCCTTTACGGAGCCTTCCGCGGGTGAAAGTTCATGGAGCTTCATTTTTTATCCTCCTTTCAATTCCGATTAAACGGTTTCAACCTTAACAAGGTGTGAAATTACTTTTATTTTTCCCATTAAAGCCGGTGTGGAAGCAAGTACGATAGAATCACCGGGTCTCTTAAGACCAAGTGTTTTAGCGGTTGCAACCTGCGCGGGCTTGCATGCGATAAGGCTTTTTATAAGAGTAACTTTAACGTTTTCCATAATAGCTACCCCCTTACGCCTTAATTTCTTCTGCGCTCTTACCGCGAAGAGCAGCTATCTCTTCTACAGTCTTGAGTGCGCGAAGTCCCTCGAACGTAGCCTTAACCACGTTTGTGGGGTTTGTTGAACGAAGGCACTTAGCACGGATGTTCTTAATACCTGCAAGAGCAAGGATTGTACGAACCGTACCGCCTGCAATAATACCGGTACCGGGAGCTGCGGGCTTAAGAAGTACTCTTCCTGCGCCGTACTCACCGATTACCTCGTGGGGAATTGTTGATCCGTTCAAGGATACCGTAATCATATTTTTCTTTGCATCCTCGATTCCCTTGCGGATAGCATCGGGAACTTCAGCTGCTTTACCAAGGCCGAAGCCTACATGTCCATTTCCGTCGCCTACTACCATGATAGCTGCAAAACGAGCGATACGTCCGCCCTTTACGGTCTTGGAAACACGGTTTAATACTTCGAGCTGTTCCTGAAGATCAAGCTCAGCTGCATTAATGTTTTTAGCCATTTTTTGTCTCCTTATAGAATGTTTCTTTTGTTGAAACAGTGTACAAACCAGCGATTAGAAGCTGAGGCCGCCTTCTCT
>JAZSJG010000106.1:0-34144 GCA_045534215.1 Eubacteriales bacterium
GGCGACGGCATTAATGATGCTCCTGCGCTGACGGTGGCTGACGTTGGAATGGCTATAGGAGCCGGAACTGATATAGCAATTGAGTCAGCGGACGTCATTATAACTGCTTCAAATCTTTCGGATGTTGTTTCTGCCATAAGACTTGGACGGGCAACTCTTAAGGTAATAAGAGAAAATCTTTTTTGGGCGTTTATCTATAACGGTATAGGCATACCCTTGGCAGCGGGGGCGTTTATTCCACTCTTCGGCTGGGAGCTTGACCCAATGTTTGGTGCTTTGGCGATGAGTCTTTCAAGCTTTTCCGTAGTCATGAATGCTCTTAAATTAAATCTAAAGCCGATATTTTTCGGTAAAAATAAAAATTTAAAACAAAGTGAGGTTAATAAAATGGAAATAAAGCTTACCGTAGAAGGAATGATGTGTCCTCATTGCGAGGCAAGAGTTAAATCGGCCGTTGAAGGAGTTGGCGGAGTAGAGAATGTTTCCTGCTCGCATAAAACAAACACAGTAAAAGCAACTGTTACGGATAATGAAACGGTTGAAAAAATCAAATCCGCTATAGAGTCGGCAGGATATAAGGTAATAGGTTGAAAATCAAATTAACACATATGTGTTTTCGGTCTTAGAATTAAAATTTAATGAAACGAGATATTGCCGTGCTTTGCAGTATCTCGTTTTTTGCTTTTATACCAATGTGAAGTGTTGATTAGAAATATTAACAATAAATCAGTTAAGTGTATAAATTATAATGTATATGCAATCATCACGCTGTAAAAACAAGGAGGGAAAACCTTAATTTGCACATGAAAAAGAACAATATTTTCAAGTGAAATAGGTTGACTTAAGGTGTGTGGTTAGGATATAATAAATGTAAATTGTATACAAGAATGCAAGAATGCAAAGGAGAAGTGGCATTAAATGATTTTGAAGAACCCTCATACCAACCTGATTGAGCAAGCGCAGTATAAGTATTCGCTACAGGATGTTGATAATCCCAATCTGTACAGGGATATATATCCTTACGAAGAAATTCCTAAAATAGCGTTTAACCACAGACACGTGCCTCTGTCAATGCCTGAACAGATATGGATAACGGATACCACTTTCAGAGATGGACAGCAGTCACGAGCTCCGTATACCGTAAAGCAAATAGTGGACCTCTACAAAATGCTTAACCGTCTGGGCGGAGAAAGAGGAGTTATACGTCAAAGCGAGTTTTTTGTATATACTGAAAAGGATAGGAAGGCGGTTGAGGAATGTATGGCCCTTGGCTATAAGTTCCCCGAAATCACTACTTGGATAAGAGCAAAGAGAGAAGATTTTGCGCTCGTCAGAGACATGGGAATAAAGGAAACCGGAATTTTAATTTCCTGCTCCGACTATCATATATTTAAAAAACTGGGGTTGTCAAGAAAAGAGGCAATGGAGCATTATCTTACGGTTGTTAAACGCGCTTTTGATGCGGGTATACGTCCAAGATGCCATCTGGAAGATATAACCCGTGCAGATTTTTATGGATTTATAGTTCCTTTGGTTAATGAGCTCACGGAATTGTCTAATGAAGCAAAAATTCCCGTAAAAATACGCATGTGCGACACAATGGGATACGGTGTAGCTTATCCCGGCGTTGCTTTGCCAAGGAGTGTGCCCGGAATTGTATACGGTCTTCGTCATTACGCAAACGTCCCTTCAGAAATGCTTGAGTGGCACGGTCACAACGACTTTTATAAAGGTGTATCAAATGCCGCGTGCGCATGGCTTTACGGAGCGTCGGGAGTAAATTGCTCTTTGCTCGGAATAGGCGAAAGAACAGGTAATATTCCTCTTGAAGCAATGATTATAGAATATGCTTCTATTACAGGTTCTCTTGACGGCATGAATACTTCTGTGATAACCGAAATAGCGGAATACTTCAAAAAAGAAATAGAATACTCCATTCCCCCAATGACACCCTTTGTCGGCGATAACTTTAACGTTACCCGCGCCGGTGTTCATGCCGACGGCATGGTAAAGGATATGGAAATATACAATATATTCAATACAGAGAAAATTCTCAACCGTCCTGCAGAAATTGCAATATCAAATACTTCGGGACTTGCGGGAGTCGCATATTGGCTTAATAAGCATATATATACCGAATGCAGCGTTCCGAAAACACATGAAGTAGTTGTAAAAATGAAGAAAAAGATAGACGCGGAATATTCTGGCGGAAGAACAACTCTTATGGGTGACGATGAATTAATGAACATATATAGAGAAGTTGCCAACGCATAAATTTTAATTGCATCATCGATTAATACAAAGAATAGGAGCTGCTATGATACTTGACGAAAAATCACTATCACTTGAAGAAATGGTATATGAAAGACTTGAAGAGGAAATTTTAACAGGACAGCTGACACAAGAGTCATCTCTTGCGGAGATTTCCTTGTCCAAACGGCTTGGAGTAAGCCGCACTCCCGTAAGGGGTGCTTTGCACCGTTTGGCTGAGGAGGGGCTTGTAGAAATAATTCCCAACAAGGGCGCTGTGGTTTTAGGGGTGAATATTAACGACCTCATAGACATATACAACATAAGAATGCGTCTAGAGGGACTGTCCTCTTCAATAGCTGCAAAGCGCATAACAAAGGAAGAACTCAATAAACTTATAGAAACTGTAGAGCTCGCCGAATTTTATATAAGCAAGAAGGACACAGAGCATTTGAAAGAGCTTGACACGACCTTTCACAGCATCATTTATAAGGCGTCAGGCAACCGACTTCTTTCAAAAACTCTATCTGAGCTTCACAGAAAAATTAAAAGATACAGAAAGCTCTCACTATCGGTTGAAACACGAGTTGAAAGCATGGTAGAGGAGCATAGAGAGATACTAAATGCAATCATAAACGGTGATTCAGAGCTGGCAGATAAGCTTACATCCGTTCATATTGAGAAAGCTCTCAAAAATATTATTATTGCTACCGGAAACGAAAGCATTTCCGAAAAATAGGTTAAAATGGGATACACAATAACACAAAAAATAATAAAAAATCACCTTCGAACAGGCGAAATGAAGCCCGGTGAACAGATAGGTCTTAAAATTGACCAGACTCTCACTCAAGACGCAACTGGAACGATGGCATATTTGCAGTTTGAGGCATTAAATGTTAAAAGAGTAAAAACGGAATTGTCGGTGGCATATATTGACCATAATACTCTTCAAGCGGGCTTCGAAAATGCCGATGACCATAGATACATACAAACAGTAGCAAGAAAGCATGGAATAAGATTTTCCCGGCCCGGAAACGGAATTTGTCACCAGGTTCATCTTGAACGATTTTCCAAACCCGGAAAAACCCTTATCGGCTCAGACAGTCATACACCTACAGCAGGTGGTATTGGCATGCTCGCATTTGGTGCTGGCGGACTTGATGTTGCTATCGCTATGGGCGGTGGTGAATACTACATCAATATGCCAAGAATAATCAAGGTAAATCTATACGGTAAGCTGAAGCCCTTTGTAAGCGCCAAGGATATAATCCTAAAGCTGCTCGGCATGCTGGGCGTTAAGGGCGGCGTAGGCGCAGTGATAGAATATGGGGAAGAGGGAGTAAAAACACTCTCTGTACCTCAAAGAGCAACAATTACTAACATGGGAGCGGAGCTGGGAGCTACAAGCTCGATATTTCCCTCAGATGCCGTCACGCGCAAATTTCTTAGGGCGGAAAACAGAGAAGAGGATTTTGTAGAGCTTTTTGCTGATGAAGACGCGGTATACGATGAGGAATACAGTATAAATCTTTCTGAGCTAGAGCCCCTCGCTGCCTGTCCTCACAGTCCCGATAACATCAAACCCGTGTCAGATATTCGCGGTAAAAAAATTAATCAAGTTTGTATCGGTTCTTGCACCAACTCATCTTTGCTTGATATGCTTACCGTTGCTGCTATGCTTAAAGGCAAAACGGTTCATCCGGATGTAAGTCTTTCAATTTCTCCCGGCTCAAAGCAGGTCTATACAATGCTTGCCGAATGCGGTGCACTTGCCGATATGATTGCGTCGGGAGCAAGAATACTTGAATGCGCCTGTGGTCCATGCATCGGAATGGGATTTTCTCCCGGAAGCGCCGGCGTAAGTCTTCGAACATTTAATCGCAACTTTACGGCAAGAAGCGGAACGCTAGATGCAGAGGTGTATCTTGTTTCCGCAGAAACAGCGGCTGCTTCTGCTATAAGCGGGGTGCTGGAAGACCCAAGAACATGCGCTGAAATTCCCGAAATAACACTGCCGGAATCATATAAAATCAACGACAATATGATTATACTTCCACTCGACGAGAAAGAGGCAGAGTTGGCGGTAGTCGAACGCGGACCGAACATTAAACCCATACCCGTGGCGAAAAAACCGAGCGAGAAACTTCGGTGTGAGGTAATACTTCGCGTCGCAGATAATATAACAACAGACCATATCATGCCTGCCGGAACAAAAGTTCTTCCTTACCGATCCAATGTTCCAAAGCTTTCGGAGTTTTGTTTCACAGTTGTGGACAAAAGCTTTCCCGAAAGAGCCAAGGAAAAAGGAGGCGGTATAATTGTTGGTGGGGAAAATTACGGTCAGGGCTCTTCGCGAGAACACGCGGCATTAGTTCCGCTGTATCTTGGAGTTCGGGCAATAGTCGCAAAAAGCTTTGCAAGAATACATTTAGCTAATCTTGTCAATTTTGGAATAGTTCCCCTCACCTTCGAAAATCCAAAGGATTATGAAAAAATCGGGCTCGGCGACAGTATAGTTATAGAGGATTTCAGAAAACAAATTGAAAATTCCGAAAGGATTATTCTTTTCAACGAAACTCGAGGGATAGAAATACCCCTATCCTTGAAGCTCGGTGTGCGTGAGAGAGAGGTTATCTCTGCAGGTGGAAAGCTTAATTACACACAATTTAGTGCAAAGGGAAATTAAAGATGTATAAAAAGTATCAAAAAGAAATAGACACGGCTCTTGAGAAATTCAAGAAAATTCTCGTTCAACAGCTAGAGCGTGTAGAAATGATAGAGAATCAGGGTGGCTTTACCGATTATTCTGAAAAGAAGGTGCTGAAAATCGGAGTTATAGGCGGTGACGGTATCGGACCTATAATTACTAAAGAAGCGCAAAGGGTGCTCGAATATATGCTAAACGACGAGCTGAAAGACGGATGCGTGGAGTTCAAGGTGATTGACGGTCTCACAATAGAAAACAGAGTAAAGCATCTTAAGGCAATTCCCGATGATGTTATGGAACAGATTTTGGAGTGCGACATAATTCTGAAAGGACCCACTACCACTCCTCAAAAAGGGGATGGTATGCCCAATATAGAGTCTGCAAACGTCGCAATGCGTAAAGCACTCGATTTGTTCGCCAATATTAGACCTGTACGCGTTCCGAACGAGGGAATAGATTGGACAATTTTCCGTGAAAATACCGAAGGCGCATATGCCGTAGGTGCACTTGGTTATAACGTGACCGACAAGCTCGCAGTAGATTTTACAATAACCACCAAAGAGGGAAGTCAAAGAATTGCGAAGCTTGCTTACGATTATGCAAAAAACAACGGTTATAACCGAGTATCTCTCGTAACCAAAGCAAACGTAATTAAAACGACGGACGGAAATTTCCTCACAGATTGTCATGAAGTTGCAAAGGATTACCCCGAAATAACCACTGACGAATGGTATGCAGATATAATGACCGCAAAGCTTGTGGACCCCAAAAGACGCAAGGATTTTCAAGTTTTACTTTTGCCTAATCTTTACGGTGATATTATTTCTGACGAAGCGGCTGAATTTCAGGGAGGCGTCGGAACAGCTGGCTGTGCAAATATAGGTAAAAGGTATGCAATGTTCGAGGCAATTCACGGCTCTGCACCGCGAATGGTAAGAGAGGGACGCGAAGAGTATGCAGACCCTTCTTCCATGCTCCGTGCAGCAGTTATGCTTCTTTCCCATATCGGAAAAACCGAAGCTGCAAAAAAGTTGGAAAAAGCGCTTGATATTTGTACTTTTGAAGAGAAAAAGCTTGTTGTAACAGGAAGAGATAACGGTGCAACCTGTAGGGAATTTGCAAATTACGTTATAGATGCGCTTTCTCGGATATAAATATTTTTGTAAAAATACTTGACAATAGTCATTACCCTATGTTAAAATGGCTTACAGAAAAGATAGAGGCGCACCGCACGAAGAGTACCGCACATAAATGGCTGCCGAAGCCGTGCGGAAAAGGCGTAGGTGCCGAAGTGGGCATTGTGGCAGATGCTTTGCTGGCAGTTCGGAAAATATCCGCCCTGTTGTCGCGTTTTTTATGCGGAGAGCTATCCAAGTCAAGTAATAAAAGACTTTTGAAGATAGCTAGGTATACCGGCTATCTTTTTTAATTCATTTCGAGGGGTTTTTTATATGAAAAAATGTGTATTTACAGGTGCTGCAACTGCTATTGTAACTCCGCTTAATAAAGACGGAATAGATTATGAGCAGTTTGGAAAGCTTATAGATTGGCAAATAGAGTCAGGTATTGATGCCATTATTTCTGTCGGAACTACCGGCGAGGGCTCTACACTTACCGATGATGAGCACAAGGAAGCAATAAAATTTTCCGTTGAAAGAGCTGCAGGCAGAGTGCCGGTCATTGCGGGAACCGGCTCAAACGACGTTCGGTATGCAATAGAGCTTACACGTTATGCATGTGAGGTAGGCGCAGATGCTGTATTGCTTGTTACTCCGTATTACAACAAGGCAACTCAAAAAGGACTTGTGGAGTTTTTCCGCGCTATAGCCGACGCTTCTACCAAGCCCTGTATACTTTATAACGTTCCTAGCAGAACCGGGTGCAATCTTTTGCCTGAAACAGTTAAGATTCTTGCAGACCACCCTAACATTGTAGGAATTAAAGAGGCAAGCGGCAACATATCGCAAATAGCTGAGCTTTTCAATCTTGTAGGTGATAAGATTGATGTATATTCCGGAAATGACGACCAGATTGTTCCTATACTTTCGCTTGGCGGAAAGGGAGTTATTTCCGTTCTATCAAATATAATGCCGAAAGAAACAAGTGATATGTGTAAGCTTTACTTTGACGGAAACGTTCGAGAATCTGCAAAAATACAGGTAAAGCTTATTCCTCTTGTTAATGCGCTTTTCTCCGAGGTAAATCCCATTCCCGTAAAGGCGGCTCTTGCTGCTATGGGCTATTGCGACAACTATTTACGTCTTCCTCTCACACCTATGGATGAAAAGAAAGAGGAAAAGCTCAAAGAGCTTATGCACAAAGAGGGACTTATTTAATTTTCTTTTTTACATACAACTTGCTTTTTTGAAAGGATTTTCAAAATGAAAATAATGATAAACGGCATTTCGGGATTTATGGGCAGAGAGGTTGCAAAGCTCTGTGAGACAGGATATAGGGGCGCAACTCTTTTTGTGGGTGTCGACCCTAACGCAAAGCCTGATTTCGAATTTAAGACCGTGAAGGAATTTGCGGCTGTTGAGGATGCCGACCAAATCGATTGCATAATAGACTTTTCGCATCACAGCTGTGCACCCGCGCTACTAGAGTTTGCGGTGCTCAATAAGATACCCACAGTAATTGCTACGACAGGGCACACCGAAGAAGAGCATCAAGCTATAACAGAGGCGGCTAAAAACATTCCCGTTTTCTTTAGCGCAAATATGTCTTTGGGAGTAGCTTTGCTCGTAGAGCTGGCAAAAAATGCGGCTCTTGCAATGCCTGATGCGGAAATAGAAATAGTCGAAAAGCATCCCAACAGAAAAATAGATGCCCCAAGCGGCACAGCACTTATGATTGTAGATGCAATCAAAGAGGTCCGTCCGGAAGCTTATGCCAACTGCGGAAGAAGCGGACAGGGAAAAAGATGCTTTGATGAAATAGGAATTCACGCAATCCGCATGGGTAATGTTGTCGGAGAGCATGAGGTTATATTGGCAACTCAAAATCAGACTATTACTCTAAAGCATGAGGCGCATAGCAGAGCACTCTTTGCCGAGGGAGCTATAGCAGCGGCGGCATTTATTATTAAACGCGGCAATGGTCTTTACGACATGAAGTCGCTTGTTTCGGGGCTTGAACGCGAGCAATCGCTTGCAAATAACGATGCTATGACTGTTTTGTAATAAATATATAAGAGGTTTTTAATGAAAATTGCAATTTACGGATACGGCAATCTTGGAAAGGGTGTTGAATGTGCTCTTAAGTATAACGAAGACACTGAGCTTGTCGGTATATTTACAAGACGTCCTCCTGAATCGGTAACTCCTGTATTTTCGACGTCTGCGGTTTATTCAGCTGAGGATATTTTCAAATTCAAGGACGAAATTGACGTAGTGATAATATGCGGCGGAAGTGCTACGGATTTGCCCAAAATGACTCCCACCCTCGCGGAAAGCTTCAATGTAATTGACAGCTTTGATACTCATGCGGCAATACCCGAGCATTTTAATAGGGTAAACAGTGCGGCTGAAAAATCTTCTCATCTCGCGCTTATCTGTGCTGGCTGGGACCCGGGACTTTTTTCAATAGCTCGTCTTTATTCCTCGGCTGTTCTGCCAAACGGTAACGATTATACATTCTGGGGCAGAGGAGTAAGCCAGGGACATTCGGATGCAATTCGGAGAATAGATGGGGTTTTAGATGCCCGTCAGTATACAGTGCCTATAGACGAGGCACTTCAAAAGGTAAGAAATGGAGAAAATCCAATTCTTTCAACAGCCGATAAGCATATAAGAGAATGCTATGTTGTGCTTAAAGATGGAGCAGATAGGGAAAAAATTGAAAAAGAAATAAAAAGCATGCCCAATTATTTTGCTGATTATCATACGATAGTCAACTTTATTAGTATAGAAGAACTTCGCGAAAAGCATATGGGAATTCCGCACGGGGGTACAGTTATAAGAAACGGCATCACCGGCAAGGCGGGAGAAAACAACCATACAGTAGAGTTTTCACTTAAGCTTGATTCTAATCCCGAATTTACCGCAAGTGTTCTTGTTTGCGCAGCACGTGCTGTTAACAGGATGTCGAAGAGGGGAAGGTGTGGTTGTATAACCCTTTTCGATGTAGCTCCGGGAGATTTATCTATAAAAACAGCAGAAGAACTCAGAGCTCATATGCTTTGATAAATTACATACTTCCGAAAGGATTTTAATAAATGATTCTTACAAAAGAACGAGGCGAATTGATTTGCGAAAATCTTTCAAGAGATTCAAACGGACATCTTCTTTTTGCCAATCAATCGCTAACATCGCTTGCAAAAGAGTACGGAACACCCCTCTATCTTTATGATGAGGAGAGAATACGTGAAAGATGCAGAACTTATATTAACGCTGCCAACGAGGCGTTCGACGGCAGATGTAAAATCTTATACGCATCTAAGGCGGCTTCGTTCAAGCGCCTTTATGAAATAATGCGTGAAGAAAATATGGGAATCGACGTCGTTTCATCAGGAGAAATTAATACGGCATATCTCTCAGGTTATCCTTTGGAGAAGGCATACTTTCACTCTAATAATAAAACCGATGCGGATATAGAGTTCGCAATGGACAGGGGTGTCGGATATTTCGTTGTTGATAATGCCGAGGAGCTTTATGCCATAGACCGCTTTGCAAGCATCCGAAATAAAAAGCAAAATATACTTTTGAGAATTACTCCGGGTATAGACCCTCATACGTATGCCGCAGTGGCTACGGGTAAGGTAGATTCAAAATTCGGTTCTGCCATAGAGACAGGTCAGGCGGAAGAAATTGTTGGAATTGCTCTCGGACTTCAAAATATAACGCTTTCTGGATTTCACTGTCATATAGGTTCGCAGGTTTTCGATTCCGATGTGTATTTGAAGGCGGCAGATGTAATGCTTGAATTTGTATCAGAAATATACCTTTCGACCGGTTATATGGCAAGCGAATTGGATATAGGCGGCGGATACGGTGTTCGTTACATAGAAGAGCATCCCCAAATAGATATAGCGGCTAACATAAAAGAGGTCGCTGAATTTATGAAGAAAAAGGCGGCAGAAATTGGCATATCCCTGCCGATTGTAGCATTTGAGCCGGGACGGAGTATAGTTGCAGATGCAGGGCTTACTCTGTATACAGTAGGAACCGTGAAGCATATACCGGGATACAAAAAATATGTTTCCGTAGACGGTGGAATGACAGACAATCCGCGTTATGCTCTTTACGGCTCTGCTTACACGCTCTTACATGTGACCGAAGATAGAGATGAAAGCGATGAGCCGACATCGGTTGTCGGAAGATGCTGTGAAAGCGGTGACATTCTTCAGGAAAACGTACTTTTGCCTAAAAATATTTCAAGAGGTGACCTTATCGCTTGCCTTACAACAGGTGCATATAATTATTCAATGGCGTCCAATTACAATAGAATTCCTCGACCGCCGGTGGTTATGCTTTCATGCGGAAAATCTTATCTGGCGGTTAGAAGAGAAACTTTAGATGACCTTGTTTCCCTCGACATATAAAAATATCAAAGCAAAAAATACAGAGGCAAATTTCCCTCTGTATTTTTTATTATTCAGATTCCTTGAAAATTAAGTTAAGCCGTGCTATAATTTCTTTACGATGCTCTGATTGGAGGAGTTATGATAAAAAACGTTATTTTTGATTACGGGCAGGTTTTAATAAAATTCGAGCCCGAATATATGTGCAAAAAATACACAGAAAATGACGAGGATTGCCGTCTACTTGCAAATGTCCTTTTCGATAGAGTTTATTGGAATCGGTTGGATGCGGGAACAATTGAGGATGAAGAGGTTTTGCGACTCGCCTCGGAAAGACTACCGGAAAGATTACACAAGTCGGTAAGTGATGCATACTACAATTGGATATATAATACCCCAATAATAGACGGCATGGAAGAGTTAATACTGAAAATTAAAGAAAGGTACAAAGTCCGCATATTTTTAATATCTAACATAAGCAAGTATTTTGCGAGTCACAAGGATGAGTTCCCCATTCTTAAGCATATGGAATATTCTGTGTTTTCCGCATCCGTCGGAATGACAAAGCCAAATAAAGAAATATTTATTTATCTTCTGGATGCTTGTAAAATTAGTGCAGAAGAGTGTATATTCATTGATGATAATGTGAAAAATACAAGAGCGGCAGAAGAGCTTGGAATTAAGGCGTACACCTTTGACGGTAATGTAGAAAAGCTTACGGCATTTCTCGATAAATCTCTGTCAATCTCTATTTAAGTGTTTGAATTGAGAGTATATTATTTAATTACAAATGTCATATATGTTATTGAGTATAAGATAGTATAATGTTATTATTAAGATATATTATCGTACATATGGACGTAATAAAGAAAACTCATTTTTAGAACGATTATAAAAATTTTATAAAAATTCTAAAAAACTATTGACAATATAAAATTGATGGTGTATAATAAGGTCAAGAACAAGCAAGGTTCATAAAAAAAAGAAAGGATTGAATGATGTGACACGGCAAAGAGCTGCGATACTTGAGGTATTGCGCTCGGACATGGAACATCACACAGCGGAAGAGATTTTTGAGCTGGCGAAGAAAAAGCTTCCGTCAATCTCTTTAGCAACCGTGTATAACAATCTCCGCTCTCTTGAGCAAGAGCAAATAATTCGCAAAATCAGTGGAGACGGGGGTCCTGATCGATACGATAATTCTTATATACCTCACGGGCATCTGATGTGTTCTTCTTGCGGCAAGGTTTGTGATATTGTACTTCCTGATTTTGAAGAAAATATTGAAAAAACACTTGGATATCAAGCGGAATCATATGAGCTTAAGATACGCGCACTTTGTAAAGAGTGCCGTGGCTGTGTGTAAAATTCTATTAACGAGCGTAAAACAAATTTAAAAATACAATATTTAAGGAGAATTAAAATGAATCTTAAGGGAACAAAAACAGAAAAAAATCTTATGGCTGCATTTGCAGGCGAATCTCAGGCAAGAAATAAGTACACATATTTTGCATCTGTTGCAAAAAAGGAAGGATATGAGCAGATAGCTGCAATATTCACACAAACTGCAGAAAATGAAAAAGAGCACGCTAAGCTTTGGTTTAAGGCACTTGGCGCACTTGGCGATACCGCAGCAAACCTTGCTGCAGCAGCAGACGGTGAGAACTATGAGTGGACCGATATGTATGAAACCTTTGCTAAAGAGGCAGAGGAAGAAGGATTCAAGGCACTTGCATTCCAGTTCAGAGCAGTTGCAGCTGTTGAAAAGGCACACGAGGAGAGATACCGCAAGCTTCTTGCAAATGTAGAGATGCAGCAGGTATTCGAAAAGGGCGAAATGACTATGTGGGAGTGCCGCAACTGCGGACATCTCGTAATGGGTAAGAAGGCGCCCGCTGTATGCCCCGTATGCGCTCATCCTCAGAGCTTCTTTGAAGTAAGAAAAGAGAACTATTAATAATTAATTGACTTAGAATAAAAGGGTGGTGTTTTTCCACCCTTTTTGCTTGCTTTACAAAAAACAGTTTTCTTTTCTCACACTAAATTTTGTTGCAAAAATCCCTTTATTGTGGTAAAATACATTAAAAAAATAGTTGGGAGCCAATTATGATATCTTTTAGAGTTGTAAATACTGAAAATAGGGAAGAGGAGATTAACCGTTTTTGCAAACTTCTTGGGAATGCTATTACGCAAGAGCTTGCCGCAATAATAGACAACTTTGTTCTTTCTCCCGAGGAGGATGCGGTGTATGCCTTTTCTTACGTTTCGGGATGTGCACTTGTAAGAATATTTGATTTAGGAAGATATTTCTTTGCGTTTCCGTATGAAATAACTGAAGATGCAGATGTGTCAAAAGCTATCGATGAAATTTTTGAGTACGCAATAAAAGAAGGGTTAAACGTTGAGTTCACCGACGTTGCGGCAGAATCACTTCATTTATTCAAGGGGTATAGACACATAACTCTTGATGCAGAGGATTGCAGCGCTGAGGTGTATCGTGTAAAAATACATACGGAGTGTACTTTACTCGATGAAATACCTGAGTTGATAGGGGAGCGTGTAACTTTAAATAGAATATTAATCGAAGATGTTCCGCTATATGCAAAGCTCGCAAAGGATGGGAATATAAACAAATATTGGGGGTATGACTACAAAGCGGATAATCCGAACCCTAAGGATGAGTATTTTTTAGAAACAGCTAATATGGAGTTTATGTCAGGGGTGGCTATTTCTTTTGCAATCAGATATTGTGGAGAATTTGTGGGCGAAGCTCAAATATACTCCTTTGACGGAAAGGGAAACGCAGAATTTGCAATACGTCTTTTTTCAGAATTTCACGGTAAGGGAATTGCTTCGTCGGCAGCAGACCTCATTTATAATTTTGCTGCTTCTGTTGGCATGACTTCTCTTAAGGCACAAATAATGAAAGAAAACATAGCATCAATCTCTTTTGCGAAAAAAACAATGCAGCTTCTGGGTGAGAACGGTCGAGCGCTTGTCTATATCAGATACTTATAATCATACAAATAAATTTTAAAAAGGTATTGATTTTTTTAAATTTATATGATAAAATAGTTCCGTGATTTATGTCGTGAAGTTGTTTTTCACGTGAATATTTGATTTGGAGGAGTTTTCATGGTTGATTATATACTTCTTGCCGTGCTTTTTGTTTGCGCGGTGTTTATTGTAATTTCCATAACAATTCAGAAGACATCGGAAGAGGGACTTTCCGGTACAATTTCGGGAAAAACCGAAACCTACTACGGTAACGAGCGCGCCGCTCACAAGGGACAGACGCTCAGAAAATGGACGCTTGTCGCAGTCGCAGTATTTGCTATCGCAGTTGCAATAGCATACGTTATTCAGCCCGACTACTCTAGCAGCAAGGATTTCCTTGAGGGTTGGAAAGAAGTGACCGAGTTTTCTTCTATTTTTGGCTAAAATACGGGGCTGTTGCATGGCAACGGCCTCTTTTTTCCATTTAATATTCAAAGAGGGGAGAGGTCCATATGAAGAGAACGGTTAAGTATATAACTCTGGCAGATTTTCTTTTCATTGCCCTCTTGTCGCTTGCGGGGATGCTCGAGGGGGCTTTTTCAGAGGTAGTATATTATATTGGATATATCCTACCAATCATTTTTCTTGCAGCAACAGGCAAAGACCGTTTTAGCAAAAATGCTCTTGCACTCCTTGAGTTTCCAAAGGAAAGCGCGATGGCGATTTCTGTTTTAGCTGCACCAACAATTCTCTTAGTGCTCGCAATATCCTTTTTGACATCCCTTTTTCTCTCTCTTTTTTTAGAGCCGACGCCTACTGTATTTGAGGAAAATTTGTTTTTGGTTATTTTGCTTCATGCCATACTTCCGGCGTTCCTTGAAGAATTCTTGTTTAGGTACATGCCTATTTGCTTGATGAAAGACGAGTGCAGAAATACATTGGTTTTTACATCAACTGTTTTATTTGCCTTTGCACATTGTAATATATACCAGATACCTTATGCTTTGGCGGCAGGTATGATTTTTATAATCGTCGATCTTCTTTATGAGTCTGTGTGGCCGTCTGTTATACTTCATTTTGCAAATAATCTGTTCTCAATTTTCTGGATTAAGTATTCCGGCAATTTAAAATTTGTTATTTCATCTGTTATTGTGCTTTCGGCGCTTTCCTTAGTTTCATGTGCTGTTTTGTTCAAAGAGAGAAATAAATATTTGTGTCAAATCCGTTCAATACTCTCAGACAAGAAAGAAGAAAAGATGGGTTATGAGCTGATATTTTTCGTTGTAATCACTTTTATAGCAGCTCTTACAAATTTGAGCTTTTAAGGAGGGGACAACCGTGGATAAAGACGAGCTTTATATGCAAAAAGCAATAGAACTTGCAAAATGTGCCGAGCTCATTGATGAAGTTCCTGTCGGTGCACTTATAGTCCATGACGGAGTAATAATTGCCGAAGCATTTAACAGAAGAGAGGGCTCTAAGTGTGCTACTCATCACGCAGAAATACTTGCAATCGAAGAGGCGTGTCGCAAAATGGGCGGTTGGCGTCTTCCGGGAGCGACATTGTACGTTACCATGGAGCCGTGTCTCATGTGTGCGGGTGCTATAGTTAACGCACGAATAGAAAGGGTAGTATACGGTACACCCGATTTGCGCTTTGGAGCTATGGGCTCGCTAATTGATATTACAGAGCTCCCATTAAACCATAAACCGAGCTTAAGGCGCGGAGTTTTATCTGACGAAACGAAAAATATTCTCACATCTTATTTTAGAATCAAACGAAAAAAATCTTCATTTGAAGAAAACCATACCGATTAAGGCGGCAGTGATATGAAAAAAGAATTTTTAGAATGTGGCAAGATTTGCTCGGCTCACGGTGTGCGCGGTGTGCTTAAGGTTGAATCCTGGTGCGATACACCAAAGGTCTTGGCTTCAAGAAAAAGAGTTTTTATGAAAAATAATGACGGCCATTACACTGAGTATAGGGTGATAAGCGCCTCGGCGTCTGACAGATTTGTGCTTATGTCTTTAGACGGAATAAACACAAGAGAAGCTGCACAGGCATATAAAAATACTGTCCTTTATCTTGAACGAGGAGATATTCCTGTTCCGCATGGCAGAGTTCTTATATCCGACATTATAGGTCTTCCCGTAATTGATGCAGATAACGGTACGGTTTACGGTACTCTTAAAGAAATAAATGATGCAGTAAAGGGTCAGCTTTACGTTGTTGACACTGAAAATGGAGAGGTTTTGATTCCCGGCGTTCCTGAGTTCATAAAGGAGATAAATACCGAAAAGGGAGTTTTCATTCACACCATTCCGGGATTTTTTGATTGAGTATGAGATTTGATATAATTACACTTTTTCCCGATATGGTAAATACCGTGTTGAGCGAAAGCATTATAGGAAGAGCTCAAAAAGCAGGCATAATTGCGGTTAAGTGCCATAACGTGCGAGATTTTTCAACAGATAAGCATAGAAAAACCGACGATACCCCATTCGGAGGTGGAGTCGGAATGGTTATGACCTGTCAGCCGATATACGACTGCTATAAGAGTATAAAAGAGGAGCTTGGCAGCGACACAAAGCCCCATGTTATTTATATGTCACCTAAAGGAAGGGCTTTTTCTCACAGTGTGGCTTCAGAGCTTGCTATGCATGATAATATCATAATACTTTGCGGACATTATGAGGGGGTAGACCAACGCGTTATAGACGAAATTGTGGATGAGGAGATTTCCATTGGTGACTACGTTGTAACAGGGGGAGAAATACCCGCCTGCATTGTAGTTGATGCAGTTTCAAGACTTAAAGAGGGGGTTCTTTCATCTAACGAGTGCTATGAAAATGAATCGGTCGCGTCGGGAATTCTTGAATACCCTCAATATACTAAGCCGCGAGTCTTTCTTGACAGAGCAGTTCCTGATGTTCTTTTGAGCGGAGACCATAAAAAAATTGAACGATGGCGGCTGGAAGAGGCAGTTAAGATAACAAAGGAAAGAAGACCGGATTTGTTGGCGCTTCATCCTGAAATAGAAGAATCACTTAAACCGAAGAGTAAAAGAAAGAAAAAACAGTAATAAATCTTGGAAAAGGAGGAGCAAAAATGGCAAACCGAGATTCGCAGAAAAGCATATCCGGATTAGACCTTTTATTTTCCACTAAAGAAATTAGCGGAATTGGTAAAAAAAGAACTGTAAGACTTTTAAGAGGCCGTTTTTCCGCCTTTTTAAAATCTTCAACCAGGTGTCTTGGCTATACCTCTACAAGAGCATACGGTTGCTTTTCCTTGGCGTTCGGCCTATTGACACTGCTTCTCCATCTTGGAGAGTATTATTTTGAGTCCGAGCCCGCCGTTAAACCGTCGTCTCTTATTATAGGAGTTGCTTTTATATTAATATCTACACCTATGCTTATATTTGATAAGCCGATGTTTGTCGCTCTGGAGTCGTGCAGCGTTACTGATTATATTCTGTTTGAATTTTTCCTTCTTAAGCGAATGAACAGAACTGAAAGCGCAACGGTTATTCATCCGCTAATGGCTCTATTTCTCGGATTTATTCCCGCGATAATTGGATTTTTCCTTTCCGTAGAGGCGGTGGTGGTGGCGATAATCATTCTTTTGCTCGTGTCTTGTGCTCTGAGCAGTCCTGAATTTTCAATGATTTTAACCTTGCTGGCGCTTCCTTACATCACAATTCTTCCATATGCGGAAGTAACCATAGAGCTTTTGTCGGTAATTACCTTCCTGTCCTATGTAATTAAGGTGTTCATAGGAAAAAGAGTATACAATTTCGGCATATATGATATACTTGTTTTCATGGCGGCTGTGTGTATTGTGGTGGGAAGTGCTCTTGTACAGCAAGAGGCATCCATTCAAAAAGCTATGCTCGAAGTATTTCTTATGCTTTCGTATTTCCCTGTAAAGAATCTTATTGTAAACAGACGACTTGCGGATTCTGTAATGAATGCTGTTGCAGTGTCATCTGTTCCTATCTCTCTTCTTGCAATTTCCGAGTTTTTCATTGAGCTTTCAGAATCAAGCTTCTCCTTGTTAAATTCAACAGTGGGAATATCCGCAACCTTCATTAACTCTACCGCTCTTGCAGCATTTCTCCTTGTATCTGTAATATTGACGATGACACTGATGATTGAGGCAACCAAAAATATATACAAGCTCTTTTATGCTGTCTTGATATTTGTAAACACGCTTGCCTTTGCTTTGACATTTGACCTGTTTGCCATGGTAGCAGTACCGCTTGTTATTGGTACATACTATATCATTGCTGCGCGCAAATGTCCGATTTTTCTTACTGTAATTTTGATTGCCGTACCAATGGCAATTATTTTGCTTCCGGTCAATATTCTTGACACGCTATCCCACATATTTAATAATTCCGGACTTGCGGTTGCTTTTGATAATATCAAGAATGCATTTTACGGCATAAAAGAAAATGCTGTTTTCGGCATAGGAGTAGGAAACGCTGAATATTCAGTCGGAGGAATTATTGACGTGGCACTTGAGATGGGTTTGACAACTCTTGGTATTGCGCTGGCCTTTCTTATAATCAAGCTTTTTCATCTTTCGCGTTATAAACTATATTATTCTTCTTCATCGGTAGCAGCGCCTCTATACGCAACTGTTATTGCTGCGTTTTCCTTGATTTTCTCATCAACTGAGAATAACATATTTGAGGACAGTGCGCTTTTGTATGTTTTTTGGGTGCTTCTCGGTGCTTGCTCGGCTTGTCTTAACGTGGCAAAAAAGGAGCATGATGACCGACTTGGATATTACGGTGCATTTAGTGATATTGAGTCGGCCGCGACGGATATTGATATTTTAAATATTAACAGATAATCAATATCGGGGGACGTGTAATTTTAGAGATTGCATGCTAATAATACTAAAATATTATTAAAAAATAAAAGCTTTTTGTAAAAAAACTATTGATTTTTATTTTTTAATTTGTTATACTGAAAGCAATGAAGCTCTAAGGAGATATTTTAATGGTTTCTCGCAATGTTACAATAAAGAACAGTGTAGGTCTGCATGCAAGACCCGCTACCTTTTTTATCCAGAAAGCTAATACATATAAAAGCTCTGTATGGATTGAGAAGGAGGATTGCAGAGTAAACGCAAAGAGTTTGCTCGGCGTTCTTTCACTTGGAATTGTAAAGGGAATGGAAGTTACTATCATTGCAGACGGCAATGATGAGAACGAAGCTGTTGACGGATTGACGGCGCTTATTGACAGCGAATTTGCAGAGCCGTAAAAGGTTTCACTGTTCATTCGTCAGCATATGAAAATCGGTGCAAGCGCACCGATTTTCATATATATAGGACTTTTACGAAGGAGGGCTTATGAATATTATAGAAAAGCTGCGTGACAAAGCAAATTCTCTTCCTCTTTCTCCCGGCGTCTATATGATGAAGGATGCGGTGGGCACGGTCATATACGTAGGAAAATCAAAAAAGCTGAAAAACCGTGTGACGAGCTATTTTTCGTCGCATAAGCACCTTTACAGAACAGAGCGAATGATTCTTCTTGTAAGAGATTTTGATTATATAGTTTGCGATACCGAAATGGAAGCTCTTGCACTCGAAAATGTGTTAATTAAGAAGTATTCGCCAAAATACAACGTTAAGCTCAAGGACGCAAAATCTTATCCGTATATCAAGGTGACGCAGGACGAGTATCCGAGTGTCTTTGTGACTCGCGAAAGACGGGCTGACAAGGCGAAATATTACGGTCCGTATCAAAGCTCGCAAAGTGCTCATACGGCTCTTGAAACCGTTAAGAAGATATTTACACTTGCTACATGCAAAAGAAGATTTCCGAAGGATATAGGCAAGGAGCGCCCCTGCATATATCGCGACATGGGAAGATGTATTGCTCCATGCACGGGGAATGTAAGTGCTGAGGAATATAAGGCGCTTGTAAAATGCGCAGAATGGGTCCTCGACGGAAACGTTAAGGAAACTAAAGCAATGCTTACTCGTGATATGGAGGTTTTTGCGGAAAACTTAGAGTTCGAAAGAGCTGCTGCCATGCGCGATAGCATATTTGCTCTTGAACGCCTATCAGAAAAGCAGAAGGTGGTTGCTGATTCAAAGGTTAACCGCGACGTGTTCGCTCTTTATACCTCAGAGAGCGAGGGAGTGCTTGCAATGCTTTCGGTAAGAGACGGTGCTCTAGTGAATAAAAATGAGTTTATACTTTCGTTAAGTGAGCTCACAAGTCCTGAGGATGCAATTCCGCTTATTGTCGATTATTACGACTCCGCAGGAAGTGTGCCTCGGGAAATCATGCTCGACTTTCCAATTTCAGATGAGGATATAAGCTTGCTTTCGGAATATTTGTCTACGGGTAATAAGTACAAGGTTGCTGTAAAGATACCCGAGCGAGGCGAAGGACGTGCGCTTTGCGATATGGCACTTGAAAATGCCAAGGAATCTGCACGCCAATACCGTCTTGAGTGGGAAAGAGAGGATAAAAACCTTAAACGCTTTTCAGAGCTTATCGGTTTAAGCTATTTGCCTCGCCGCATAGAAGCTTATGATATATCAAACATAGGGGATGAAAGTATCACCGCATCAATGGTAGTCTACAAGGATGGAAAGCTCAAAAAAAGTGATTATAGAACCTTTAACGTAAGGACTACGGACGGTAGAGATGATTATGGTTCTATGAGAGAGGTTCTTGGTCGGCGACTTTCGCATATAGGTGACGGAACGTTATCCTTAGGCGAGGAGCCGGATTTGATCTTACTCGACGGAGGAGCAACCCATGTAAGAGTTGTTAAACGGCTTGTGGAGGAAAAGGGAATTGAAATAAAAATTTTCGGCATGGTCAAGGATGAATACCACAAAACCCGTGCAATTACCGACGGTGACAGAGAAATATCAATAGCAAAAGACCCCGGCGTATACTCTTTTGTGTACCGAATTCAAGAGGAAGCACATCGCTTTGCTTTCAAATCATCACAAAATGCCAAAATTAAAACTCTTACACACTCCTCACTTGAAAAAATCAAGGGAATAGGCAGCGCCAAAGCAAAAAAAATGCTTTCCCAAATGACTATTACGGAAATAAAAAAGGCAAATGTAGAAGAGCTAAAAGCATTAAAAGGAATATCAGCGCGCGATGCCGAAAGCATATACAATTATTATCATAAAAAGTAAACGGAGGAGACCCCGTGTTAAAAATTATAACAGGAATTGCAAAGGGAAAGCGTATACAGACGCTTGAGGGCGAGGAAACAAGACCCACGTCCGAGAGAATAAAACAGGCAATTTTTTCGTCTATACAGTTTGATATAGATAATAGACGCGTCTTAGACCTTTTTGCCGGCTCAGGACAAATGGGACTCGAGGCAATCTCAAGGGGAGGGGCAAGCGTGACCTTCGTTGACTCCTCGCGCGAAGCAATGGATGTTGTGAAGAAGAATGCCAAAAACACCGGTTTTTTTGATTTGTGCCGATACTGTGTGAGCGATTGGCGTAATTTTGTCCGTAAGGAAAGCTCTGTGGGGGTAAAATACGACCTTGTATTTATTGACCCGCCTTACTCTGCAAAGTGCTGCGTCGAGGCGCTGCGTCGACTGACCGAAGCACAACTCCTTGAAGGCGGAGCAATAGTGGTTTTAGAGAGCGGAGAAGAAAACCCAGACATCCAATCTCTTGAATGCTTCGAGGTTCTCAAATCATCTTCGTACGGCAAGAAGACCTCAGTCAACATTCTTCTATATAGGAAAGGGGTTAACTGATAATGAGAGTGATTGTTCCCGGAAGCTTTGACCCTGTAACTCTCGGACATCTTGAGGTAATCAAAAAGGCAGCACAGATTTACGATGAAGTTTTTGTAGTGGTATTCACAAATCCCGAAAAAACATATACATTTTCTGTAGAAGAACGGGTTAAAATGCTGATTTTGGCAACCGACAGCCTTCAAAACGTTATAGTCAGCTATTCCCCCGGATACGTAGTAGATTATATGCGCGAGCACAATATAGAGAAAATCATAAAGGGTTGGCGAAATGATATTGACCTCCAATATGAAAAAAGACAAGCAGATTGGAACCTTAGTCACGGTGGATATGAAACTGAGCTTTGGGAATGTGATGCTGATTTCAAGAATATAAGCTCCACTCTTGTAAGAAACCGCATAAGAGAAAACAAGTCATTAGACTCACTTGTACCCGAAAGCGTTATAAGTTATATAAAAAGCATTGATAAAATTCACTTTTGACGCGATGTCTTATTGACAAATATTTATATATAGTTTATAATTATTAGGTTGAAACTTTGGTAGATTTTTTGTAAACAAATTTGCCATATCGAAAGGAACATTCTGACAATGCAGGAAAAAATAGCAGAACTTAAGCAAAGCTTTTGCAAAGAACTCGAACTTGCTACCTCGAGTGAATCTCTTGAAGCGTTAAGAGTTAGTTTTTTGGGAAAAAAGGGCTTGATTGCCGAACTCATGAAAGGACTTCGTGACGTTGCCGACAAAAAAACGGCAGGACAGCTTATAAACACATTTAAGAACGAGGTTGAGAGTGCAATTATACAAGCTGAAAGCGCACTTCGCGAAGCGGCAATACAGGCACGCGTAAGAAATGCAAAAAAATATAATCCGACTCTTGTTTATGAAAGAGAGCTTGGCTCATATCATCCTATAACTCTTGCTTCACGTGAGGTTGAACAGATATTTGAGAGCATGGGCTTTACAATAGAGGACTATGCTGAGGTCGTAGACGACTACGAGTGCTTTGAATCTCTCAATATACCGAAGCATCACCCCGCAAGAGATATGCAAGACACGTATTATCTTGAAAACGGACAGCTTTTAAAGACCCAGACCTCTGCAGCGCAAAATGCAATAATGAAAAAATACGGTGCTCCCCTTCGTGCCATTTTCCCCGGACGCTGCTTTAGAAACGAGTCTACCGATGCAAGCCATGAAAACACCTTCTTCCAGATGGAAGGTATGATGATAGATGAGAATATTTCAATCTCAAACCTCATATATTTCATGAAAACAATGCTTTCCGAGGTTTTCAAAAGAGATATAAAGGTAAGATTGCGTCCCGGATTTTTCCCGTTTGTCGAGCCGGGATTTGAGCTTGATATAAATTGCTTGATTTGCGGTGGAGAAGGATGTCCTACCTGTAAGAATTCCGGTTGGCTTGAGCTCTGCCCATGCGGTATGATACATCCTAATGTTTTAAGAGATGGCGGTATCGATACTGAAAAGTATACAGGCTTTGCCTTTGGACTGGGACTTACACGTCTTGCAATGATGAAGTACGGTGTTAAGGATATTAGAGATTTCAATAGCGGTAACCTCAAGGTTCTCTCGCAATTCAAGTCTGTCTAAGGAGGGCTCATATAAATGCTTTTATCTATGAATTGGATTGGAGATTTTGTTGACCTTTCCGGTCTTGACAAAAAATCTCTTATAAGAAATTTTACACTTTCTACAGCTGAGGTCGAAGATATATACGTTAAAGGCGAAGACACCTACGGCGTAATTGCGGCACAAATTGTCAGCGTGGAAAATCACCCCAAGTCACAGAAGCTTCACCTGCTCAAAGTTGACACGGGCAGCGGTATAGTAGATATAGTATGCGGTGCACCAAATGTGAAAGAGGGCATGAAAGTCGCTCTGGCAACAGATGGGGGAGCTGTTTGCGGTCATAAAATTACTCCCGCTGTTATAGCAGGATATACATCTTACGGTATGTGCTGTTCAGAAGCAGAGCTTGGAATCAGCGACGATAATTCAGGCATATGGGAGCTCGACGACGATATAGCACTCGGCACGGATTTGAAGACGGTGTACGATATCGATGATATAGTTTTCGAGGTTGACAATAAATCGTTGACAAACCGCCCTGACCTTTGGAGTCACTACGGAATTGCAAGAGAATTTGCTACTATTACCGGCAGAGAGCTTAAACCGCTTTCACTCTATGATACTTCGGTATATGATTCCTTGCCACCGGTTGAAATAGATGTTAAGGCAACAGACCTTGTATACCGTTATTCCGCTATCAAAGTCGAAAATATAACTCGCAAAAAATCTCCTGTTAATATGCGAATACGCCTCTACTACTGCGGCTCAAGAGCAATCAATTTTCTCGCCGACCTTACCAACTACGTAATGATGGAGATAGGTCAACCAATGCATGCATTTGACAGCCGTATAGTAGATAAAATTGAGGTTCAGACATTTTGTGATGGGCTTACGTTCACAACCCTTGACGGAGTTGAACGTCAGATTGACAGTCAGATGCTCATGATTACCTCAAATAATCTACCCGTTGCCATAGCGGGCGTTATGGGTGGAGATGCTTCCAAAATCAGTGATGACACAGATTCTTTGTTGCTTGAGTCTGCAACATTTGACGGAGTCTCGGTAAGAAAAACAACCACACGCCTCGGCCTCCGTACAGATGCTTCCATGAGATATGAGAAGATGCTCGACCCTGAACTTTGCCGAGTAGCGACAGAGCGCCTAATTCTTTTGCTTTCAGAGTGCGACAGCGGCGTCAGAGTCGTTTCCTCTTTCTCCGACTGCTACGTTAAGCACTATCCCACAATAGTTCTTGATTTTGACAAAAAGTACGTTGATCGTTACACGGGTATCGATATATCCACAGAAAAGATATTGAAAACCCTTAATGGACTCGGCTTTAAGGTTGAGTGTAGGGCAGAGAATTTCTCTGTTACAGTACCAAGCTGGAGAGCGACAAAGGATGTTACAATTAAAGCCGATATCATTGAGGAAATAACCAGAATATACGGCTATGATAATTTTGATGTATTTACCTCGGCGAGCGCTCTTTATCCGGTCCGTAAGGAAATCCTTAAGTCAGAAGAGGATAGAATGAAGGATTTGCTCGTCAAGAGCTACCGTATGCACGAGGTGCACTCTTATATATGGTCAGACTGCCAGAAGGACAAGGAGCTTGGAATACAAACTCTCGAGAATGTTAAAATTATTAACGCTCAAACACCTGATCATAGATATTTAAGAACATCTATACTTCCTACTCTTCTTTCCTTTGTGAAGGAAAACAGGGGTTATAAGGATAGCTTCGGTATATTCGAAATTGGCCACGCGGTCGAGGGCTTCAAAGAAAACGGATATTGTAACGAACAGAAAAAGCTCGCAGTTGCCTCCTTCTCTAAGTCTTTAGGAGAGGAAAAGGTCTTTATGAACCTTTGTGATGTTGTTTCGGAAATCGTTTCTGATATTCTTCATAAAAAGGCAAGCTTCGAATTGCGTCAGCCGATTTACAATTTTGAGCACCCGACCAATACCTTTGATATAACTGTTGATGGTAGAGTTGTAGGATTTATTTCGACTGTTCACCCCATAGTTTTAGATAATATTGATAAGAAATGCGCTGTAGCAATGTTCGAAATAAATACAGAGGCATTTTCTAAGATATCGGCGGGAACAACTGTTTATAAAGAACCCTCCAAATTTCCCGAAATAGAGATAGATATAACCTTTAATGCAAATGTAGAAACGCTTGATTTTGATAAGCTTTCCGAATCATCTCATTTGGCATGTCCGCAGCTTCTTCGCGATGTAAAGGTTAAAGATATCTATACCGCTGACGGTTCAACCGCACTGACGGTTAGATTTACTTTCGTTTCCACGGAAAGAACACTCAGCAAACAGGAAATTCAACCAGCTACCGAGCTTATAATAGCCAAGCTTGGAGAGCTTGGAATGAGTGTTAAATATTAAGCAAAGCACTTTAATACGGTATTAAAAGAAAAATGGTAGATATTGCAATTCAATATCTACCATTTTATATTTAAATGGGATTGTTCGATTTTACGGTGTTACACCAGGAATTACTATATCCTCCGGGGTTTCAGACGAATTCATATATTCAATATAAGCATCATAGTAGGAAATAAGAATTTTGTTAAGAGAGTCTTCTGATTCTATGTTCAGTTCCTCGTAATTGTCGTTTACGTAGTTGGCCATGGTGTCAACCATTTCCGGTTCTATTTCAATTCCGTTTTCCGTAAGTGTCTGATTTATGGATTCTGACACCGCTTCAATATATTCCTCATCGTCTTGATACGTACTCTTGTCAATAGCTAAGGTTTCAACAAGCCCCCCTTTTACGTTCTCGTAAAGCACTTCCGTTTCCTCGTCAAGTCCTATTTTGTCTTTCATCGCAGAAAGGGCAACCTTGGCAACAAGGTCGACTATGGGACGGGTACGAGGATGAGCGTCAAGCTCAGACATAACCTTGCTTATAACAGTATCACCGTTTTCATCCTGTGCAGTGAAGGTATCTATCAGCTTGCTTTCAGTGCCGATGGCATATATTACATCACCGTCACTTAGGATAAAGTAAACGTTCAAAATAACATCAATGTCCTCGTGAAGAGTTTCAGGTGTTGTTGTGTGGAATATTTCAATTGCGTGAACTAATGCATTTTGTAATGAGGGTTCGAGGTTGATTTTTATATTCCCGTTATCGTAAGCATGAGAAGCTCCGCGAACAACCCCTGCAAGTATATTGGAAAGATATTTGTTTTCCTCTGCAAGTGCAGCTATCTTTTTTATTTGCTCTTGATTTTCAGGGGTAAGCTTTTTCCAATCCGTTCCCCTTAGTTTTGCTGCCTCCGAATAGATGTTTGCAACGTCAGGGAAAAGCTGGGCCATATTGGTATCAAGTCCGTTGACATTCAGAGTTACCACAGCATTATAAAGAGCATCCACCCCACAGGCAGAATAGGTTTTGACAAATATATTGTCTGCCGCCTCTTTTACATAAGTGTCATAAACATTTGTAAGAGTAATCGAAACATTCTCTTCCTTTGCGCCTTCGTTTATTGTAGTGACTGAGCGTGAAGCAACATTTACAACACCAATAATAGGCAGAAGAATCATGCCGGCCACGATAAGCCCTTGTACAGCTCCTAAAACTCCGCCAACAGCACGTGTTGCGGCGTTATTTTTACGCTTGGTAAGTCCCGCTAATCCGCATATAACCGCGTAAATTATTTTGACAAGTCCGTTAAGGACCAAAAATACAGAGGTGAATATTAAGGGCAGGGCAACAAGCGTTAGCGGAATGTAGAGAATGTTCTCAATGGTTTCCATATCAAAGCTAACAATCCAAGAGGTTACGCTTTCAGGAACAAATCCGAGTCCGGATATCCAGCTTTGAATATCTGCAACGGTTTTGCCGTCAAAGAAACCGTCTACCTTAAGATATATCTTTTTTGAAATAAGTACACTTAGGAAAATTGCAACTGCATTTGTCGCAAGACGTATTACCTGTCGCGAAACGCCACGGTTAATACCTTTCAGAGTTCCAAGCGCAATCGCTAAAAGTGTAAAAATCGTAATTATTAAGGAAATTGAAATCGGCACTACCGCTTACCTCCGTAAAGCTTGGTATAAGTATTTTAGCATAGTTTTCATGTTTTGTCAACAAAAGTACAAGACGTGTTTATGTTCTGGAGTCAAGTATTCGCTTCGCCTTAAGTACGGCAATTTGTGTCTTGGAATCCTTGATTTTACCTTCCATTGTCATATCAACAAGCTTATCGATATGTATTTTTTCAACCTCTAGGAATTCATCTTCGTCAAGGTTTTGTTCCTTAAAGGAAATATCCTCAGCAAGAAACATATATATCTTTTCGCTTAAAAGAGCAGGGGACGTGTCAATTTCTCCAAGGAAAGTGTATTTGTTTGCTACAGCACCGGTCTCTTCTAGAAGCTCTCGCTTCGCAGCTTCGAGTGGGTCTTCGTCCTTGTAGTTAAGCTTTCCTGCGGGAATTTCAAGAAAAATTCTTCCATGTGCGTGACGGTATTGACGCTCAACAATAACACTCTTGTCGGAAAGTACAGGAATTACACAAACAGCTCCTATATGCAGACAGTACTCTCGACTTGCGTTTTTTCCGTTAGGGAGCTCAACCTCATCCTTGAGTAGAGTCAAGACCTTTCCCGTGTAGATTACTTTTCTGTTCAGTGTTTTTTCTTTAAGCATTTGTTTTCTCCGGAATCAATATAAGCCATTCGGCAAACGGTATAAAAATAGGGTAAGCAAATCAGCGACCGCAGAGCACAACCCTGCGGACGAATTAACTTAGCCCTCATAAACTTTATTCTATCACATTTTGAAAGCTGTGTCAACCAAAAAAGTACAAATGCAAATATAATTTACCATTTATACACATTTTACAAAAAATCAAAATAAATTTTGAAAAATGTGTTTACTTTTCACATAAAATATGCTATACTAGAAATGCGAAGCAAGTGCTTCTGTAAAACCCCGTGTGAAAGGAAGGAAGAATATGAAAATTACGATTTACGGTAAACAGATGAGTGTAAGAGACAGTCTCAAAGTAATCATTGAGAAGAAGCTTTTAAAGTTCGACAAATTCTTTGGTGACAATACCGAGGCATTCGTAACCTGCAGAACAAGAAAAGGGGTGAAAATCCTCGAAATTACCGTAAACTACGGTGCAACAACCTTCCGCAGCGAAGAGGAAAGCGATACCTTCATAACTGCGCTGGACAGAGCAATTGAATCTCTCGAAAGACAAATAAGAAAAAACAAAACACGTCTTGAAAAAACCGTTAAGCAGGGTGCTTTTGTTATCTCGGAGGATGATGACGACGAGTATGAGGAAGAAGGGGAATTTGAAATCAGAACCAAGAAATTTCCATTTAAGCCAATGGGCATAGAAGAGGCAATATTACAAATGAACCTTTTAGGACATAGCTTTTTTGCATTCACAGATGACGAAACTCACAAGGTTTCTGTTGTATATAAAAGAAAGGCAGGAGGATACGGTCTTATAGTCCAAGAATGATTTTTGAAAACGTATATACGATAATTTTGATTTAGTAATGCGAAAGGCGGTGAAGGCACAAAATTACAAGTGCCTTCACCGCCGATTATATTATTACGTTACACGGATGCCGATTTGCTAAGAATTAAAGTGTTATTTTCTAGCCTTTGTGCTGTTGTCTTTTGGCTTGAATGATGCTGTTTTTTTAGTCTTTTTTTTTGAATCGAGTTCGTTTAAGAGGTTTGTTGCCGCGGATACTTTAGCATCATGCTTACTCTCTCCTGTACCTACTGCTGAAAAGCCGGAAAATCTGCACTCAATCAGGTATTCCTTGCACTTAGGGGTTGAGCTTTTTGTTTCTCCAAGGTCGCGAAACTCGGGGCTCGTTTTTTTATGCTTTGAAGCTAATCTTCTTAATTCATGAAGGACGTCAAATTTCTGTGAAGAAACAGTCTCCTTGTCCTCCAGCATTATTTCATTCAATGCCACTTCTGCCGCTGCTGTGTCTGCAATTTTGAAATTTTTTCCCGTACCTGTGCCGTATATTTTTTCTCCGATATAGCAAGCTCTTTCATAGACTTTCTTGTGGTCGGGACCGCTCTCACTGACGGTTTTATACACTGGTGCAGGATGTCTGTGGTTTTTATCAGCACACCATTCTTGCAGAGCATTCTTGAAGCTTTGCATGGGGGGCGTGCGTTGATTCAAATATTCATTTACGTCGATAAGCTTGGCAACAGTATTAATAACTATACCTAAATTTTGCTCGGAATCAATATATATTGCGCCTATTATACTTTCAAAAAGGTCTTCCATGACGGACGGTTCATTTTCTACGCCGAGCTTGATATCTCCCTCACCCAGCAACAGATATTTTTGAAGCCCTGTTGCATAAAGTGCTTGTGAAAGACTCTTTTTGTCGCTTAATTTCGCCTTGATATTCGAAAAATCGCCTTCGCCAAGCTCGGTTGAAATTCCATGCTCGTATGTGCGTGACATCTTTCTCATAATGAGTGTGACTATAGCAGCGGAAAGAATGCTGTCGCCGAAAAATTCGAGCACTTCGTTTGACTGATACACCGCCTTACCGGTGCGCTTGCGCTCGTTGCAGTAGCTGCTTCTTGTAAATGCCTGCTTAAGCAGAGCTTTGTTACGGAAGGTGTAAGCGATTTTTTCTTCAATTTCTTTAATGCTTTGCGTAAAATTCATTTTTAGTCCTCCTCTTTATAGAGTCGGATACTATATATTGCGTACTGTGTAAAGGGCGCACTATATAATACCAGACAACTAATTTTATCATTAAAGACTGAACTTGTCAAGCCATATCAGTGCCCGATATTTGCCAATGCTTGACAAAGGCGTATAAAAATGTTATTATATAACTTGCAAATATATTTAAGATATATTTATCACTTGATTTTTACAATAGAGTTAAATCTGCCGATAGATTGGAGATTGAAATGCCAAACGGAAATCGCCATATACTGTCAATGCTCGAGAGCTATTTTGATATGTTCATTAATTTGGTAGCATATGCAGTATCTTACGTATTCGTTATAATGCTTTATGGTCCGGTTATATCTATAATAGACCCCGGAACGTTACTCGTTTTGTTTGCAAATCTTTTTGTCTGTACACTCATTTATCATATACTGAATTTATATAAGCCCAACAGATATTTGAGAACGTTCAGAAGCTTGCCCGCAGTTCTGCAGGTCAACGGCGTATACTATGGTATCAATGCGATAATTACAGCTTTTGTAGCAAGAACCGGATATAAGGAGTTTGTTTTATTTTGGATTCTTTTTGCAGCAATAGTTTCAACTGCATTTTTAACATTCAAAAGACATACCATAAAGGTAATACTCAGAACCTTACGCCAAAAGCAATATAACCTACGAAAGATAATTATAATCGGTGACAACACCTCTACCGCTGCAGCATATGTAAAGGAAGTGACCTCAAGCGAAAATTACGGCGCAATGCTCATAGGATTCGTAGGAGATAAAATAGACGAAGAAGAGGTTGGAATAGATAAGCTCGGCTCTTTCAGAGAGCTTTCGGCAATACTCGACAAATACAATCCCACAGACGTGGTTTTTGCCATTGATGCATATGATAAAAGACATCTTATCAAGCTTGTAAATATGTGTGACGACAGATGTATAAAGGTTTATTTTCTCCCTGTAATTTACGGATTTTTCAAGACCTCGCGTCAGATAGAGCAGGTTGGACGTGTTCCGTTGATAAATATTCACAGCACGCCGCTTGACAACAGAGGAAATGCCATAATAAAGAGAGCTATGGATATTATTGGCTCCATACTGTTAATACTAATAACATCTCCTATTATGATTGCGACTGCGATAGGAGTAAAAGCAACATCACCCGGTCCCATATTCTTTAAGCAAAAGCGTATAGGCGTTCTCGGCAAGCCGTTTACTATGCTCAAGTTTCGCTCAATGCGCGTGAATGATGAGTCTGATAAGGCATGGACTACCGGAGAAGATCCGAGAAAAACAAAATTCGGAACATTTATACGTCGCACAGCAATAGACGAGCTTCCTCAGCTGTTCAATGTTCTTGCAGGAAGTATGTCGCTAGTAGGTCCTCGCCCTGAAATACCGGTTTTTGTTGATTATTTCAGAGAGATAATTCCTCTATATATGATAAAGCATTACGTAAAGCCGGGCATAACAGGTCTTGCTCAGATAAACGGCTTAAGAGGAGATACGTCCATAGAAGAGCGTATCCATAAGGATATAGAATATATAGAGCATTGGTCTATTCTGCTCGATATAGCCATACTATTAAAAACTCCGTTTAAGGCAATAAACAGGAATGAAAAATATGTAACAGTAGATGCAGGTACCGATAAAAAAGCACCTACTTCTGTTGATGAAATTGCGTGTGAATCGAAAGAAGAACCTCTCGCTGCTATACAAGTGAAGGGAAGTTCCGAAGAAACAGCAGACGAAAAGGATATTCATTTAGCAGAAAAAACATCTACCGAAAAGGATACTGAAAATGGCTAAACTGCTTTATGCTGCAGGCACCGTGTCACATATAAACCACTTTCACCTCGACTATATAAGTGCTTTGCGCTCCGAGGGACATGAGGTTTATATAATGGCAAATGGAGATGGGGCAGATTTTAACGTAAAGTTTGAAAAGAAAATGCTTTCCCTTAAAAATCTACAGTGCCAAAGGGAAATAAAACGTATATTAAAAAGGGAAAAGTTTGATGCAGTAATTCTAAACACAACGCTTGCTGCGTTTAACATTCGATTCGTAATGCCTAAAAAGAACAGACCCCGTGTCGTTAATATAGTTCACGGTTATATGTTCCCTTTCAAAATGAGAAGCATTAAGGATAGAATATTTTTCCTTTGCGAAAAGCTGCTAGCTAAAAAGACTGATGCTCTTGTAGTGATGAATACCGAGGATTATACCATAGCAAAAAAGTATAAGCTTTCTTTAGGACCGACGGCCTTCATTTACGGTATGGGGGCAGAAGTTGCTGAACAGACCGTCCTACCGTCAGAAATAAGAAAAGAGCTTGCGCTTGAAGATAAATACGTTATTTCGTTTGTTGGGGAGCTTTATTCTGCAAAGAATCAAAAAATGATTATATCTGCACTTCCGAAAATAAGGAAGAGCATACCAAATGCAGAGCTTCTTTTCATCGGTGACGGCGTTGCAAGGGAAGAGCTGCAGACGCTTTCGCAAACGCTTGGGGTTAGTGATTCAGTTCATCTTATCGGTCATAAACCAAATCCGTGTGACTATATCAGAGCTTCAGACCTTTATGTTTCAGCAAGTGAAAAAGAGGGGCTGCCGTTTAATATTATAGAAGCTGTTGGCTGTGGTATTAAGGTGCTGGCGTCGGATATAAAAGGTCACAGAGATATAATAGAGGACGGTATATCAGGAGTTTTATTTAACCTTAACAGTATCGACGATATGGTTAGCAAAATAAATATGCTGTACAAAGGCGAAATTTTGCTCTCTGAAGAAAGTATTCTTTCGCGGTATGAACTTTTTGCCAAGCAGAACGTTTTTCCGAACACATATTCGATTATTAAGGAGCTGATTAAAGAGTGAAATGTGAAAAGAGACAAGCACTAAGCAAAGAATCGCTTTGTGCGTTTTATCAAGGCGATATATATCCTCTTGTTATAACAGCTATAGTTTTGATAGGAAATTTAACAGCACTTGAAGTTTTCTTTAATACTCTTCACGTACTCCTTGCGTTTGGAGCGCTGTGTATTTCGCGGTCGATTAAGCCGTTTATAATTTCACTTTGCACTTGCTATATGCAAATATCCGTCGCAAATTCTCCCTTTTATCCGACTCGCACAGATTATTATTTCTCCGGTTGGCGTTTTCCCGTTTTGCTTACGGGTTGTGTATTCATTTTTATAGGCCTCTTTGTGTTTGTGATAAGGAATAGGGTATATGCGAAAATTTCACTAAAAAAAACACCGCACATAATACCTCTTTTGATACTCTCGGTTGCGTTTTTGTTAAACGGTTCCTTTTCAAGCTCTTGGAAGATAGGCAATCTTATTTTCTCGCTTGGACACGTTGCGGTGTATTTATTATTGTTTTTGCTTATGTATCACGGCTTCTCAGATGAAGATGATGCTGAGAGTCTTTCAAGCTACTTCGCATATATAAGCATGCTTATTTCTCTGATAATAAGCGCTGAGCTTTTGCACCTGTTTATTACCTCGGACACTATATTTGTTGACGGCTCAATAAACAAGGTTGGAGTGGCACTCGGTTGGGGAATTTGGAACCTTGTTGGTGTGTCCTTGGCGGTGCTTATACCCGTTTTATTTTACGGAATGAATAAAAATAAATATCCGTGGTTGTATTTTGCGTCAGCGACAGTGACATATTTAGCTTCCGTATTAACCATGTCAAGAAATGCCTTGATTTTTTCAACTCTCATATACGCATGTTGCGTTATAATATCCTGCTTTATCGGAAAAAATAAGCGTGTGTTCAGAATAATCGTGGGAGCTATGATACTTCTTGCAGCCCTTATGCTCGTCATTTTATGGGATAAAATATACACTGTTTTAGCAGATTATTTTTCAAGAGGATTTTCCGATAATGGAAGATTCGATATGTGGCGTGCGGCATTTAAGAACTTTATTGCAGCTCCGATATTCGGAAAGGGATTTTACGGGCTTGTTGTTGAAACCTACACATTCGGCCCACTTCCCATAATGGCACACAACACGGTGCTTGAGCTTTTATCGGCAACGGGCATAATAGGACTTTTGGCATATCTGTATTATGTATTTGATGCATCAAAGCGAGTTTTCAAAAGACCTACGTTTATGAAAACAATGCTTGCTCTCTCAATGCTTGTCTTAATAGCTGAGAGTATGCTTGATAATTTTGTGTTCAATATATATCCCGTATTTTATTATAGTGTCGCCATGGCAATAATAGTAAAATCTGATGATAAAAAAGAACAGAGTTCAGCAAATTTGAACATTTAATAAAATTTATGCAGTTGTCTTTTGTTCTGACAGCCGAGTTAACCTTAGATAAAGTCGGCTGTCAGATAAATCGCGGTTTTGCGAAAAAAAGAAAAAACTTTCGAAAATGTATTGACTTTTGATTTTTCTTATGATATAATAGGCAAGCGAGATTTGAGGAAAAACTCAAAAATGGAATGGCGGAATAGCTCAGTTGGCCAGAGCGTCCGGTTCATACCCGGCAGGTCGTTGGTTCAAATCCGACTTCCGCTACCACTCATGGCTCGTTGGTCAAGCGGTTAAGACACGGCCCTTTCACGGCTGTA